>PLMF01000328.1:0-11424 GCA_003142355.1 Bryobacterales bacterium
ACCCTGCGCGAGCAGGAGTTCGCCGCCTACAAGGCCAACCGCAAGGAAACGCCGCCGGATCTGATCGAGCAGATTCCGTATGTCCGCCGGGTGCTGGCGGCCATGAAGATTCCGGTGCTGGAATACCCGGGATTCGAAGCCGATGACGTGATTGGCACACTGGCGCGGCGCGCGGAAGAGGCGGGTTTCGAGGTGGTGATCGTCTCCAGCGATAAGGACATGATGCAGCTCGTCTCCGAGCGGGTCTCGATGCTGAATCCGGCCAAAGACGACGAATGGTACACCCCGGAGAAGGTCAAGGAATTTCTGGGCGTGCGCCCGGAGCAGGTGGCCGATCTGCTGGCGCTGAAAGGCGACGCCGTGGACAACATTCCGGGTGCGCCGGGGATCGGGGACAAGGGCGCGAAGGACCTCATCCAGCGATTCGGGTCGGCGGAAGCGGCGCTGGAGCACGCCGCGGAAGTGGAGCGCAAGGCTTACCGCGAGGGGCTCCAGAACCACGCCGAACAAGTGCGGCAGAGCAAGCGGCTGGCCACCATCGCAACAAACGTGCCGGTCCCCTTCTCGCTGGAATCGGTGAAGGCGCAGCCGGCCGACGCGGGGCTCTTAAGAACCCTCTACACGGAGCTGGAATTCCACAGTCTCCTGAAGGAACTGGGGCCGGGCGAAGATACGCGGGCGCGGGATTACCGCGTGGTCGAGTCGGCCGAGGAGTTGAAGGCGTGGCTGGAAGCGGCGGCCGGCGCGCCGGTGGCGGTGGCGCCAACGAAGTGGGCCGAGGGCGAGTTTGCGCTGGATACGGTCGGCCTCGCGTGGCGTGTGGGAGAGGCGCGCGCGGTGACGGCGGAGTACCTGCCGCACCTCAAAGGGTGGCTCGAGGACGCCGGCGCGGCCAAGGTGGCGTGCGACGTGAAATCGGCGCTGCTGGGGCTGGGCCGGCTGGGCATCGACGCGCGCGGATTCGATCACGATGTGATGCTGTACGCCTTTCTGCTGGACGCCGATCCCTCGGGATGCTCATTGGAGGAGCAGGCGCGCCGGCGCCTCGATCTGCAACTGGGGCCCGCGCCCGAACAGCATGCCGACATCGCGCTGGAGCTCTGGAAACAACTGGCGCCGGCGGTGGAGGCGCGCGGGATGGGGAAGCTCTACGCCGAAATCGAGCTGCCGCTGGCGCCGGTGCTGGCGCGCATGGAACGCGCCGGCGTGCGCATCGACACCAGCGAACTGCGGCGGCTGTCGGAACTGATGGAAGGGCAGATCGCGCGGCTGACGGCGCAGATCCATGGCATCGCCGGCCGGACGTTCAACATCAGCTCGCCGCAGCAGCTTGGCGAGGTGCTCTTCGACGAGCTGAATCTGCCGGCGCCGGTGAAGCACGGAAAGGGGAAGACCCGTTCCACCGCGGCGGACGTGCTCGAGGAGCTGGCGCCGCACCACGAGATCGTGCGCCAGGTGCTCGAGTACCGCCAGCTCACCAAGCTGAAGGGTACGTACGTGGATGCGCTCCCGGCGCTGCTCGACCCGCGCACGGGGCGGCTGCACACCAGCTTCAATCAGACGGGCGCGGCCACCGGACGGCTGTCCTCTTCCAATCCCAACTTGCAGAACATACCGATCCGCACCGAACTGGGGCGCGAGATCCGCGCGGCCTTCGTGCCCCAGGAGGGGTGGAAGCTGCTGGTGGCGGATTACTCGCAGATCGAGCTGCGGCTGCTGGCGCACATGTCGGAGGATGCGCTGCTGATGGAGGCATTCCGCGACGGCGAAGACATCCATACACGCACCGCGTCGGAGGTGCTGGGCGTGCCGCCGCTGATGGTGACGCCCGAGGCGCGGCGCGACGCCAAGGCGGTGAACTTCGGGATTGTGTATGGCATCAGCGCGTTCGGACTGGCGGCCCAATTGGGGATCTCGCGCGGCGAGGCGGAGAAGTACATCAAAAACTACTTCGCGCGCTACGCCGGGGTGCGGCGATTCATCGATGCCACCATCGAGGAAGTCCGGCGAACGGGGGTGACGCGCACGCTGTTCGGACGCGAGCGGCCCATCCCCGAGATCAACAGCCGCAACGCCAACGCGCGCGGGTTCGCGGAGCGGACGGCGGTGAACTCGCCGCTGCAAGGCACGGCGGCGGATTTGATCAAACTCGCCATGGTGCGAATCGACGCCGCGCTCGATGCCGGCGGATACCGGAGCGCGATGCTGGTGCAGGTTCACGACGAACTGGTGTTCGAGTGCCCGCCGGAGGAGGTGGAGGCGGTCGCGAAACTCGTGAAGCGGGAGATGGAAGGGGCCTGCCAACTGAAAGTGCCGCTGGTGGTGGATGTAGGGGTGGGGGACAACTGGCGGGACGCGAAGTGAGGCGCGTGGTATCCTCTATCCAAGGCAAGGCAAATGGGTTTCCCTAAGGGTGTCTGGCTGTTGCTCGGCGGAGTGGTGTTTCTGGGGGCTTTGTTCGCCCAGCGGCCGTTCCGGGAATACCCCGGCGTCGAGTACAGCAACTTCCCGATTCCCAAGGACTACCAGGAGAAAACCGAGTGGGTCTACGCCCGCCTGATGTACCCGCCCATGTTCGGCGTACACGGGCGCGGACGCGGCGGCTTCGGCCGGTTCCGCGGCATCGATTGGACGCAGGGGCGCTCCAGTTGGACCACGGATTATCCGCGGTCGGACCGCCATTTCTCGGCGGCGCTGCGGCGCTTGACGCGTGTGCATGCGCGGTCGGTGGAGCAGCCGGTCAATCTGGACGAAGGCGACCAGTACGACTGGCCGTGGCTCTACGCCGTGGAAGTGGGCCACTGGAACCTGACCGACGCGCAGGCCAAGGCCATGCGGGAGTATCTGCTGCGCGGCGGCTTCTTCATGTGCGACGATTTCCACGGGACCGAAGAGTGGGCGGTCTTCATTGCCAGCATGCAGCGAGTGTTTCCCGACCGGCCCATCGTGGAAATCGACAACAAGGACCCCATCTTTCATACCATCTACGACCTGGACGACCGCTTCCAGGTGCCCGGCGAGCAGTACGTTCGCTCGCACCGGACGTATGAGTACGACGGCTACCTGCCGCACTGGCGCGGGATCTATGACGACAAAGGCCGCTTGATGGTGGCCATCTGCTTCGACATGGACCTGGGCGATTCCTGGGAGCATGCGGACAATCCGCAATATCCGGAGAAGTTCTCAGGCATGGGAATCCGCATCGGCGTCAACTACGTGGTGTATGCGATGACGCACTGAGGTGGGCAGGCGAGCACCGCCTGCCCCACCGACTTCAGCCGCGCAGATAGGCGTCGTCGCCGCGGATCCAATCCTCGCGGGCCGGGGAGAAGACGTCGACCACCACGCTGTCTTCCAGCGCCTCGACGCCGTGAGGCACGTGCGGCGGGATGGCGATCGACTGGCCGGCGCGCACGATCTGCTCCCCGCCTTCGATCAGGAATTTCATCGCACCCTTCTCCACCGTGGCGATCTGTTCGTGCACATGGCTGTGCGCGGGAACCACCGCGCCCTTCCGGATCTCGAGCCGCGCGATGGTCATGTTGGCGCCGTGGATGACCTTCCGGGCCACGCGCGGGTTCAACTGTTCCTGTTCCAGCTCATTCCAATCATAGAGTTGCATGGAAAGCATTCTAGCACCCTCGCCTCATGTTGGCCGCGAAATGAGTTGAAACTTGTCGAGCGTTGGATTCATCTTACTTCCGATGGGTGCATCCGGGCGCTTGGGGGTATAAGCGCGGGGGATGGCGAGTCGCAGGAGGCTGTTATAGCGATGCTGGAAAAGGGGAGCAGTCTGTATCGAGGTGGGCCCTACAATGGCGGGTCGAATGGCGTCGATCGTTCGAGTATTGTCCACCAAAGAATTGGGGATAACCATGGTGGGACGGCGGGAGCGCGTCCTGCGCTGTTTTCCGGCATTTTGCCGGGGGACTATACGAGGATCGCGGCCGCCGCGCGTGTCAAAGAGTTCACGCGCGGTGAGGTGCTGTACCTCGAGGGCGATTCTGTAGAGCAGGTCTTACTGCTCACCTCGGGCTTCGTGAAAATCAGCAAGCTTGGACTGAGTGGTACGGAGGTAATCGTCAGGCTCGGCGTACCCGGCGACGTACTGGGAGCGCTGGGCCTGTTTTTTGGTGGCAGCCACTGTACGGCGGCACAGGCCTTTCGGTTGTGCCGGGCACTCGTCTGGGATGCATCTGCTTTCAAAGTTCTGGTAGAGCGCTTTCCGGTTTTGCACCAAAACATGGTTCGAATTCTCGGCGGGCACTTGCTGGAACTCGAAGAGCGATTTCGTGAAGTGGCAACGGAGAGAGTGGGCCCGCGGGTCGCCCGTCAGGTGGTGCGATTAATAGAGCAGATAGGCAAACCAGTCAATGGTGCGATCGAAATCGGCTTTTCGCGCGAGGAACTGGCGCAGATGACCGGCACGACGTTGTTTACCGTAAGCCGGCTGCTTTCGGCTTGGGAAGCGCGCGGGATGGTCCGGCCTCGCCGAGAAGCTGTGGCGATTTGCGACGTTCAGTCGTTGCGCGCGATCGGGAGAGGTGACGAATCGCTGTACTCCATGGAACCCGTCTCGGACCGGAAGCCGTTGTATCAAAAAGCCTTCAGCGCTGGTGCGTAGGCCGGCGAAGGCACCGGCCGTATCGGGCGCTCCGCCGCCTGCGCTACGTCGCGCACCCCAAGTAATCGGGTCTCGGCCCCCGGTTTCTGTAATGTATTATGATGAAGACTGCCTATGAAGGGTATTGTGCTCGCCGGGGGCACGGGAAGCAGGCTCTTCCCGCTGACCAAGATCACCAACAAACATCTGTTGCCCATTTACGACCGGCCGATGATTTACTATCCCATCCAAACGCTGGTGGATGCGGGAATCCGTGACATCCTGATCGTGACCGGCGGCAGAAATTCGGGCGACTTCCTGCGGCTACTGGCGAACGGGAAGCAGTTCGGGCTGGAACACATCAATTACACCTACCAGGAAGGCGAGGGCGGCATCGCCGACGCTCTGGCGCTGGCGAAACACTTCGCCGACGGCCAGAAGACTTGCGTGATTCTGGGCGATAACATCATCGAGGGCAGCATTCGGAAGGCTGCCGAGCAGTTTACCGCGCAGGCGGAGGGCGCGCACATTCTGCTCAAGGAAGTGCCGGACGCGGAGCGGTTCGGAGTGGCCGAAGTGGAGGGTGGAAAGATCGTGGGCATCGAGGAGAAGCCCCAGCGCCCCAAATCGAATTACGCGGTGACGGGCATTTATATGTACGATCCCACCGTGTTCGACAAAATCCGGACGCTGGTGCCCTCGAACCGCGGCGANNTTCGATTCGCTGTTGCGGGCGGCGAACCTGGTGGCGCAAATGGCGGCGAAGGCGCAGGTTTCCGCGGAACTGGCGGCCGCGGTGGAAGGGGTGGGGCGGACCTGATGGCGGGCGAAACGGCTGCCGAGGCGACGGGACGCCGGCTGGCTTCCGCCGGCGGTCTGGAACTGGCGGTTCCGGAGTGCGCCAAGGGCATCGGCGCGGTGATTGGCGAGGTCGATTCCCCGCACCTGATCGCGGGCGTTCGGGTAGAGCCGTATTCGATCCATGCGGACGACCGCGGATACTTTCTCGAGGTGCAGCGCCTGGGCCGCGGACTGGCGGCCGAGTTTCCGGCTGCCACCACGCAGATTTCGGCGGCGGTCAACTACCTCGGAACGGTGAAAGCTTTCCATTACCACCTGCACCAGACGGATTGTTGGATCCCGGTGAAAGGCATGCTACAGGTAGCGCTGGTGGACCTGCGGCTGGGCTCGCCCACCTTCGGCGTGCGCAACACCATGTACCTGGGGGCGCTGCGCCCCTGGCAGGTGCTGATTCCGCCGGGGGTCGGACACGGGTACAAGGTGATTGGGAGCGAGGAAGCGCTGCTGGTGTACATGACCGACCGGTTCTACAATCCGCGGGACGAAGGGCGCATACCTTACAACGATGCGTCGATCAACTACGATTGGGAGACGCAGAGAAAGTAGCGCACCGCGCGGCGGCCTATGAAAATTCTGGTTACGGGCGGGGCGGGGTTCATTGGTTCGGCATTTGTCCGCATGTTGATCGGCGAGACCGATTGGCGCGTCGTCAATCTGGACAAGCTGACGTATGCGGGCAATCTCGAGAATCTGGCGGCGGTGAATGGAAACGAGCGCTACCGGTTCGTCGAGGGCGATATTTGCGACGAACGGGCCGTGGAGTCTCTCCTGACCGACGAGAAGCCCGACGCCATCGCGCACTTCGCGGCTGAATCGCATGTCGACCGCAGCATTCTCTCGCCGGAGCCGGTGATCCGGACCAACCTTCACGGCACATTCACGCTGCTCGATGCGGCCAGAAGGCACGGCACGGCGCGCTTCCTGCACGTTTCGACGGACGAAGTGTACGGCAGCGTGGCGGCGCCGTTCGAAGCCACCGAGGAGTTTCCGCTGAACCCCAGCAGCCCGTATTCGGCTTCCAAGGCCGGCTCCGATCTGCTGGCGCGGGCGTATTTCGTCACCTACCGGCTGCCCGTGGTCATCACCAGGGCGTCGAACAATTATGGGCCGTACCAGTTTCCCGAGAAGCTGATCCCGCTCATGATCGCCAATGCCATGGAGAGTCGCCCGCTCCCGGTTTATGGGGATGGCCTGCAGGTGCGGGACTGGCTCTACGTCGACGATCATTGCCACGGCATCCTGGCGGCGCTCCGGAAGGGCCGGGATGGTGAGATTTATAACATCGGTGGGAACCGATCATTGCCAAACATCGAGGTGGTATGGAAGTTGCTGTACCTCACTGGCGAGCCGGGAAGCCTGATCGAGTACGTGACTGACCGGCCGGGGCACGACCGGCGGTACGCCCTCTCCAGCGAGAAGCTGATGCGCGAAACCGGATGGCGGCCCGAAATGGATTTCGAGACCGGACTCGAACGAACCATCCAGTGGTACGCCGCGAATTCGGCGTGGGTGGCGCGGGTGCGCAGCGGCGAGTATCGGGCGTACTACCAGAAGAACTATGGCGACCGAACAGTGGCGCGCTGAAGGTGGCAGGCGGAACCGCCTGCCCCNNGGCGCAGGCGGTGCCGCCTGCGCGGCTGAATTATTCCTGAGACTACACATGCGCGTGGCGATTGAAGCCGCATCGCTGGGCCTTTCGAGCGGCGGGCTGGCGCGTTATACCGGCGAGCTCAGCCTGGCGCTGGCGCGAGGCTTTCCGGATGACGAGTTCTTTCTGTGCTCCGATCAACCGTTCCGGATGCCGCCGGGCAGCCCTCCCAACCTCGAGCGCGGCGGCGGCCCGCGCAATTCCATGGAGCGGCGCTGGTGGCTGTGGGGCATGGCGAGGGAAATGAGCCGGCTGGGCGCGGACTTGGTCCATGGTCCGGATTTCGCCGTGCCTTATATTCCGCGCCGGCCCAGCGTGCTCACGCTGCACGATCTCTCCCCGTGGATGTGGCGCCGCGCGGCCAAGCGGGTGAGGCGCCGTACCCCGGTATTGTTGGAACTGGGGATAGCCACCATGATCGTGACGCCGGGCGAGGCGGTGCGCAAGCAGGCCATCGAGCGGTTCCATCTGCGCCCGGAGCGGATCGTGGCCGTGCCGGAAGCGGCGTCGTCGTGGTTTCGTCCGGTGGCGGCGGCGCCCGCCATACCGTATTTCCTCTTCGTGGGCACGCTCGAGCCGCGCAAGAACCTGCCGGCGCTGGTGGAGGCGTGGCGCGAAGTGCGGCGGCATCACCCCGTCGAACTGGTGCTGGCCGGGCGGCGGCGCGCGGATTTTCCGGCTTTGGCGGAAGAACCGGGTTTGCGGATGATGGGCGAGGTTCCGGATGCGGCGTTGCCTCAGCTTTACTCGGGCGCGCTGGCTTTTGTCTACCCATCGCTCTACGAAGGCTTTGGCCTGCCGGTGCTGGAGGCCATGCAGTGCGGCGCATGCGTGATTGCCTCGCACGCGGTGGCGGAAGCGGCTGGCGACGCGGCGGTCTACGCCGACACCCCGCAAGAGATGGCGCGAGCCATGTGCGAAGCGGCGGCGCGGCCGGAGTGGAGGGCGGAGCATGGCGCGCGCTCGCTCGCCCGCGCGCGCGAGTTTTCCTGGGAGCGGACGGCCCGCATGACGCACGGGGTTTACGAAGAGGCCAGGAGGCGTTTTGGCCACTGAAGCGCGGGCATCGGCGCTGGTTCTGGCCCCTGAAACGCCCTACCCTCTGGCGGGTGGAGGAGCGCTGCGGACGGCATCGTTGCTGCAATACCTGGCGCTCCGGCATGACGTGGACCTGGTGGTTTTCCGCCAGCCTGGCACGCCCGATCCCGGCCAGCAGTTGCCGGCGGGGCTGGTGCGCCGGGTGTGGGTGGTCGAGCTGCCGGCGCACGGCCGAAGCTTCGCCGCCCGCGCCCTGCGGAACGCGCTACGGGTGGCGCGCAGAGTGCCGCCGCTGGTGGACCGGTTCGCGGGCTTCGGGCGTGAGATCGAGCGGGCGCTCGCCGGCCGGCGGTACGACATCGGCCTGGTGGAGCACTTCTGGTGCGCGCCGTACGGGGAGCAGGTCGCCGAAATTTGCGGCCGGACGGTGCTCGATCTGCATAACATCGAGTCGGTNNGAGCGAATCTGGCTGCCGCGTTTTTCCGAGGTCCTGACGGCGTCGGAGAGCGATGCGAAACGCGTGCGCGCCATTGCGCCGGGGGCGCGCGTGACGGTGTACCCCAACGCCCTCCCGCCGACACCTCTGCCGCCCAGAGCCAACGAGGATGCCATCGTGTTCTCGGGCAACATGGAGTATCATCCCAACATTTCGGCGGTCCGGTTCTTTCGCCGGGAAGTCTGGCCGCTTCTGCGGGAACGCTGGCCGGGGCTGGTGTGGCGGCTGATTGGGAAGAACCCGGAGGCGGTGAGGAGGTTCACTTCCGGCGATGCGCGCATCCAGGTCGAGGGGCAGGTGGACGATGCCATCCGGGAACTGGCGCGCGCCAAAGTGGCCGTGGTCCCGGTGCTGGCGGGGAGCGGCACGCGGCTGAAAATCCTGGAGGCGTGGGCCGCCGGGCTGCCGGTGGTGTCCACCACGTTGGGGGCGGAGGGCCTCGGCGCGCGCGACGGCGAGAGCCTGCTGCTGGCGGATGGCGGGCTCGCGTTTGCGGAGGCGGTCTCGCGGCTATTGGCGTCGATGGATCTTCGGCAGAGGGTGGGTGCGGCTGGCAGGCGGTTGCTGGAAAAGGAGTTTACCTGGGAAACCGCCTGGAAGAAGTTGGATTTTTGACACAGTAAGTCCGACGGCGCCGCGTCTTCACGTTGCCCGGAACGACCTTTCGATAGTGGCCATGGCTAGGAAGAGCCTGCTGGGGTGGTCAAGCAGCGGTATGAATTCGTGGTGCAGGTAGAAGGAACGGGCAGCGTCATCCAATGCCTCCACAACAACCCCAACCGACGCTACTTCCGTCGTGTTTCGCCAACTCCGGTGCAAGGCGTCCATCAAGAGAAATCGCCCGAGCCTCTGGCCGCGGCAGGCAGCGCTAACGGCCAGCCTGCCCAGGAGGGTGGCCGGAATCAGCGGGTACCGCGGAAGTCGTTTGCCGATGACGTTTGGGAGAGCGTCGAGCCGGATACTATAAGCGGAAAGGGTGTAGTAGCCGAGAATGGACCCGTGGACATCAATCAGAACGAATGGTGCGGCGATTTTCCGCCTTGCGTCCTGGCCCCCCTGGTGGTGAAAGTACTCATCGAGTTCCAGAACGCCCGAGCGAAAGGCGGCCCGGTCGTGAGAGGGGCTGAGCGGCTCTATCCGATATTCAGATTCAAGTGGCACGCGTCACCGCATGGCAATCTTTTCGCGGTACTCCCGGGCGGCGCGCCGCAAGATTGGACCTGGAGCGGGCGGTTTCAGAATGGCGTCCGCGAAAGCCTCCGTCTCGCGCGCCGTCAACACCAACATGGCCCGGTTCTCAATCGCCCGCTCCGCGGCGGCTTCGGCGCTGTGGAGGACAAAATCTGTCATGGTACGACCCTCCAAATCCGCCGCGCGCTGAATTAGCAGCTTTTGTTCCTCGTTCAGACGGGCATCAAACCGGTACGTTTTCGCCGGGGCTACCCGGCGTGACTGCCTTCGACCTGCCTGTGCGGTCTGTCGCATGGTTCTTCCCAGCCTCTCTCATGAAGTGTACGGTAAATATCCGTACCCGTCAAATCGTATCTTCATGGTGGCGCTACGCACACCCACCCTCTCTCCGCCAAGTTCACCAATCTGACCATGATACAATGACCATGGTATGCAAAGACAGATCGGCGCGGGCGAGTTCAAGGCGAAATGCCTTCACCTGCTCGATGAAGTCCGCCAAAGCCGCCAGGAAATCGTGATCACCAAGCGTGGCCGGGCGGTGGCACGGCTCCTGCCGGTGGATGAGGAACTTCCCCCCATTTTCGGCCGGATGCGGGGATCCGCCGAAATCTTAGGCGATCTCGTTGCGCCCGTCGGCGAAAAATGGAACGTGGATGAGTAGTCCAGGGCCGGTGTCTCTGCTTCTGGACACGCACTACTGGATATGGATGCAGTTGGGTGAGGCCAGCCACTTCACGGACCGGATGCTCACGGCCATTCGCCAGGCTGCGGCCAGTGGCAGCCTCCTGGTTTCGGCGATCTCCGTCTGGGAACTCGGAATGCTTGAAGCCAAGGGCCGGATTCGCCTGAAACCGTCGTGTGAGGAATGGGTGAAAGAAGCTCTCGCCACACCCGGGCTAGCGCTCGCGCCGATCACGCCGGAAATCGCACTGGAGAGCAGTCGATTGCCCGGACCATTCCACGGCGACCCCGCGGACCGGATCATGGTGGCGACGGCGAGAAGGATGGGGGCCCGGTTGATGACCCGCGATCAAAAGCTTATCCAATACGGCCGCAGGGGCCACGTCGCGATCTTCTGAGGCGGTTTCGCGGCTATTGGCGTGCATAGATCTTCGGTAGAGGGTGGGTGCGGCGGGCAGGCTGTTGTTGGAGAAGGAGTTCACTTGGGAAATCGCCTGGAAAAAGTTGGCTTTTTGACACAGCCGAGGGTCATTGTGGTCCGCTATACTGGAACAATTGATGCGTTTTGCCGTTGATGCTCACGCCATCGGCCGCCACCTCACGGGGAATGAGGTCTACGTTCGGAGCCTCCTGAACGCCTTTGCGGCGCAAGACCAGGGGTGTGAGTTCATCGCGTACATCTCCTCGGACAAGGCGTACGACTTTATACCTTCCAACATCCGTGCCCGGCGAGTCGCTGCCAATCCCTTCCTGCGCCTGGGATTCCAGTTGGCGATGAGGGTCAGGGAGGACCGGCCAGACCTGCTGCACGTGCAGTATACCGCTCCGATCGGCTGCTCCGTGCCGGTGGTGGTGAGCGTTCACGATGTGAGCTTTCTGGAGCACCCGGAGTACTTCACTCGCGA
>PLMF01000328.1:11468-14313 GCA_003142355.1 Bryobacterales bacterium
CGGCCGATTTCGCGGGAAGCCGCCTCCGCCAACGTGCGTGAGCGATTTTCCATTCCGGCGCCGTTTATTCTCTCGGTCGGCGACCTGCAACCGCGCAAGAACCATATCGGGCTGATCCGGGCCTTTGCGCGGTTGGCGCGCGCCTACCCGCAACTGAAGCACCACCTGGTGCTGGCCGGAAAGGAGACGTGGTTTGCGGACCGCGTGCACCAGGCGGCGCGCGAATCGGGCGTGGCGGAACGCATCCATTTCTTCGGGTTCGTCTCCGACCCGGACTTGCTGCAGCTCTATAACGCGTGCGACCTCTTCGTCTTTCCGTCGTTTTACGAAGGCTTCGGGCTGCCCGTGCTGGAAGCCATGGCCTGCGGACGCGCGGTGGTGTGTTCCAGCACATCGTCGCTGCCGGAAGTGGTCGACGGCGCGGCCATCCTGTGCGACCCGTACACGGTGGACGAGTTTGTGCGCGGGATCGCCGATCTGCTGCTGGATTCCGAGCTGCGGGCGCGAATGGAGCGGCTGGGATCGCAGCGGGCGGCGCACTTCAGTTGGCAGAAGACGGCGCAACGGACGCTGGAAGTTTTCCACGAGGTGGCCGAGCGGTCCAGGGCGCAGGAGCGCGTGGGATCTCCGGCCATAGCCCACCGATGAGAATCTGCGAAAAAATCGTGGGGCGGGCCCCCAGGCCCGCGGTCGACCCCCTGGTCGACCGGCTCGAACACAGGAAGAGCCGGACCAGGGGGTCCGGCGCGGACGTGGGCGTCCGCCCCACTTTTGTGGTCGTGCTGGTCGCCGCAGCGCTGCTGGCGCCGGCGGCCATCGCCCAGACGGGCTTCCCGTTTCAGGACGAATCTCTGCATTACAACGTCAACTGGCCCAGCGGCCTGAGCCTGGGTGAGGCCACCTTCACGGCCCACCACAAGGCAGGTGCGTGGGATCTGGCAATGACGCTGGACGCGGGCGTCCCCGGGTTTGCGGTGGCGGACAAGATCCGGTCGTCGGTGACGGACGACCTCTGCTCGCTCGATCTGGAGCGCGACATCAGCCACGGCGCCAAGAAGACGCGCGAGAAGACCGCGTTCGACCAGAAGAAGGGCGAGGCCACGCGCACCACGGTGTTTCCGCTGGGCGGCGGCACGAGCACGTTCGCTTTCACTTCGTGCCCCCGCGACGCCATGGCCTTCCTGTACTTCGCGCGGCGCGAGTTGGGGCAAGGCCGGGTGGCGCCGGCGCAGACCGTGTTCTTCGGGTCGGCCTACTCGGTGCGCATGGATTACACCGGCGCGCAGACTGTCACCCTGAACGACAAACCCTCGGTCACGGACCACCTGGTGGTGAACGTGAAGGGGCCCAAAGCCAGTTTCAGTTTCGAGATGTTCTTCGCGCGCGACGCGGCGCGCACGCCGCTCGTCATCCGGGTCCCCTTGAGCGTAGGGACCTTCTCGATGGAGCTGGTGCGCTGAAATGCGGTTGGCTTTCTTTTCCCCGCTGCCGCCGGCGCGCAGCGGGATCGCGGATTATTCCCAGGCCCTGATCCAATCCCTCAAGCCGCTGATGGAGCTGGAGGTTTTTTCGGAGGCCAGCCGGGCATTCGATCCGGCGCGGTTCGACATCGCGCTGTATCACCTGGGAAACAACGTCTATCACGACTTCGTTTACGAGACGGCGCTGCGGCACGCGGGCGTGGTGGTGATGCATGAGTCCAACCTGCACCACCTGATGGCGGACCTTACCATCAAGCGGGGCGATTGGGACGCCTACATACGCGAGTGCGAATACCACGGCGGCCCGCAAGCGGGCGCGTATGCCGCGCGCGTGCGCAAGCTGGAAGTGGGTCCGGACTACGAAGGCGTGCCCATGACGCGGCGCATTCTGGAGAAAGCCCGCGGCCTGGTGGTGCACAGCCGCTACATGCGGGAGGAGATGCGCGCGGCCGGATTCACGGGGCCGGTGGCGGTGATCCCGCACGGCGCGTGGATCCCCGAGGCGGACCGCCACCGGTACCGGCACCGGCTGGGCCTGGATGAGATCACGCCCTTGGTGGGGGTTTTCGGTTTCTTGAAGCCCTACAAGCGGATTGCGGAATCCCTGCGCGCATTCCGGCGGCTGGTGCGCCTGGTGCCCAATGCCAGGATGATTCTGGTGGGGGAGCCGCACCCCGAATTCCCGCTGGAAGCGATGATCGGCTCGATGGGCCTTTCGGCCAACGTGCGGGTGCTGGGCTTTGTGCCCATTGAAGAGTTCGTCGGTTATCTGGGGGCGTGCGACATCGTGCTCAACCTCCGCTATCCGACGGTGGGAGAGAGTTCGGGCACGCTGCTGCGGTCGATGGGACTGGGCAAGGCGGTGATGGTTTCCGAGGTCGGGTCGTTTCAGGAATTCCCCGACGATGTGTGTCTCAAGGTGCCGGTGGGGCCGGGCGAGGAGGACCTGATCTTCGAGTACCTGAACCTGCTGGTGTCGCGGCCCGACGTGGCCCAGGCGTTGGGAGCCCGGGCGAAGGACTACGTGGCGCGCGAGTGCAACTGGGCGGCGGTGGCACGGCGGTACGCCGCCTTCCTGGAGGCGGTGGTGGAAGGCCGGGAGTATCGCGAGGAAGCCGCTCCACCGCTGGAGGACTCCCCGCCGCCCGAGTTCGGCCCCGACTTGCCCGATTACCTGCGAGGATGGGAGGCCAGCAAGCCGGGCCGCGGGTATCTGGAAACGCACCAGACGCGCCTCGTCAAGACCCTCGCTATCACTCCGCCCGGCGGCGCTTCGGACCGCATCCTCGAAATGGGGGCATACCTGCAGATCACGCCGGCACTGCATAGCAAGCTGGGGTACGGCGAAGTGCGCGGCTGCTACT
>PLMF01000328.1:14344-18099 GCA_003142355.1 Bryobacterales bacterium
GGCGGCCACCTGGTGCTGACCACGCCCAACGTGGCGGGGCTGCGGGCCATCTCGGCGATTCTACAGGGATATCATCCCGGTTTTTTCCAGGCTTATACCCGGCCGACCGACTCGGGCGAGGCGGAAGCGCGGCATAATCGCGAATACACGCCGCGCGAGATTCGCATGTTGCTGGAGAATTCGGGGTTCGAAGTGACGCGGATGGAAACCGGCGAATTCCTGGATGCGCCGCGTCCGGAGTACGGCTGGGTGGTGCACCTGCTGGAACGCTACCGCCTGGAAACGGACCTGCGCGGAGACGGAATCTACGCGGTGGGGCGCAAGACGGGACCGGTGAAGGAACGGTATCCCGGGTGGCTGTACGCATGAACGCCGACTACCTCCTGTTATGCGCGGAACTGGACCCGGCGGCCCGCACGGTGCATGTCGAGTTCGCCGTTCGCAACGAATCCAAGGAGACTTGGTGCGCGTCCGAGGGGTTCGGCATCGGCTATCACCTCTTCGACGCGGAAACCGGCACGCTCATCGTGGACGGTGCGCGCGTCCATCCCGAGATCGACGTAAAGCCTGGCGAACCGATGGCCGTCAGGATCGATGTCGAACTGCCGGCCGAGGACGGCCGCTACCAGGCGATGCTTTCGCCCATGCGCGAAGGCGTGTGCTGGTATTACGACCAAGGCTGGCCATTCCTCCTGGTGGAGTGCACCGCCAAGGATGGCATCCTCAAACTGGGACGCGTGCGCGTGACCTCGAGCGCCACGCTGCGGCGCGAACGGGAGCTGCGCGCCGTGGGCCGGGCCTTCACCTACCCGGTGCTGACCATCTGGCGAAACCGCGGTCTGATTCGCGTCATGGTGCGGCGGGACATTCTGGGGCGCTACCGCGGCTCGTTCGGCGGCGCATTCTGGACGCTCATCAATCCGCTCCTTCTCATGCTCACCTACTTCTTCGTCTTCGGAGTGGTGCTGCGCGCGCGCTTCGGCTCGGACCAGAGCCGCTCGAGTTTCGCCCTGTATTTCCTGGCGGGCATGCTGCCGTGGCTGGCGTTCAGCGAGGCGGCCGGCCGCTCGCCGGGGGTGATGCTGGAGCACCGCAATTTTGTGAAGAAGCTGGTGTTCGCGGTGGAAACGCTGCCGGTGAACCTGGTGGCTGCCGGCCTGGTGAGCGAGTTGTTCGCGGTGGTGCTGTTCTGCTTGTTCCTGCTGGCGGTACGCGGCGGAGTGCCGCCGTCGGTGGTGTGGCTGCCGGCATTGCTGATTCCGCAAGTGTTGTTCACCGCGGGCGTGGCCTGGTTTCTGGCGGCCCTGGGAGTCTTCGTGCGCGACCTCGGCCAGGTGATGGGATTCGTGCTGACCATCTGGTTTTTCGTGACGCCGATCTGCTATCCTGAAGCCTCTTTGCCGCCGGCCGCCACGGTATTGCTCTCCAAGAACCCGATTTATGTTCTGGTGCACGGGTACCGCTTGATTCTTCTGGAACACCAAGCGCCTGCGTTCGGCGCGCTTTGGAAGCTGTGGTTGCTGTCGATCGTAGTGTTCGTGCTCGGGCACGCGTGGTTCTACAAGCTGCGGAAGTCGTTCGCGGACATGATCTGAGGCAGGTCCCACCGCTCTCTGACGTTCGCGGCTCCGTTCGAGGCGACTTTCAGAGCCGCGAACGTCAGAGAGCGGTAGGTGATGAGACGAGAACTTGCTTTCTAAATTCGCTGCCGCGCTGATTACCTTTGGGCCCTGGGGCGTCTTCCTGCTCGGCTTCATCGATTCGCTGGGCATCCCGCTCCCGGCGACTATGGATGCGCTGCTGATTCTGGTGGCGGTGAAGGCTCCGCAGCGGGCCTATTTCACCGCGCTCATGGCGGTGCTGGGTACGGCTGGCGGAAGTATCACCCTGTTCCTGGCCGTTCGCCATGGCCGCCGGCTATTCGTGAAGGGCGAGCCGCCGCCGGGCAGACGGCAGCGCTTCGAGCGGTGGTTCGACCGCTACGGCATGCTGACCGTGTTCATCCCGGCCGTGGTACCGGTGCTGCCGCTGCCGCTCAAAGTGTTCGTGGTTTCGGCAGCCGCGCTGAAAACCCCGTTCAGCAAGTTCCTCGCGGTGATTTTGCTGGCGCGCGTGATCCGCTATTTCGGCGAGGCCTACCTGGGCATCGAGCTCGGGGCGGATGCGCAGACCTTCCTCGCGCGCCACATATGGATGATACTGGGGATCGTGCTGGCGCTGGCCGGGGCGGCGTATGTGGTGATCGGGATGATCGACCGCCGGCGGGAAACGGCGGTGTGAGACCCGCCGCTGCCTGCCGGTCCAACGGGCGAGTTCACCGATCACGGTGACGGCGAGGACCGCTGTGGAAGCCGAGGAGCGGGGGGAAGGGACGCGGCCTCAAAACTGGATGACAGCCAGGTTGGGAATCATCCGGAAGTGGCGCAGATTCCGGGTCCCCATGGCGTAGCCGAAGTGAAGGGCGGTCGCACCGATCAGCAGATCCGAGAACGGAATCACGCGGCCGAGTTGCCTGGCCTCACGCTCGGCGGCAATCAGCACCCCGGAGTCGAGGACTAATCCCATGCGGGCGGATTCAACGGCTCGCGGTGGGCATCGATGGCCGCTTGCACGTCCTTGGCGAAGTCGGCATCGGGCACCGGCGCGTAGCCGAGCTTCTCTTCATAGGCCTTCGCCAAAGCGATGCACTCGCTGACTTTCCGGCCTGGACCTTGCGGTGTCTTGATGACCGCCACGGGACGATGGTCNNGCTTCGATCATAGCGTTTATTGCGCCGTCTCGGTACTGCCCTACTGCCCTGAAACCATGATCTGCACCAGATTGCCCGTGGCGTCCCAGGTGTAGGCGATGGTGCGTCTGTCGCCCAGGACGGCCTGCGTCAGTCGGTTCAACGAGTCGTAGGTGAAGGCGGCCGTGCTGTTGGCGGCAATGCGGGAAACCGCGGCTAGAGCTTCAGAACCCGGACGCCGGGGACCTTTTCGAAGTGGCGCAGATTCTCTGTCAGAACCGCATAGCCCTGCTCGATGGCAGCCGCGGCGATGAGCAGGTCATTGAACGGCAGCACGTTTCCTTTCGCCGCCTCCTGGCCCTCGATCTGTCCCACCAGGTAACCCGTCTGGAGCGTGATGGGATGGAGCGGCACCAAGTTGACCAACTCCTCGATATATTCGCGGCGGCGCTGGCTGACCTTCGGCGTTCTGGCACGGTAGATCCCATGGACCAGTTCGGCCACCGTGACCGGTGACAGCGAGATCTCGATTTCTCCGTACGCAGTTTGAATGGCTTCGACCAGTTGCGGGACGGAAAGACTCTTTCGCTCAGCCGTAATGACGACGCTGGAGTCGAGCACTACTCCCAGGACGGCGGATTCCATGGCTGCTGGTGGCTGGCGATAACGGCCTCCAGGTCCTTTCCGAAGTCAGGGTCGAGTGTGACCCTGGAGTTACGCTCCTTCGCCCGCCGGAGGATCTCGGAGATGGGCCGTCCGCTCCGGTTCGGCGTACGAATGACCGCCACGGGACGATGGTCCTGCTCCACGATCACCTCGGCGCCCTCCTGGACCTTGGCCAGGACGGCGTGGATATCGCGGGCGAGTTCGGCTTCTGTAATGCGGAGCGTCCCCACAGCTTCGATCATAGCGTTTATTGCTCCTCGTTGTCCTCCTCGGCTTCGGCCTCCGGCGCAGCGAGCTACTGCCCTGAAACCGTAATCTGCACCAGATTGCCGGCGGCGTCCCAGGTGTAGGCGATGGTGCG
>PLMF01000329.1 GCA_003142355.1 Bryobacterales bacterium
GCGGCATTCCTCGACCCGCCCAAGGAGGGGATTGTCGCGGTTCTCGAAGCGCTGAAGCAGAACGGCGTTTCCGTGGTCATTATGACCGGCGACAACCAGTACGTGACGCAGAAGGTCGCCCACGATGTCGGCCTGGCTACCGACCGCATCGTCACCGGCGATCAACTGGACACCATGGACGATGCCGCCCTGGCTTACCAGGCGGAGCACGGCGCCATCTTCGCCCGCGTCTCTCCCGAACAAAAGAACCGGGTCATTCTCGGTCTGAAGGCGCGCGGGCGCGTCGTCGGGTACATCGGCGACGGCATCAACGATGCTCCCTCGCTGCACACCGCCGACGTCGGCATTTCCGTCATGAATGGCGTGGATGTGGCCAAAGACGCCGCCAAGATCATCCTGCTGGAGAAGGACCTGGCGGTGTTGAACGACGGGGTAATGGAGGGGCGGCGGTGCTTCGCCAACATCATGAAGTACATCATCATGGGCACCAGCTCCAACTTCGGCAATATGTTCAGCATGGCCGCGGCATCGCTTTTTCTGAAATTCCTGCCCATGCTGCCGACCCAAATCCTGCTGAACAACTTCCTCTATGACATATCGCAGATCGCGGTCCCCGGCGACAACGTCGATCCGGCCCTGCTGCACAGGCCTAAGCGGTGGCAAATCGGGTTCATTCGCCAGTTCATGACGATCATGGGCCCCATCAGCTCCCTCTACGATTTCCTGACTTTCGGCGTCCTCCTCTGGTGGTTCCACGCGGCCACCAACGCGCCGCTGTTCCGGACCGGATGGTTCGTCGAATCCCTCGCCACCCAGACGCTGGTGGTGTTTGTGATCCGGACGGCGGGCAACCCGTTCAAAAGCCGGCCCAGCGGGCGGTTGCTGAGCGGGGTGATTGCCGTCTCCGTGGCTGGCGCCGTGCTGCCGTACACGCCCCTCGGCCCCCTGCTCGGGTTTACTCCGCTACCGCTGTCGTTGCTGGGTGCGATTTCGCTGCTGGCCCTGACATACCTGTTTTTAGTGCAGGCCGTAAAGACCTGGTTCTATCGCCGGCATGCGTTNNATTGCAAAACACCGGTTGAATTGGCGAAGTTTACGTTTAAAACCTGCCCTCTGCTGCTGATCTCCTATGGATCAGCCGTACAGTACCAGTCCATGACCTCTCCTTGGACGGTATAGTTCTCTAACCGTACGGCGATACTTCGCGGCAGCAGAGTGTCCACCGGCCGGCACGTCGGGCGGTCGGCAAGGGTACAGCGGTATGAGGTATTCAGCGATTCCAGAATGGCGGACCCGCCGTCGGAGGCGAACCTTCGCGCATAGACCTCGTCCGTTAACTGGATCGGCAATCGCTTTGCCTCCCAGCCTCCTCCACTGCGTGAGAGGATCACTAGCGCGTTGCCGCGACGCGTGGTTTCAAACGTTAGCAATCGCGACCCATCCGGGTCCCATGAAATACCGGCCAACTCTCGATGGCGGTCGTCCTTGAATACGGTGACCCGGAAATGAGTTTGCGCCGTATCCAGGGCGCGTAGAGCAAAAAGCCAATACGCATCCTCCAACTCGTAGGACACGAAGTCTCCATCCCCCTTTAAATAACCTTCATGCCAATTGCCATCGGGGGGCGTCACCCTGAGCCGAATCCTCTCCTGGGACACCGACAAGATCCTCAACTCAAACGCGGGCTCGGTGTGCGTCCCCGCCGCCTGCCCCAGGTTCAGATCGACAACACCGATTCGGTCCGACGGATCGAGAAAGGTTGCAGGATAGATGGTCCGATCGTTGAGGCCATTCTGACCACCTTCGGTCAGCGCGACCCTGCTACCCTCGGTGCAAGCGATCAACTTCAGGTCGGGAGCAATCTTGCAGTCGGAGCCGAATGCGGCGCCAACGCTAGCCGCATGATTCAGGTCTCGATCCCGTGGGACCCTGATAAAATTGAAAAGACTGTTCGCGTGACCGCTGGCCTTCAGCCAGAGCACGTCTCCTTCGGCCCAACCGATACCAGTACAGTCTACGCCCGGCGACTCTTCGCGATCATCCTTCCGGGATAACGACCTGCCCTCGCTGTTCATCAAAGCAAATCCGGAGTTCCCGTACGCGCAAGCGATGTACCTGCCGTCTGGCGACCAGGCGGCGTGGGAAACCCACTCCGTGGTAAGCCGCCGGACCAGCCCACCCTGCGGGGTGGCGATCCAAAGCCCGCCGTTGTTGGCAATGCGTACCAGCGCCCGGCATTCTGCATGGAGCCATTGCACCGGGAAGGTCAGTAAAACGGTTTTCAAGATCGCGAAGATAATTCGCCGGCGAAGATGTGCATACCTCGAACGCATCCAACACCATGGTGTCAGGCTGCGAATTCCGAATCAAGAGGCGGCCTGGCAGCGGAACGCGGAAGAGACCGCCCGTCCACTTGACCTCAGGGTTCCCAATGTGGGAACCTAGGGGTTTGAGGATAGTGACCGAGAAGCGGATTCGGGAGTTCATCGAACGCGATCCGCGTTCCGCTGAGGCGATCTGGCGATGGGCCGATACCGTCGAATCCGCGGCTTGGCGCAATCCGGGCGATCTGAAGGCCATGTTCGCATCCGCGTCCTTCGTTGGCGATCTAACGGTGTTCAATATCGGCGGGAACAAGTGGCGCATCGCGGTGTTCGTTCACTACCGCAAACAGATCGCCTACATCAAGAGAATCGGCGCCCACGAGGAGTACGACAAATGGGATCTCTAACCGCAGTCATTGACGAGAAGCGATACGGCCGCCTGCTGGCCAAGACGGTACCGCGCGTCATCGCGACGGAAGAGGAGCACCGGCGGGCACTCGCTCTAGTCGAGTCCCTGATGGAGAAGGGCGAGCGTAATATGTCGCTCGAAGAAGATGTGCTTCTCGATCTCATGACCAACCTGGTCCGGGATTACGAGGCGAAGGTCTATCCGCCGCGGGAGAAGTCCAAGCCCCACGAAATGGCGGCATTTCTTTTGGAGCACCGCGGCCTGAAATCATCGGATCTATGGCCTGTCGTTGGGTCCAAGGGCCGTGTCTCCGAGATTCTGTCGGGGAAGCGTCCCATTAGCAAGGAACAGGCGAAGAAACTCGCGCAGTTCTTCCGTGTTCGGGCGGATCTATTTCTCTGAATTCCAGCGGGTGAGGCCTTGGTAGCGCTAACGCGAATCGAAGGCGTTTGCTGCAAGCCGTCAAGACTTGGTTCTATCGCCGGCATGCGTTGCTTTGAACGGTTGGCATCACACGTGCACGGATTATCTCGGGTAGCTGCGCGGCAAGACGACATTCTGCCCAGTCGGAGAGGAAAACCACATGGCAAATGGACTGGCGATAGCGGCCCTCGCCGAGGATGCCGCCGGCGCGGTGGATGTGATCACCGAGGT
>PLMF01000390.1:0-1343 GCA_003142355.1 Bryobacterales bacterium
TATCCAGGATCTCGGGCACCGTCATGCCCATCAGCTTGCCGAACCTGGACTGATGAAAAGCGGCGATGTAGATTGGCTTCACGACTACGTTCCCGTGACGGCCCCGCCATCCACGCTCAGCACCGCGCCGCTCACGAACGAGGCTGCATCCGACGCCAGCCAGAGGTACGCGTTGGCGATATCCTCCGGTTCTCCCATGCGGCCCAGGGGCGTGTGGCTCACCAGACCCTGCAAGACCTTCTCGGGCACCTGCCGGATCATATCGGTCGAGATGAAGCCGGGCGCCACGGCGTTCACACGGATGTGGTGCTTGCCCAGCTCGCGCGCCCAGACGCGCGTCATTCCGATGACGCCCGCCTTGGCGGCGACGTAGTTCGTCTGGCCGAAATGGCCGTAGAGTCCCACCACGCTGGAGGCGCTGAGGATGACGCCACCGCCGCTCTCGATCATCCGCGGGACCACCGCGCGCGTGCACGTAAACACGCCCTTCAAGTTGACGGCCATCACGGAATCGAACTGCTCGTCGCTCATTACCTCCGCCAGCGCGCCATCTTTGTACTTCGCCAGTTGCCCGTCGCGGAGGATGCCGGCGTTGTTGACCAGCACATGGATCGCTCCCCAGCGGGCAAAGACCTCCTCCACCGCGGCCTCGACCGACGCGCCGTGGGTGACATCCACCTTCTGAAATGCGCCGCCCTCTTCCGCCAGCGTGTCCTTCACGTCCCACGAGGCGACGCGGCACCCTTCCTGCGCGAAGCGGCGCGCGGTTGCCTTGCCGATGCCGGCCGCGGCCCCCGTAACGATGACCACTTTGTCCCGCAACCCTGTTTCGATCATGATGCCCAGAACGCGGCCATGGGCAAGCTAAAGCCTGCCCCACCACTTCCAGCATTAGCCTGTTTGGTGGGGCATGCTTTAGCTTGCCATCTTTTCACGGCTTCTTACGGTCGCGGCTCGGTTCGGCGCCTCCTATACATACAGGCCCATGCGCTCCTTCACCAGGCGGACGGTGCCGTTGGCGATGGGGGCCACGCGTTCGGCGCCCTCGCGCAGAACGCCGTCCAGGTACGCAGGATCGGATACGATCTGCCGGTAGCGCTGCTGGAAAGGCTCGAGGTGCGAGATCACCATGCCGGCCACCTGCTTCTTCAAGTCGCCGTAGCGCATGCCGTTGAAGCGCTGCTTCATGTCGTCGTCGGCGGCGCCGGAGAAGGCCTGGTAGATCGCCAGCAGGTTGAGGATGCCGGGGCCGGCGGTTTCGTATTCCACCGCCGGTTTGGAGTCGGTGGTGGCGCGCATGATGGTCTTGCGAATCTTGTCGGGCGGGTCGAGCAGCGCCACGG
>PLMF01000390.1:1417-19890 GCA_003142355.1 Bryobacterales bacterium
GGGTATTGCAGCAGGCCGTCGCTCACGGATTCCTGTTTGGCGGCCTTGGTCTTGTATTGCGTCATGCGCTCCAGCCATCCGACCGGCGTGACGCAGGTGAGCATCCAGGCCAGCTCGGCGTGCGCCGGGACGGAAGACTGCACCATGATGGAGCAGACTTTGGGATCGATGCCCGCCGCCAGGTACAGCGCGGCGATCTCCCGGATCTTGGCGCGAAGCTCGGCGGGCGCCTGGTAAAGCGTGACCGCATGCAGGTCGACGATGCAGAAAATGCACTCGTAATCGTGCTGGATTCGCACCCAGTTCTTGAGTGCCCCCAGATAGTTTCCGATGTGAAGATTTCCGGACGGCTGCATGCCGGAAAAGACTCGTGTTTTCATGGTAAGGGAATGGGAGTAAATTCTATCGTAAGCAATTTTGAAGTGACCGTGGAAAAGTTGGTCTACGGTGGCGACGGCCTGGCTCGCCTGGAGGGGCGCGTAGTGTTCGCGCCTTTCGTTCTGCCGGGCGAGCGCATTCGCGTCGAGACGTGGCGGGAGCAGCCCGGGCTGGTGCGGGCGCGCACGCTCAAAGTGCTGGAGCCGGCGACGGAACGCGTGGCCGCGCCGTGTCCGGTCTTCGGCCGCTGCGGCGGTTGCCATTACCAGCACGCGCCGTACGAATATCAGCTCGCCGCCAAGCGCGCCATCCTGGCGGACCAGTTGCGGCGGTTGGGCAAGATGGAGCCGCCGGAGCGGATGGCGGTGGCCGCCGCCGAGCCGTGGGGCTATCGCAACCGCGTGCAGCTTCATATCGACGGGAGGCGAATCGGGTACCTCGAGGCCGGTTCGCACAGCCTGTGCGAGACGGGCCATTGCCCCATCGCAACGCCGAAGATCAACGACGCGATCCGCGCGCTGGCCGGGATGCTTCGAGATTCGCGGTGGCCGAGGTTCGTGCGCTCGCTCGAAATCTTCACCGACGAGCAACAGGTGCAGTTGAACGTGCTCGACACGGACCAGCCTGTAGCGAAGCGGTTTTTCGACTGGTGCGCGGAGCAAATTCCGGGCCTGGTCGAGGGCGCGCTGGATTACCAGGGGCGGTTCCGCGTGAGCCGCAATTCGTTTTTCCAGGTGAACCGATTCCTGCTGGATCGCTTGGTGGAGGTGGCGCTCGAAGGCGCGGAAGGCGATACCGCGCTCGATTTGTACGCGGGTGTGGGCCTGTTCTCGCTGGCGCTGGCGCGAGGTTTCAAGGAGGTGACGGCGGTGGAATCGGGATCCACCGCGATACGGGACCTCGCGTTCAACGCGGAGCGCGCGGGCCTCGCGAACTTGCGGGCGGAGCAGCGAATGGCGGAAGAGTATCTGCAGAAGTTGGAGCGCGCGCCGGATTTCGTGCTGCTCGATCCGCCGCGCGCCGGGTTGGGCAAGGCCGTGGTACGGCGGTTGGCCGAGTTGCGCCCGCGCCAGGTGACGATTGTGTCGTGCGACCCGGCGACCCTGGCCCGCGACCTGGCGGGGCTGACGGCGGCCGGGTATCTCGTCGAGCAGATGACGCTGGTGGACCTGTTTCCGCAGACGTTTCATCTGGAGACGGTGGTGCGGCTGGGGCGGAGCTGCTAAAGGCTTCCGATATGGCAGGCTCTACCGTATCGGGTACACGGGATCGGGGCCCGCACCTTTCGGCGTATCGATCACCCTGACGATTCTGCGATCTGCAATCGAAATCTCGAAGATCTTGTCCTGCGCCTGTACGGAACAATAGGCATGCTTCCGGTCGGCGGAGAGCGTCAGCGACACGGGTTGCCCGGGAAGAGGGATCTGGGCCACTTCCTTGCCGGTTTTCACGTCCGCGAAACCTACCGCGTTGCCGAGTTGCAGGGCGTAGATCAGTGTACTGCCGTCCGGCGTTACCGCCAGGCGCACCGGACCTTGACCAGTGGCAATATCTGCCACACGCTTACGCGCCGCCACATCGACAACGGTGATGCTCGCGCCGCCGGCGTTCGTCACGTAGATCGTCTTTTTATCCGGCGAGAATGCCGTGCCCTGGGGGTGTGGGCCGGTCGGAATGAGGGTTACCTCGCTGGTCTGGAGATCCACGGCGGCAAGACCCCCGGTGTTGGTGTTGCTGACGAAGGCCCACCGGCGGTCCGGCCCAAGCAAGACCATGTGTGGGGCCTCACCCTTGACGTCGTACCTTTTGAGAACCGTCCGCGAACGGGGATCGACCAACAACAGACCGCTGGGTTTTTCGGTGGTTACCAGAAGGTTGCCGGTTACCGGGTCGATGTCGATCCCGTGGGGGCGGCGGTTCGAACCGAGGTCGATGGTTCCGAGATTCTTATGGTTCGGGACGTCGATGATGGAGACGGTGTTCTCGCCGTCGCCCTGCTCCGTCATCCACACCACGCCGTTATCGGTCACGTAGAGCAAGCGCCCGTCCGCGGACAGAACCATCTCATGGGGATGGATGCCGACCTTGACTTCGGAGAGGCATTTCCCGGCTGCATCATAAAAGCCGATCTTGCCCGCAAATTTTTCATCTACCACCAGGCTTGCTTTCTGCGCGGGCTGGCCGCAGCAGAGCATGGCTGCAACGCCAAGCAACAGGAATATCTTGCGCACGGGAAAATCTCCTTTCCGCTTCACTACTTCACCACCACGTTCACCAGCTTATCCGGCACGGTGATCAGTTTGACTACCTGCTTGCCGGCGAGGTAGGGCTGCACCTTTTCATCGGATAGGGCGAGCGCTTCCAGCTCTTCCTTCGGCGTCCCGAAGGGGACGTGAATGCGGCTTCGCAGCTTGCCGTTCACCTGCACCACGATTTCGGCCAGATCCTCTTTGGCAAGCTCGGGATCGAACGGCGGCCAGGACTGGCGAAAGACCGGGCCATCCTTGCCCAGCTCTTCCCAGATCTCCTGCGAGAGGTAAGGCGCGAAGGGCGCCAGCATCAGGGCCAGCTTCTCCAGGATCTCGGGCATGGCGGCTGCTGAGATATTCGGCTCCTCGGCGTAGAGCACGTTGACCAGCTCCATGATGGAGGCGATGCACGTGTTGAAGTGCCAGCGGGTCTCGAAGTCTTCCGTGATCTTTTTGAGGGTCTGGTGGAGCTTGCGGAGGACTTTTTTGTCGGAGGCGGTTGGCAGGTCTAGGGCCTGCCCTACTTTGTCCACGTTTCTGGTGGCGAAGCGGTAGACGCGGCCCAGGAAGCGGTAAAGGCCCTCGGCGCCTTCGACGCGCCAATCGACTTCTTTCTCCGGAGGCGCGGCGAACAGGACGAACATCCGCGAGGTGTCGGTGCCGAATTTCTCGGCCAGCAGGTCCGCGCCCACCACGTTGCCTTTGGATTTCGACATCTTGGCGCCCTCGGCGATCACCATGCCTTGCGTGAACAGGCGCCGCGCGGGCTCGCTGTTTTCGATCAACCCGATATCGCGCATCATCTTGGTGAAAAAGCGCGAGTAGATGAGGTGCAGGATGGCGTGCTCCACCCCGCCGATGTATTGGTCGATCTCAAACCAATACGCGATCTTGGCGGGGTCGAACGGCATGGCGCTGTTGTGCGCATCGCAGTAGCGGTAGAAGTACCAGGACGAATCGATAAACGTGTCCATGGTATCGGTCTCGCGCCGGGCCGCGCCGCCGCACTTGGGACATGCCACGTTGACGAACTCCGGCACGTTTTCGAGAGGCGAACGGCCGGCGCCGGTGATCTCGATGCGGTCCGGCAGCAACACGGGAAGCTGGCCTTCCGGAACCGGCACCACGCCGCACGCCGGGCAGTGAATCACCGGAATGGGAGTGCCCCAATAGCGCTGGCGCGAGATACCCCAATCCTTGATGCGGTAGGTGACGGCCGCTTTGCCGAAGCCGTGCCGCTCCGCGTAGGCGCTCATCCGGCGGCGGGCTTCCTCGCTGGCCAGGCCGGACCACTCACCGGAGTTCTCGACGATGCCATCTTCGACGAAAGCCTGCGTCATGCCGGGTTCCACGGCCAGCGCGCCATCCACCGGACGGATCACGGGCCGTATGAGGATGCTGTACTTCCGGCAGAATTCGAAGTCGCGCTCGTCGTGCGCGGGCACGGCCATGATGGCGCCGGTGCCGTAGCCCATCAGCACGAAATTGCCGACCCACACGGGGACCAGCTCTCCGCTGTAGGGGTTGATGGCGAAGTGCCCTGTAGCGAAGCCTTCCTTTTCTATGTCGCCGGGGTCGCGGCCGGCGCGCGCGTCCACCATGGCCTTGGCGCGGGCTTGGCCTTCGGCGTCGAGCAGCGTCGCGTTGAGCGGGTGCTCGGGGGCGAGGATCACGCAGGTGGCGCCGTAGATGGTGTCCACGCGGGTGGTGAAGACGCGGATGGGCTCGCCGGTGGACGCCAGTTTGAAATCGGCCTCGGCGCCGTAAGAGCGCCCGATCCAGTTGCGCTGCATGGTGAGGACGCGCTCCGGCCAGCCGCCTTCCAGTTGGGCCATGTCGTCGAGAAGCTGGTCGGCGTAATTCGTGATCCTGAGAAACCACTGCTCCAGCGCGCGCTGCTCGACGGGGGTCTCTTCATGCCGCCAGCAGCAGCCNNAGCATTTTGAGGAAGAACCACTGGTTCCAGCGGTAGTATTCGGGCTCGCAGGTGGAGACCTCGCGATCCCAGTCGTAGCTGAAAGCGAAGCGGCGATGCGTCTTCTTCATAGCCGCGATGTTTTCGAGCGTCCACTCGCGCGGAGGCCGTTTGTTGGCGATGGCGGCGTTTTCCGCGGGCAGGCCGAACGCGTCCCAGCCCATGGGATGCAGCACGTTGTAGCCGCGCATCCACTTGTAGCGGGCCAGCGCGTCGCCGATCGAATAGTTGCGGATGTGGCCGATGTGCAGCGTGCCGCTGGGGTAGGGCAGCATTTCGAGCACGTAGAATTTCGGCTTGGCGGAGTTCTCCTCGGCCTTGTAGAAATCGGCGTTTTCCCAACGCGCGTGCCACTTCAGTTCGATCTGGTTATGGTCGTAGGGCTTTTCGGGCATAGTGCGGGGTAGATTCCCATCCTACCAGCACCTGTGGGGCAGGATGGCATCCTGCGGCGGGTTGGCAACCCGCCAGTCTGCGCCGGTACACGGGGCACCCTCGGGGTCGCGCAGTCAGTCCCCAGGTTTTCACGCGCGCACCAGCCGCTTCAACGCGTCGAGGTTGCGCCGGTCGTCGCCCGGCTCGTCGATGGGCGTTTCCAGAATGAACGGCTTCGCGCGCAGCTTGGGATGCTGCAATATGCGGCGGAAAGCGGCCAGCGGGATGTGGCCTTCGCCGATGTTGGCGTGGCGATCGACGCGCGAGCCGAGCGGAGTCTTGGAATCGTTGACGTGAAACACGCGCACGTTATCGATGCCGAGCAGCCTTTCGGCGCCGCGCACGGTGTCGCGCAGGCCCCCGGGCGTGGTGATATCGAAGCCGGCGGCCAGCAGATGGCAGGTATCCAGGCAATAGCCGATGGGGAGATGGGTGAGGCCGCCGGCCCGTTCACGGATGGATGCCAGTTCCTCGAAGCGGCTGCCCAGGTGCGAGCCGGCGCCGGCCGTGTTTTCGAGCAGCACGGTGAGGCCGCGGGAGTGGAAGCCGTAGGCGGCATCCCGCAGCGCGGCGACGAAATCCGCGATGCCCTCCTCCACCGAGCGTCCTCTATAACTGCCGGGGTGCAGGACCAGGTATTCGGCGCCGATAGCAACGGCCCGCTCCAATTCCTCACGGAATGCGGTGATGGATTTGGCGCGGATCACAGGGTCGGCGGAGGCGAGGTTCACCAGGTAGCTGACGTGGATCACCAGCGGGTCGAGGTCAAACCGCCGGCGCGCGGCCCTGAGAAGCTTGACTTGGCCGGGGTCGGGCGCCCGTGCGCGCCACATGCGCGGGCTGGAGGAGAAGATCTGGAAGGTGTTGGCACCCAACTCCGCCGCATGTAGCGCGGCGTCTTCGAGAGACGCGGCGGTCGAGGTGTGGATACCCAGTCGCAAAAGTACATCCTATCGTATACTCAAAGTAGATACATATGCAAAATGAAACTACGGTTTCGAAATGGGGCAACAGTCTGGCCGTCCGGATTCCGCTGGCGATCGCCAAGCAGGCCAGCCTCAGCGAGGGAGATTGTGTGGCACTTGCACTCGACAGCGACGGCGGCATCGTCTTGCGCCCGACCCGGCGAAGGTACAAACTGTCGGAGCTCGTCGCCCGGATCACACCCAGGAATCGTCACCGGGAAACAGACTGGGGACCGCCTCGAGGCGAGGAATCCTGGTGAGGACCGCCTTTGTACCGGAGGCCGGCGATGTTGTCTGGTTGACGTTCGACCCTCAAGCCGGCCGCGAGCAGGCGGGGCGGCGTCCGGCACTGGTGCTGAGCCCGAGAATGTACAACGCGAAATCCGGCCTGGCGCTTGTATGCCCCATCACGAATCAGGCGAAAGGATACCCATTCGAAGTGGCCGTTCCCGCCGGCCACGGTGCCACCGGCGTCATCCTGGCCGACCACATGAAGAGCGTCGACTGGAAAGCGCGCCGCGCCGAAAAACTCGGGCACTGCCCAACCGAAGTGATCGATGAGGTGCGGGCCAGGCTGGCGCCGCTGCTCGGGGACTAAAACCGAAATCAGATCGGGGGGAAGGGCGTTGGACCGCCAAGTGCTCGCAGCCGCCCGACCAACGCGCCAGTGCCCGACAATGCACGTGGCTGGTTCGTTGCTATCTCGCAGGGGTGCCGCCGGCCTGAAGCGCCTTGGATACCCGATTCCGACGTGGAGTCGCCGTCTGCCCCGTTGACGGAGCCGATAGCCCGCGAGGCTTGTGCAGAGCGATGGAATTGCGGTTGGTAACGGAAGGGAGAGGGCACAAGTGTTCGACGACCCGGAAGACAGGCTCTTAATCGCCATAGGCCGTTTAACGATGACGTTTTCCGCCATGGATCTGATCCTCACTGATTTCGCCATTTGCTGGCTGCGATGAAGCGGATGTCGGTGAGCGCGGCGTACTGCCATTGGCGTTTGGGGCGAAGATCGACCTCCTTTGCTGGTTGGCTGATTTTCATGCGAAAAGGCTTGGACTTGCCGCGAACTCGAAAGCGCAGGCTGTATTGCAACACGCGCGCGAGGCCAAGGAACTCGCAACACGACTACGACGCCCTTCTTGATCCGAGTCAGGTGCCTCAGGAAGCGCGCGACTGATATCGCCGGTAGACGAGCGGAGGAGAAGATCTGGAAGGTGTTGGCGCCCAACTCCGCCGCATGAAGCACGGCGTTTTCGAGAGACGCGGCGGTGGAGGTGTGGATGCCCAGTCGCATATTCTTCAGGCCGCCGTTATGTGATCAGGTGCGGAGCCACGATGCCGATGAATTCGCGGGAGGTGATCACCTTCGTATTCTTCCAGAACCTGGGAAAATGCCTCTGGTTGCCGGTCACCAGGTAGTCGGCGCGGCCGGCATCGGCGCATTCCAGGAACTTGTTGTCGTCCGGGTCCTTTGTCACCTGGAGTGCGCGTGACGGCTTAACGGGATGTGAATGGCTCCCGATGAGATGGAAGAGCTGCTGCTGGAGACCCCTGCGAATCTTCAGCTCCGGGCGCGCCAGCACCGCGCGGTATTCGGCGAGAACGGCCTCGGAAGTATACAGTGTGGCCGGCTTGGTGGTCGCCAGCAGAAGGATTGTCCGCTGGAGTCCGTCCGGTTTCAGGGCCGCCGAGACGAGGATGTTGGTGTCGATCACGGGCCGCAGCGGAATCATCCGCGTCTCGGTTTTTGCGCGCGCGCCCCTTTGATCGCCTGGTCGATTTGCCGGGAAGTGAGCTTGTCCGTCCCCTTCCGCCGCGATTCTTCGCCGATCGCCTTCAGCACTTCCGGTTCGGGGGCCGCCAGCCGAACGTAGTCGCGGATGCCGATCAGCACCGCTTTGGGCACGCCGCGCTTCTCGATAACGAGCGAGCAGTGCTCATCCTCCACCCGGCGCAACAACGCGCCGAAACCGGTGCGGGCGCTCAGCGCCGATACCACGACGGTGTCATTCTTGCCGGTCCACATGGGAAACTCTTCATTTCAATTATCTGAACTGTACCGTTGATCTGCAACTGGGCCAGGGTACGCGACATAAGAGTGAAGTCCGCTATTTCCCGGCGTAGGCGGAGGCCAGCCACGAGTCAATACCCTCCACTACAAGCATTCCGTCCGCGTTGTCGGCGCTGCGAGCGAAATTGCCGTGGAATTGTAGGGTTTTCACGGCCGGCTTTCGGGCCAAACTCGTTGCGGAGGTATTTGTAACATGTTTTCACGAACGCTTGCCATAGCAGTGTTGTTGGCGCTCTGCTTCTGCTGCGCGAGTTTCGCGCAGCCACAATGCAACATTCAACAGGTTGTTGGGAACTGGTCGTACCACGTGTCGGGATGGGACATCCCGCCGGGCGGCACGGCACCCGTGCAAATGCTGTTCATCGGTGTCCTCAGTATCGACTGGTCTGGTAAGGTGACGGGCCCAGGGACCTTTGCCATGGGCGCTCCTCTTGCAGGAACCCCGATTCCTGCCGGACAGGCATTGGATTATGATTTCGTCTCCGGCGGCATCCAGTTGACCCCGGATTGCACCGGCCTTTTGTCGACCATGATGAAAATCAAGGGCAGCCCGGCGCCGCCGATGGGCCCTTACATCGGCCGTATTATCGTGTTGCCCGATCAGGGTGAGATAGTGGCCATGTCCTTCCGCGCACCAGGTACCGAGAAACCGATGTGGACCTACATCCTGAAGCGAATGACACACATCCCGTCGGCAGTCGAATGGCCCCAGCCCCAACAATAGCCGATCCTCACGCCCGGACGTCCTTTTTGTGGAGCAGCGAACGGACTATAATGTCCGTGAATGGAACCTGCCCACAGTACAGCCAGGACCCCCGGTGCCGATTTTCAGCTCGGCGAATGGCTGGTTCAGCCGGGCCTCGGCCGCATTTCCGGCGCCAGGGGGACAGTGCACCTGAGGCCGCTCCTGGCTGACCTGCTGATGCTTCTCGCGCGCAATCGGGGCCAGGTCGTCTCAAAAGAGGAAATCGCGCAGACGGTCTGGGGCAGGCGGTATCTGAGCGAGTCGTCGCTGACGCGCGTAATGGCCGAACTGCGCGGACTCCTCGGAGATAGCAGTCACTCACCTCGCTTCATCGAGACCATCCCGAAACGAGGCTATCGCCTACTGCCTGGCAGCGCCGCACCCGCGGTTGAACCGGCCGGCCGCCGCAAGCTCCGCCTGGCGGCGCTGCCTTTCGAAAATCTTAGCGGCGATCCGAACCAGGAGTACTTCAGCGACGGCATGACGGAGGAGATGATTGGCTGCCTGGCGGACCTCGCGCCCGATCGGCTCGCCGTTATCGCACGTACCTCCTCGATGCACTACAAGGGCAGCCGAAAGGGCGTCGCGGAAATCGCCGGTGAATTGAATTTGGACTATGTTCTCGAAGGCAGCGTCCGCCAGGCGGGCAGCCGCGTTCGTATCAGCGCACAACTCATTCGCGCCAACGATCAGACGCACCTCTGGTCCAAGGTTTACGACTCGGAGTTGCGCGACATACTCTCCTTGCAGACGGAAGTTGCGCAGGCGATTGCGCGAGAGATGGACATTGCCGGCCCCCAACTCGCGATAACATCTGCCGTAGACCCTGAAGTTCACGACGCTTATCTGCGCGGCCTCTACGCATTCAGCAAACTCAATCCCGAGAGCCTGCGCACCGCGGCGGAGTGCTTCGAATTGGCGATATCCAAGAATCCCGCATTCACGCCGGCCCTCGCGCGACTCGCCGGGACGTACTCGTACGCCGGCTACTTCGGCTATGCTCCGCCGCGGGAATCGTTCCCAAAAGCGGAAGCGGCTGCCAAACGCGCTCTGGAACTCGATGATGCCATCCCCGACGCGCACCACGCAATGGCTTTCGTCGACTGGTGGCACTATTGGGACCTTGCCGCCGCCGAGCGTGAGCTCGAGCGTGCCATCGCCTTAAGTCCGAACTTCGCGCCCGGCCATTTCGGTCTCGCTCTTTTCCTCGGCTCCATGAAAGAGGATCATGTCCGGGCAGCGGCTGAAGCTGCTCTGGCACGGAGCCTCGATCCACTCTCGATCGGTGTCCGCGCCGGCATGGGATGGCTGCTCTACTGGTCCCGTGAGCATGAGCGCGCGATTGCGTACGGGCGGGAGACCTTGGAAATGGACCCGAATTCCCCGCTCGCCTACTACTTGATCGGACACTCCGCCACGGTCAGTTCGAAGCACGCGGAGGCCATCGCCGCCCTTGAGGAATCCACAAGACGCTTTGGCGACCCGTTCTCGCTTTCATATCTCGCCATGGCGTACGGTTTTGCCTCCGAATCCGCGAAAGCGCACAAGGTGGTCGCCCGTCTTGAAGCTCTGGCCGCATCGCGCCCCCTGCCGCCAATCTGTCTCGCCTGGGCCAGCCTGGGGCTGGGCGATCCCGAGGCAACGCTCGACTATCTGGAACAAGCTTATGCTGGGCACGATGCACAGGTTCTGTGGCTTCGCGTTTCCTCGGTGTACGATTGCCTCCGCGCGCATCCCCGTTTCCGCCGGCTTCTCGCGCGCTTGCCCCTGCCGCCGCGAGGCTAGTCTGCCTCAAACTGCCCGTTTCTCCGCAGATTGTGTAGAACGGCGATACTCGAACAATCATAGTGTAGTGCGGCGCAAGAAATGCGCCTTATCCACTCCCGACAGATCGTCGCGCTCAGTCCGTGGAGCGACCTTTTAGGTTGCCACGTCGGCGTCCATGCCGACGTTTATTAAGGAATGCCGGTAGGAATACCGGCATGGTAGGCGAAACGCCTGCTCCACGGCGCATTGGATAAGATGCATCATCTGCGCCGCAGACCAATAGTTTGGGCGCGCGCCCGATCCGATTCCGCAGTGAGAAGCCATCCCGACCCGTGCCGCGCGGTCCTTTCGCCGAAAAGTTCCTGTAATTGCCCCTTGACATTCCTCCTATCAGTCGTATAATACAATTGTTTGATTCAATCAATCGAATGACCGAAACAAAGCAAAAAATCTTGGACACGGCGGAACGGTTGTTCGGCGATCAGGGATATGCCGCCACGTCGCTGCGGCACATCATCGCGGATGCCGGGGTCAATTTGGCGGCTATCCATTACCACTATGGGTCCAAGGAAGAGCTTTTGGATGAAGTGGTTATGCGGAAAGCGGGGCCCGTGAACGCAGAGCGGCTGGCGCTCCTGGACCGGTATGAGGCGGAAGCCGGATCGGGGCCGCTGGCTGTGGAAAAGGTACTGGAGGCGTTTCTGGCGCCGGTCTTCTCGGGAGCGGATCGCAGACCGCAGTTCGTGAGGCTGATGGGGCGGATGTATGGCGAGGGTCTTATGACCATGATCGCGGGAAGGCATTTTCAGCCCACGGTGACTCGTTTCATCGAAGCCTTTCGCCGGGCTTTGCCGGACCTGCCGAACGAGGAATTGCTCTGGCGAATCCACTTCATGATCGGGACCATGGCGCATGCCCTGTTCGGGCCACCGAACCCGCGTCTGGGAGTGGAATCGCCTCCGCTGGACGCCCAGAGCGTGGTTCAGCGACTGGTGGCCTTCTTGGGAGCTGGTTTCCGGGCGCGAGCGGCGGGAAGCGAGGAGAAGTAGATGAAATTGGCGTGGATATTGTGCGCGGTGCAGGTGGCTTCGGCGGCGGGGCCAATCGAGTTGAGCTTGAAACGCGCGGTGGAAGTGGCGGTGTCGCCCGAGGGCAACACCAAGATCCAGCTTTCGGGCGAGGCGCTGAAGCAGGCGCAATCGCGGTCGGCGCAGGCGCGCGCGGCGCTGTTGCCGGATTTGGAAGCGTCCCTCACCGACCGGGACCAGACGGCCAACTTGGCGGCCATGGGCATCCATATCAGCGTGCCCATTCCGGGCTTTCAGTTCCCGACCTTCGTGGGCCCCTTCACCACCATGGACGCGCGCGCCACCGTTACCCAGAGCGTGTTCGATTTCAGCTCAATCAAACGTTTCCAGGCGTCGAAGGTGGGGGTTTCGGCGGCCCGCTCGGATATCGATAGCACCGAAGAGCAGGTGGCGGCGCAGGTGGCGCGCGCCTACCTGGCGGCGGTTCGCGCCGACGCCGATGTCGAGACCGCGCAGTCCGACGTGACGCTCGCCGAGGCGGTGTTAAAGCAGGCGGAGAACCAAAAGGCCGCCGGCACGGGAACCGGCATCGAGATCACGCGCGCCAAAGTGCAGCTTGCCAACGACCGCCAGCGGCTGCTGGTGGCCGGAAACCAGCGGACCAGCGCGCGGCTGCAATTGATGCGCGTCATGGGGCTGCGGCTCGATACCGAGTTGGAATTGACCGACAAGCTGGCCTACGTGCCGGTGGACGCCGTCACCATCGAGCAGGCCAGGGCGCAGGCGCTGAAAGAGCGGCCGGATCTGAAGGCACAGCAGGAGCGGGAAGCCAACGCACGCATAGCGGCCAGCGCCACCAAAATGGAGCGGCTGCCATCGGTCGCGGCCTTCGGCGATTACGGTTCCATCGGCCCCGGCTTCGACAATGCGCTGCCCACGCGCACCTATGGGATCTCGCTGCGGGTGCCCGTATTCGATGGAGGCCGGCGCGACGCGCGGCGCGCGGAATCGGCCTCGCAATATCGCTCCGAGAAAGTGCGNNGCGGAGCAGCAGGTGAAAGTGGCCAAGGAAGGGCTGGAACTAGCCGACAACGAGTTGACGCAGGCGCGGCGGCGGGTCGACGCGGGAGTGGCCATCGGCGTGGAAGTAACCGACGCGCAAACGCGCCTCGAACGCGCGCGCGATAACCAGACGGCGGCGCTGTACAACTACAACGTGGCGCGGATTGACCTGGCTCAGTCGATGGGTAAGGTCAGGAGCATGGTGCAGTGATGAAGAAGCGAATCATACTGATCCTCATAGTGCTGGCAGCGGCAGGGGTGGCGGCGGTGTATGTGTTCCGCGGGATGGGGCGCACCCAGACCGGCCGCATCGTGGTCTCCGGAAACATCGAGCTGACGGAGGTCAACATCGCGTTCAAGACCGCCGGGCGGCTCATTGAGCGCACCGTGGATGAAGGCGACACCGCCAAGAAGGGGCAGGTCATCGCTCGGCTCGACCGCGACCAGTTGATGGCGCAGCGCCAGCGTGAGGTGGCCGGCCTCGAATCGGCGCAAACGCAACTGGCGCAATCCGAGACGTCGCTGGCCTGGGAGAAGGCCACGCTCGCCGCCGACATCGAGCAGCGGCGGGCCGACCTGGGGTCCAACGAGGCGCGCCTGGCGGAACTGAAGAACGGCGCGCGGCCGCAGGAGAAGCTCGACGCCCATGCCGCGGTGGAATCGGTGCAATCCGAGATCGACCGCGCCAAGAAGGATTGGGACCGCGCCCAGACGCTCTACAAAAACGACGACATTTCCACTGCGCAGTTCGATCAATACCGCAACCGCTGGGAGAGCGCGCAGGCCGCGCTGAAATCGGCCACCGAGCGCGAAGCCCTGGTGCTGGCCGGGCCGCGCGCGGAGGTGGTCAAAGCGCAGGAGGGGCAGGTGGAGCGGGCGCGCGCCGCGGTGAAGATTGCCGAGGCCAACTCTCTCGAAATGAAGCGGCGCGAACAGGACCTGGCCACGCGCCGGGCGGAGATCGCGCGCGCCACGGCGAGCCTCGCCATGATCGATTCGCAGCTCGCCGACACCATCGTCAGCTCGCCGGTGGACGGTGTAGTGCTGGTCAAGGCGGCCGACGTGGGTGAGGTGCTGGCGCCCGGAACCACGGTGGTGACCGTCGGGGACATCGACCATCCCTGGCTGCGCGGCTACGTCAACGAGACCGACCTGGGGAAGATCAAGCTCGGCGCCAAGGCCAAAGTGACCACCGATTCGTATCCCGGGAAGGTCTATCAGGGGCGCGTGACGTTTATCTCCTCGGAGGCCGAGTTCACGCCCAAGCAGATCCAGACCGAGCAGGAGCGAGTGAAGCTGGTCTACCGCATCAAGATCGAGCTGGACAATCCGCGGCGCGAGTTGAAGTCCAACATGCCGGCGGACGCGGAGATCGTTCTGGACTGACCGATGAAGCCGACGGGACCCATCATCGAGACCCGCGACCTCACCCGGCGCTTCGGCGCCCTGACCGCTGTGGACCACCTCAACCTCACCGTGGCGCAGGGCGAGATCTTCGGTCTGGTGGGGCCGGATGGGGCGGGGAAGACCACCACTCTGCGCATGCTCTGCGGGCTGATGGATCCGAGCGAAGGCAGCGCGCGCGTGGCGGGCCACGATGTGGTGCGCGAGTCGCGCGCCGTCAAGGACCAGATCGGATACATGGCGCAGCGTTTCGGACTCTACGGCGATCTGACCGTGCAGGAGAATATGAATTTCTACGCCGACCTGTTCGGGATCACCGGAGCCGAGCGGGAAACACTCACCGCGCAACTGTTGCGCATGACCCGNNGACCCGGTTTCGCGGCGCGATTTCTGGGCCATTCTGTATCAACTGTTGCAGGACGGGATCACCATCTTCATGACCACCGCGTATCTCGACGAGGCCGAACGCTGCAACCGTGTGGGGCTGATGCACAAGGGCAAGCTGATCCGCTGCGCCACGCCGGACGCCATGAAGCGGGAGACCGGAACGGCGAGCCTGGAGGGGGCGTTCATCCAGACCATCCACGAAGTGGAGGCGCTCGCATGAACGGCGACGGCTGGGCGGTGGAGATGGAGGACCTGGTGAAGCGCTTCGGCTCGTTCGTCGCGGTGGACCACGTCACCATGCAGGTGCGTAAGGGCGAGATCCTCGGGTTCCTGGGGCCGAACGGGGCGGGGAAATCGACCGCCATCCGCATGCTGTGCGGGCTGCTGACGCCCACGTCGGGGCGCGCGCACGTCAACGGTTTCGACGTGAGAACCCAGCCGGAAGAAATCCGCCGCAGCATCGGATACATGTCGCAAAGGTTCTCGCTGTACGACGATCTGACGGTGGAAGAGAACATCGACTTCTTCACCGGAATGTACAACGTGCCGCGGGAACGGCGCGCGGCGCGCAAGGACTACGTGCTCGAAATGGCCAACCTCACGGAGCGGCGGCGGGCATTGACGCGCACGCTGGCCGGGGGCTGGAAGCAGCGGCTGGCGCTCGGTTGCGCCATCCTGCACGATCCGCCGGTGCTGTTCCTGGACGAGCCGACTTCGGGTGTGGACCCCATCGCGCGCGGAGCGTTCTGGAAGCTGATCCACGACCTGGCCGAATCCCACCACACCATTTTCGTGAGCACGCACTACATGGACGAAGCCGAATACTGCGGCCGCCTGGCGCTGATGTACCGCGGCAAGGTGATCGCGCTGGGGTCGCCGGCGGAGTTGAAGCGCGGCCTCACCTCGCACAGCCTGCTGCACCTGGATTCCACGGAGCCGCTCGAAACCATGCGCGCGCTCGAAACCGTGACGGGGGTGCTCGAGGTTGCCGTGTTCGGCGGCGGGCTGCACGTGACGGTGGACGACGTCGAGGCGACCAGCGCGCGTGTGCGCGAAGCGCTGGCGGCGAAGGGGATCGAAGTGAAGCGGCTGGAGCGCATCGAGCCATCCATGGAGGACGTTTTCGTGGCCATGATCGAGGCCGAGGAGCGTAAGGCGGCATGAGTTCCCGGCGCTTGCGGGCCATCTTCGTCAAGGAGTTGCACCACATCACCCGCGACGCGCGCAGCCTGACGCTGGCGCTGGCGACGCCGGTGATGCTGCTGCTGCTGTTCGGCGTCGCGTTGAGCCTGGACGTGGACCGCATCCCCACGCTGATCTACGACCAGGACCAGACCCAAGCCAGTCGAGACCTGATCCGGCAGTTCCAGGCGTCGCGGTTCTTCGAGATCCGCGGCTTTGTGGACAACTACGCCACGGTTCAAAGCGACATCGACCGCAGCCGCATCCTGATGGCCGTGGTGATTCCGCGCGACTATTCGCAAAACCTGGGAGCGTCGCGCGAGGCGCCGGTGCAGCTTCTGCTGGACGGCAGCGATTCGAACACGGCTTCGATCGCGCTGGGGTACGCGGAAACCGTGGTGCAGAACTACTCGCTCGAGCTGCGCACCGATATGATGAACCGGCGCGGCGGCGAGCGCATCGTGCCGCCGGTGGATGCGCGGCTGCGCGTCTGGTACAACAGCTCGCTCGAATCCAAGAACTACGTGGTGCCGGGGCTGATCGCGGTGATCCTCATGATTATCGCGTCGCTGCTCACTTCGCTCACCATCGCGCGCGAATGGGAAATGGGCACCATGGAGCAGTTGCTTTCCACTCCGCTGCGGCCCGCGGAGATGGTGCTGGGCAAGATGCTGGCGTATTTCGTGGTGGGGCTGGCGGATTCCGCCATCGCCGTGCTGGTGGGCGTCTACGTGTTCCGGGTGCCGTTCCGCGGCAGCGTGCCGCTGCTGGTGGTCTCGACCTGCGTATTCCTGTGTGGCGCGCTGTTCTGGGGCATTTTCATTTCGGCGGCGACCAGAACGCAACAGAAAGCTTATCAGATAAGCTTGCTGACCTCTTTCCTGCCGGCCCAACTGCTTTCCGGGTTTGTGTGGTCCATCGAAAGCATGCCGAAGGCGATCCAGGTGATCACGTACGTGGTCCCGGCCCGCTACTTCGTGACGATCTTGAAAGGCGTATTCCTCAAGGGCGTGGGGCTGAACGTGCTATGGGGCGAGCTGGGGTTCCTGGCGCTCTACGGCGCCATTGTCTTCCTTTTGGCGACGCGCAAACTGAGCCAGAAGCTGGCGTGAACTATGTGGGAACGAATTCGAGTCATGCTGCGGAAGGAATTCATTCAGGCGTTGCGCGAGCCGCGCATGCGGGTGCTGCTGTTCCTGCCGCCGCTGTTGCAGTGCATCATTTTCGGTTACGCCGTGAACCTGGACGTGGACCACGCGCGCATCGCCTGGATGGATATGGACCGCACGCCCGAGAGCCGCGACTTACGCGACCGCTTCGAGGGCTCGGGCCGCTTCGACGTGGTGGCCATGCCGGCCAATGAAGAACAGGTGCAGAGCGTGCTGGACCGCAGCCAGGCGCAGGCCGTGGTGCGCGTGCTGCCCGGTTTCGCGCGCGACCTGGCGCGCGGCCGCGGCGCCGGAGTACAGGTGCTGGTGGACGGCACCAATTCCAACACGGCGTCGCTGATTCTGAGTTACGGCGGCCAGATCATCGCCAAATATTCGGCCGATGCCATGGGCCGCCAGCAGAACGGCCGGGTGCTGACGCGGAGTCCCAACTCGCCGGTGAACGCCTCGGTGCCGCAGGTGACGGCGCGCAGCCGCGTGTGGTTCAATCCCGACCTTTACAGCCGCAACTACTTCGTGCCCGGCGTGGTGGCCAACATCATTATGATGGTGACGCTGATGCTGACCGCACTCGCCATCGTCCGCGAAAAAGAAATCGGCACCATGGAGCAGTTGATGGTGACCCCGCTGCGCCCCATGGAGCTGATGCTGGGTAAGACGCTCCCGTTCGCGGTGGTGGGCTTAGTGGACGTGACCCTGGTCACGACGCTGGCTCTCGTCCTCTTCCACGTTCCCTTCAACGGCAGTTTCCTCCTGCTGTTGTGCTGCTCCCTGCTGTTTCTGATGACGAGTCTGGGAGCGGGCCTGTTCATCTCGACCATTTCGCGCACGCAGCAGCAGGCCATGATGTCGTCGTTCTTCTTCTCGATGCCGGCGTTCATGCTGAGCGGCTTCGCCTTCCCCATCCGCAACATGCCGCTGGTAGTGCAATACCTGTCGTACCTGAACCCGCTGCGCTACTTCATCGAGATCGTCCGCGGGATTTTCCTGAAGGGTGTAGGCGTTGGAGTGCTCTGGCCGCAAATGGCGTGTCTGGCGGTGTATGGCGTGACCGTACTGACTCTAAGCGCGCTGCGGTTCCATAAGACGCTGGATTAGGGAGACGGCCGCAATAGGGTTCCTCTGAGGGGTGAAATCCCGACGCTTCCCGACGGCTGTTTGTGAGATCTGAGCCCGGTCAGTGTGGACGATATTCAGGTCTATCCTGATCAGACCTCGACACTGTCGGACTTATCCGCGTTGCAGTCGTGACAAGTGAGCCTGATATTCTGCTCCTCGCTGCTACCGCCCTTCGCGAAGGCGATCACGTGGTCAAATTCCACCTCATTGTCCTTTAAGTGTTTGCCGCAGTGTTGGCAGGTGTAGTTATCACGCCGGACGACACGCATCTTGATTCGAAATGGAATGTAACGACCCGTCCTTCGACCTTCTGTTGTCTCGGTGAATCCCTCGGCTGCAAACACGACCGGGCAAATGTGACCAAAGACTGTGCATGCCATATCCGTAATCACTGAGGGGATGCTCTCCGGATAACGTTCGGGATTAAGTGACTTGATTTCCTGCCGGAACAGCTTGCGCCTCGCAGCATTCAGTGGGCGCCCATCCGCGAGTTTCCCCGTTCTAAGACACTCCTTTAGTATTACAACGTTAAGTATT
>PLMF01000323.1 GCA_003142355.1 Bryobacterales bacterium
CCAATGCGCCCGACACCGTGACGCTGGAGGGGATGATCCGGACCATGAATCAGGAGCCGGATGCCACTTTCCTTTCGGCGATGGCGCCTTATCTCGATCTCAAGCTCTTCCTCACCCACATTGCCGTGGAAACTTACCTGGCGGATTTCGACTGTATTCTCGGCCAGTATTTCGGGATGAACAACTTTCACTTCTACCGGTTTGTGAACAAGCAATTGTCGCAATTCATCCCTTGGGATAAAGACGGCGCGTTCACCGAGACGGGGCGGCCGCTGCTGCAGAACGCCGACCAAAACGTGCTTATGCGGCGGCTGATGGCGATCCCCGAATACAAGCAGTACTACTTCGAAGCCCTGGGCAAGACGGCCATGACGGCGGTGGCGGGCGGCTGGATGCAACAGGAAGCGGCGAGGGAGTACAGCCAGATCCAGCAGGCGGCTTACGAGGACCCGAACAAGCTTTATATGGATTATGGCAACCTTGTGCCCTCCTCCAACGCTCAATTCGACGCCGCGGCGGCGTTTGTAGTGGCGTTTGCCCCGCTGCGGACGCAGTTCGTTATGACTGACATCGTGACTCAGGGCTACCAGTTGCCCTCCAACTATCCGAAGCTGGCCGACGGCGGTGTCGTGAGTGCAGCCTCGTCCGTGGCCTCTGTCGCGAGGGGCGGACTGGCGAGCATTTATGGCTCCAACCTGGGAAACGGCGACAACACCACGGTCTACATCAACGGCTTTGCCGCCCCGGTGTTTTTCGGCTCGCCGGGCCAGTTCAACGTGCAAGTGCCCTGGGAAACTACCGGGATGGGTTCGTTCAGCATGATCGTGAACGGCACGCCCAGCAACGTCCAGTCTGCTGGCGTGCTGACCTATTCTCCGGATGTTTTCATGGTTTCTCCGGCTCAGGCCGCGATTACTCACGCCGACGGCAGCCTGGTATCGGCCACCAGCCCCGCGGCCGCGAATGAAACGGTGGTCGTCTACGCCACCGGATTGGGGCCGGTCAGCGGCGCCATGGTTACCGGAAAACCCGCATCGTCGACCAGTCTTCAGCCCACCACACCGCAACCGGCGACGGCCACGCTTGGCGGCATTCCCGCCACGGTATCCTTCTCCGGCCTGACCCCGGGATTCACTGGCCTGTACCAGGTAAACGTGCAGGTTCCCGCGAACGTGCCTTCCGGCTCGTTCCTCTCCATCAGCATCGGTGGAGAAAGAGCGCCGGCGGTGCCACTGCCGACTAAGTGACGCTCCATCGCCGTCGCCGGCGCCGGGCTGAACCCGGTGCTGGCTTTGCCCCTTTTCGTACGGTCCCCTGGCCGTGGGAAAATGATGGACAGGCGTTGGATCAGGAGGAACCGGAACTTGCGAATCTGCCTCGCCACGGTGGCGGCGTACAGTGAAGGGCTGACCGTCCTGCGCGTCCGAGTGCCAGCGGACGCGATCTCGGGCTGAGAATGTAGGAGGGATTGCCGTGGCATTTCAAAAGCAACTCTTGTTGGTCGCGTTGTTCGGAGCGCGGGCGGCCGCTCTGGCCCAGACCCCCACGACGGCGGACCTGTTCGACGGCAGCGTTCTTCACGAAGTCCGCGTGACCATGCTGGACGCCGATTGGCAGGCGCTGAAGGCGGCCTACCAGACCGATACGCCATTCAATGCCGGCACGTTCCAGTGGAAGGGCGCCGGCGGTCTGACCGCCTCGGTCGGCAATTTCCAGATGCATAACCGCGGCCACGGCAGCCGCAACCCAATCAAACCGGGGTTGCACCTGACTTTCGATGCCAACGTCAAGGGCCAGACTTTCCTGGGGCTGTCCTCGCTCGAGCTCAAGCCCGATGTCCAGGACGGAAGCATGCTTCACGAGCGGCTGTCCATGCTGTTGTTCGGCCGCATGGGCATCCCATGTTCACGTGAGGTCCATTCAACCTTTTACGTGAATGGGGAGTATATCGGCGTTTACCTGCTGGTCGAGTACCCAGACACCGAATTTCTGACCCGGATCTTCAACGAGAACACCGGCTACGAATACAATTACGTCCCGGGCGACTGGGCGGGTATCGTTGGTGGCGGCTATCATTTTGAATACCTCGGCCCCGATCTTACGGCGTATGCGTCGGCGACCATTCCGACGCCGTTCAGCCCCGAGACCCACACCAATGCGCCCGACACCGTGACGTTGGAGGGGATGATCCGGACCATGAATCAGGAGCCGGATGCCACTTTCCTTTCGGCGATGGCGCCTTATCTCGACCTCAAGCTCTTCCTCACCCACATAGCCGTGGAAACGTACGTAGCGGATTTCGACTGTATTCTCGGTGACGCATTCGGCATGAACAACTTTCACTTCTACCGATTCGTCAACAAGCAGTTGTCGCAATTCATCCCGTGGGATAAAGACAATGCGTTCGATTGGATCGAGCGGCCGGTGCTGCGAAACGCGGACCAGAACGTGCTCATGCGGCGGCTGATGGCGATCCCCGATTACCAAAAGTACTACTTCGAAGCGATCGTCAAGGCCGCCATGCTGGCCGGAGGCGATGGCGGCTGGATGCAACAGGAAGCCACGCGCGAGTACAACCAGATCCAGCAGGCGGCTTACGCCGACCCCAACAAGCTTTATCTGAATACGGGCCAACTTCTGCCCTGCTCCAACGCTTGTTTCGACGCCGCGGCCGCGTTTGTGCAGGCGTTTCCCACGCAGCGGACGCGGTTCGTTCTCAGTGACATCGCGGCTGACGGCTATCAGTTGCCCTCCAACTATCCGAAGCTGAACGACGGCGGCGTAGTCAACGCAGCCGTTTTCGCGGCCACCGCCGCGGGAGGACTGGCAAGCATTTACGGCTCCAACATGGGAAACGGCGACAACACCACGGTCTACATCAACGGCTATGCCGCCCCTGTGTTCTACGCCTCGCCGGGCCAGTTCAATGTGCAAGTGCCTTGGGAAGCCACCGGGTTCGCGCCGTTCGGCATGATCGTGAACGGCGCACCCAGCAATCTTCAGAATGCCACCGTGGCCACCTATTCTCCGGGTNNGAAACGGTGGTGGTCTACGCCACCGGACTGGGGCCGGTCAGCGGCGCCATGGTTACCGGAAAACCCGCATCATCGACCAGTCTTCAGCCCACCACACCGCAGCCGGCGACGGCCACGCTTGGCGGCATTCCCGCCACGGTGTCCTTCTCCGGCCTGACCCCGGGCTTCATAGGCTTGTACCAGGTAAACGTGCAGGTTCCCGCGAACGTGCCTTCCGGCTCGCTCCTCATCATCAGCATCGGCGGGACATCGGCGCCGCCGGTTCCGCTGTCGATTCGGTGACGCTCAATGGCTGGCGCCGGCGACGTAGATCCAGCAGTCAGCCAGCGGGTGTGAGCGCACGTTTGATGTGGTAGGGTTTGTTGCCGAACTCGTGGATCCGATCCCGCTCTTCCAGACTCTTCAGGTATTTCAGCATTTCGCGGCGTACCTCGGCGGTCTCCCAGCCCGGGTAGTGCCTGGCCAGGCTCGCGCAGAAGAACTCCACGAAGCCCGGCTCGCCGTCACCGTCCTTCTTCTTTTCCTTGCCCTTTTTCCTTTCTTTCAAACGAAACGAGGCCGCCGGTTTGGGGGCGAAGCGGAACAACTCCTCGATCCACGCCTTGGGCAGACCGGCGGCGACACCGAATGCCATGGCGCTTTCCACGTAGGGCGCGGCCACCACGGTGCGCCCTTCTTTCAGGGTGGGCTCGATCTCCCAGCGCAGGCGGAACAGCAGGTCGGAGGCGTATAAGAGCAGCAACACTCGGGGGGTCGGCGTGAGGTACTTGGCCTTGACCATGCGCAATTCGTAGGAGGTGTTGGAAGCGTCCCAGAGGCTCCAGGCCGGGTCGGCCGCGCCGCAGCACAGGCGGGCCAGACGCTCGGCCTCGGAGCGCAGCATCACGCCATTGGTTCCATCCAGCGAGACCAGCCGTCCGGGAGAAGGCTTGGCGCCCGCAGCACTCTTCCGGCGATCTTTCTTACTATTCTTCTTTTCCGGTTTCGCCATTCGGGGCCCCCGCTCTGGCACTTAGCCACGCCAGCACCGCCTCGGTGTTCCACTCGCCCCAAGGCCTGCGTTTGGCCGTCATGAACATCTGCCGGATTTCGCGATGCTGCTCCCAAATCGATTGCCGCGCATCCACCTTCAGAAACTGAAAGATGGTGGACAGCGCTTCGTACTCCTGGATGACGCGGCCCAGAAACTGGAGATGACTCTTTTCCGGGTCCGCGATATTCGTTACGTCCTGCCCAGCCGCGTAAAAGCCCGGTATCTTGGTCCGGCCGCGCTCGGAAGCAGCCTCGGCGGAGAGCGCAAAGTAGAAGACCTGGTCGGGCCAGAAAAGCGGCAGGTAAGCGTTCAGCACCCAGTGCAAATCGAGCCCACGCGCCGAGTCGCGCGCCAGCGCGGTGTACAGGAACTGGTCGGCCACCACGACCTTGCCGGACCAAAGCGCGGGCAGGATCTCGGTATTCAACTGGTGCCGGAATGCCGCCGCGCTCAGGATACAATACTGCTCGGGGCTTAGGGAATGCGCCAGCTTCCGGGCTTTCAAGATGGGCGAGATGAGCGGCGAGGAGTTCCACTTATAAGTCACCACCTCGTGCCCGACGCTGCGCATCCAGGCCTTGAACAGCTTGCGCTGCGTGGTTTTCCCGGAGCCATCGGGTCCTTCGAACGCCACCAGGAAACCGCGGTTCTTGTCCTGCCGGCGCAGGAGTTCGCGGAGTCTCCGGTCTTCCGCCGCATCGGGGCGCTGAAAGGGCATCTCTACACCGAATATACCTTACAATCGGAGAAGACCGGACTTTAGCATGATCAACTCGCCTGGCGGCATCGCTCAAGAACGGGACCAAGTGATTCTGGCGATCAGGCAACGGCGCGAAACCGTGCTTCAGGTCATCCGCTCCGCGCGCGAGCGATTGCTGATCTCGGTGTTTCGCTGCACCGACGTCACCGTGCTGGACGCCATCGGCGAGGCATTAAACCGCAAAGTGGACGTCCGCTTCCTGATGACGCCTCGGGCCCGTGGTTGGGAAAAGAGGCTCAAAGCGTTGAGCTCGTATCTGGAGAGCATGGGCGCCAAGGTACATCCGTATTCGGACCCGGTGGTGAAGTATCACGCCAAGTATCTCCTGGCGGACAATGGCCCCGCTTTGATTACGTCGCTCAATCTTACGGCCAAATGCTTTGGGGCGACCTGCGACTTCATTCTGTCGACCCACGACCCCGGGGTAGTCGCCGGCCTGCGTGAATTGTTCGACGTGGACTGGCTGGCGCCGCATTCGACGCTTTCCTCGCACCTCAGTCCGCGCCTGATCGTCGGCCCGGAGCGGGCGCGCGTCCAATTCACCGCGCTACTGGAGAGCGCCAGGCGCTCGATTCACATCATCGACCATAAGCTGGACGATCCCGCGATTCAGGCGCTGCTGAAGTCCAAGAAGGCGCAGGGCTTGGACGTGCAGGTGCTGGGCGAGGGGAACCTCGGCGGTCTGCTGGCGCACGGCAAACTCACAATTGTCGACGGGCGCATCGCGGCCATCGGGAGCATGGCGCAGACGGCGCTGAGTCTGGACTTCCGCCGCGAAATCGCGGTCACCGTGGAAGAACCCAAGTGCGTACGCAAGCTGAAGAACTTCTATCGCCTGCTGGCATCCGGCCGCGAATTGATGGACCCGGCTAAGGCCACCGCTTTTGTCAGGGTGAAATAGGCGCTGCGGTGCCAGTGACCAGATAGCACCCCATTGACGTGGTGCTTAATAAGAACTATGATGCCGACTGTAGGAGGTCGCCCATGTCGGCAACCGCAACGCCTGAGAAGAACGTATACGAGGTCGCACTCGAGAACT
>PLMF01000283.1 GCA_003142355.1 Bryobacterales bacterium
CTCTAATAATAGTGTCAGAATAGACCAAAGTCAAGCGATATTTGAGATTTGCAAAAATGATGCGCACCGGCGCGTTCCGGGGAAAACCCTGTGGATCAGAGACTTCAGGCTCGTGCGGCTCCCCGGCTTACGGAATCACTGCCTGCCACCTTCCGGCCTTCCTCCTGGAGCCGGAGTCCCCCGTTCTACAGCGCCGTCTCGCCGCGGGTATCGTCGCGGATGCGGATGGCTTCCTCCACCTCGGAGACGAATATCTTGCCATCGCCGATGGCGCCGGTGCGCACGGCCTCGACGATGGCGCGAATCACTTCGTCTTTGCGGGCGGAAGGCACCACCATTTCGAGCTTGAGCTTGTGCAGGAAATCCACCTGGTACTCGCGGCCGCGGTAGACCTCCTTATGGCCCTTCTGGCGGCCGTGGCCGCGCACCTCGCTCACGGTGAGACCGTCGATGCCGATGCTCTTGAGCGCCTCCCGGGCGTTCTCCAGCTTGGAGGGTTGGATGACTGTTTCAATTTTGACCATTGGCCTATGCCTCGAAATTGTACCCCTCTTCACCGTGAAGCGATAGGTCCATGCCGGTGTCTTCCTCGCGTTCCCTTCATGCGCAGCGGTGTCACCAGCCCGGTGATCTTGAGCGCCGCGAGCGTGCCCACCGCGGCCAGACCAATGCCGATTCCGGCGCCGATGAGTTGGTTCACCACCTGCGCGGGGTTGCCGTCGATCCAGCCCAGCGCGGCGGGCTGGCCGTTGGCCAGCTTGAGAGCCGAGTTGACGGAGCGCGTGGCGAACACACTGCGCAGGAGACGTTCAATTTCACCGCCAACAGCGCCAGTTCGACTCTCACGTTCGCCAGCGTGGACACCGGCTGCGATCATTGCGCCTGGGGCCCGGTCATCGACAACGTTTCCGTGTCGGCGGAGACGAGCTCAGTGCCTGAGCCGGCGTCGTCGACCATGTTCTCGATCGCCTGTGTCGGCTTGGCTCTGTTTCGACGAATGCCCGGCAAGACACGATGAACCGCTTGAAGACCTGACGCCGTGCCAGGCCTGCTACGGGTCTCGAAAGTTCTGGTTCGACGGCAGGAAATGGCGATAACCACCGCAGACTCCTAATCCGGTTTGAAATGATCTGCTTCTTACGCGTTATGATGCGGCTTGCGGCTCGAAAGAGCTGGCTCAACAACTTCTTGATCAACCCCTATCGAGCGAAAGTTCTAAAGTCGTCCAGCGTGGGGCGCCAACTTATTCCGCAAAACGCCCTCGCTGTTTCAACAAGATGCACGCGTCGACGGGCAATCCCCTCTGTGGATTCGAACTGACGGGCCATCCTGCTTGCACGGTATACTGCGATTGGAGGCACAGAATGGGAACCGAAAGCTTGGCTGAAGTCGTTCGGTCATTGACGCCGCCGGAGCAGGACGCGGTGCGGCAGTTCGTCGACTATCTCAAACGGCGACAGGCCTCGCTCCAATCTGAATCGCCGTTCCTTAAAGCGGCCGACGAGTTCATCGCCCAACATCCGGAACTGCTGCAGCGCCTCGCTCAGTGACTCGATATCCCACAGTCGAAGAGACGGTTGCGGTTCACGCGAAGTTGATCGCACGTTTCGGAGGCTCCGCAGGCATCCGGGATGCTGCTGCGCTGGAATCGGCCCTGGCCCGACCGCGCAGCGGGTACTACAGCGACCTGATTCAGGAAGCAGCCGCTCTCTGGGAGAGCCTCTCCCAGAACCATGCGTTCGTGGACGGAAACAAACGCGTCGCGGTGACCATGACAGCCGCGTTCCTGCAAGTCAACGGCTACCGGATGGAATTCAACGACGCCGACGCGTTTTCGTTCTTGCTGGACCTCTTCGAGACAGGCAGAATGCGGTTCGAAGAACTTGACCGATGGCTTCGGCAACGCGCCGCGCCTGTCAACCCATCCGCGTAGATGAGCGTTGCCTCCGACAGCGTCATGATGTTCGTGGCGCACCAAGTTAGAAACGCGTCCACGACGGGGAGCCAATTCTCAGCCGTAATCTGTGTCGTCCCCCACCGCTGCCGAGTCGTACCGATTGCCAATCCGGGGATGTCGTTCAGCGGTGCGCGTCTTCGCCCCCGGCGGTTGGCCCGATATTGCTAGAATAATGCCGTGGGCAATATCGAGTTTGCCTGGGATCGCCGCAAGGCTCAATCCAACCTGGTGAAGCACGGCGTCTCCTTCGAGGAAGCGCAGACCGTCTTTCTGGACGAAAACGCCCGCTTGATCGATGACCCGGATCACTCGGAGGAAGAAGAACGGTTCGTGCTGTTGGGCTATAGCTTTCAGGCGCGCTGCTTGATCGTCAGTCATTGCTACCGGAAACCCGATTCCGCGATCCGGCTGATCTCCGCCAGGCGCGCGACAGCGCAGGAAGAAGAAGTGTACTGGAGGCTCCGATGAGAAGTGAATACGATTTTTCCAAGTCCCGCAAGAACCCCTACGCCAATCGACTCAGGCGCCAGATCACCATTCGCCTCGATATTGCGGCGGTGGACTACTTCAAGCGAATGGCGGCTGAGTTGGGGATGCCATATCAGAACCTCATCAATTTGTTCTTGAGAGACTGCGCCATCGAGAAACGGCGCCCTGTCATTCAATGGCCCCGGGAGATGTCGAAACGGGCAGTTGACCGCTGATCGGGGCGCATCGATCATGAGAACCGGCACCAGATTCCTGCTCGCGCTGGCCGCGCTTCTGTGTTTCGGCGGCCTGCTGCTCGCCCAGCACACCGTTGAAAGCGACACCAATCCCCTGGCAGGAAACGGCGCGGCCATCGCGGCCGGCAGTCGTCTCTACGACAGCGCCTGCCAGTCGTGTCACGGGGCCGGCGCGCGCGGCGACCGCGCCCCTGCTCTGGCCACGGGCGTTTTCCGCCACGGCAATGCCGATGGCCAGATCTTCCTGAACATCCGCAACGGCATCACCGGCACGGCCATGCCCGCCTTCTCCCAGTTCACTGCCGACCAGGTCTGGCAACTGGTTTCGTACATCCGCAGCCTGGCCGGCACGGTAGTCGCGAGCGAGCGGGTGGGTGGCGACCCTGCCGCCGGCAAAGCCGTCTTCGAGGGCAAGGGCGAGTGCCTCTCCTGCCACTCGGTCAATGGACAGGGTCAGCCGGTCGGCCCCGATCTCTCGGCCGCCGGGAGCGGGTCTGCCCAAGCTCTTGAAGCCGCCATCGTCAATCCCAACCAACCTCCCGCGGCGCTGGGCGGCGGGCGCGGCCCATTCCGCCGCGCTCCGCCTACCACCCTGACCGTGAAAACCGCGGACGGCCATGAGTACCGCGGAGTGCGCAAGAGTGAGGACGTCTTCTCCCTCCAACTGGTCGATACCACTGGCCAACTCCACCTGTTCGACAAGGCTGGCCTGGCCGAACTGCGGGTCGAGAACAAGTCGCTCATGCCCGGCGACTACGCCCGCCGCCTCACCGCGCCCGAGATCCAGAACCTGGTGGCTTATCTGAAGACGCTCACCGGCCGCGACCTCTCCCAGCCGCTCACAGTCTCCATCCCCGGCGGCCTCACCTCCGAACGGATCGCCAACGCGCAGGCCGAGCCCCAAAACTGGCTCTCCTACTGGGGCGACCTCGAGGGCCGGCATTACTCTTCCCTGAGCCAGATCGACACCTCCAACGTGCGTCAGCTCCAGGCCCGCTGGGCCGTGCCCATGCCCGGAAACGGCATCGTTGAATCCGTCCCACTCGTGGTTGACGGCGTGATGTACAGCACCGGCCCGCCCGGACAGGTCTTCGCCCTGGATGCCCGCACCGGCCGCCAGATCTGGCGTTACCAGCGCACCCAGAAGGTGGTCAATCCTTACGAAAGCAATCGCGTCAACCGCGGCGTGGCCGTGCTCGGAAACCGCCTCTTCTTCGGCACCCTCGACGCCGCCCTGGTGGCCCTGGACGTGCGCACCGGCGCGCCCCTGTGGGAAGTCCAGATTGCCGATACCATGCAGGGCTACAGCATTACCTCCGCCCCGCTTGTGGTCAA
>PLMF01000398.1 GCA_003142355.1 Bryobacterales bacterium
GGTCGGACTTCTGGCCGGCATACGTCGCCAGCAAATCTACGGCCGAGCGAATCCCGATTTCGTGGAGCGATTGCGCCACCGGCGCATAATCCGGACGGTTCAGCCGCTGTTCGATCTCGTCCAGATCGATCTTCAGCGGCCCGGCCTGCCCCAGAAATACCATGTCATAGCCTTGTCCACTGACGGTGTTGGCCCACACCGTCCCGTAGGGGAAGACATCCATGAACGTGGCCAGCTCGCTCTTCACCGTCTTCACGTCGCTCTCATATAGAGGCACATACAGGGTGAACATGCCGCCCGGATTCAAGTGCCGCTTCACCGCTTCGAAGTACTCTTTCGAATACAGGGCGGCGGTGCCTTTGACAAATACATCCAGCGGGTCGGAGGCGATGATGTCGAACTTCTCGGGGGTCGTCAGCACAAAGTGGCGCGCGTCGTCGTAGACGATTCGCGTGCGCGGGTTGTGCAAGACATCGTAATCCTGCCGGGCGAAGTAGCGCGTCGAGATGGGCGGGATGATCGGCTCGATCTCGCAAACGGTGATCTTCCGGATGCTGGGGTAGGTGGTGAACGTGCCGGCGGAAACTCCCGCGCCGAATCCGATTCCCAGCACCGACTGCGGATGCGGATGGAGCAGCGCCGGCAGGTGTCCCACGGTGCGCTGCAGCTTCATATCGTAGGGCTCCGTGGTAGCCTCGACATGGCCGTTGACGTCGATCTCGATTGCCCCATCGTTCCACTCCGAAATGGCCACCGAGGAATTCCTGCCCTCGGCCGTAAGGAGGATTTTCGATTTGCCGGCCGAGATGGCCATGCGGCGTCCATAGGCGATCAGCTCACCGGGAATCCCGTCCACTTTCCAGGCCAGCAGTCCCGCCACCAGCATGGATGCCGCCAGGCCCGCCGCCAGCGCCTTCGACCGCAGCTTGCGCGCGTGCGGCGCCAGCACCAGGAGCGCGCTCAGGGCCGAGACCACCAGCAGCACGCGCTGGGAATTGCGGGTGCCGATCCAGGGGATCAGCGCCAGGCTGACACCGAGCGCGCCCACGATGGCGCCCAGCGTATTGGCCGCATAGATACCCCCCACCAGCCGCCCCGGATCCTCGCCCGGTTGGGCCACCGCCGCCAGTGCCAGCGGGAAGCTTGCGCCCCACAGAATGGCCGGCGGCAGGATGGCCCAAAGGCATCGCACCATGTCGAGCTGGAAGGTGTGCCAGGGGCTGATGGTCAGCAACGGGTTGATGGGCCAATACGGCAGCGAGTCGGCGATCATGTAAGCCGTCCAGGCGATCCCCAGAGTGAGCAGGACCTGGCACCAGCCCAGCGCCAGCCGGGCCCCCGGGGCGCCACGCACGGCGCGCACCAGCCACGACCCGCCGCCGCTGCCCATCGCCAGCCCTATCAGAAACACCGCCAGGATGATGGAAAACACGTACACCGTGGAGCCCAGCATCATCCCCATCAACCGCGTCCAAACCACCTCGGCGCCCAAAGCGCACGCGCCCGATAACCCAATGGTGACGTAGACCGTCCATTGGGAAGCAATCTCGACGCGAGCTGGAGCAGCGTCCGCCTGGGCCGGCACCCGCCTCGCCAACGCAAAGCTCGCCGCGGCCACAACCAGGTTGATCGCCGCGGCGACATACGTGGCCGTGGCCGTGTTGTAGATTCGCAGCAGATAAAATCCCGCCAACAGGCAGCCGAAGACGGCTCCCACCGTGTTCCCGCCATATAACAGCCCCCACCACGATACCCCGCGCGGCGTGGATTCCACCCACCGCACGATGGCCGGCAGCGATGCTCCCATGAGCACCGTGGGCGGCAGCAGGCACACCGCGCAGATCAGCCCGCGCAGCAGCATACCCGGCAGTCCGTGCTCCGCCCCGGCTACGTAAACGCGATCGATGTACGGAATTCCAACCAGCACCAGGATGCCGCAGAGCGCAATCCCCACCTCCAGCACGGCGTAAACCCGCAACGGATGCCGGCGCGCGAAACCGAGGCGCGGCAGACCGACGCTACCGATGCATAAGCCGCCCATGAAGGTTGCCAGCAATACGCCCAGCGACACCGCCGTCGAGCCGATGGCCAGTTGCAGCAGTTGATACCAGACAATCTCGTAAATCAGCGCGGAGCAGCCGCTGCCCGCGAACAGAAGCAGCAGCACAGGAAAGAAACGCGAGGTGTCGAACCTCGCCGGTTGGGGTTGGTCCATGGTTACACCGTCTCGCCGCGCACCAGGTCCTCGAAGGTCTCGCGCCGGCGAATCACGCGATAGGCGGCGCCTTCCACCAGCACCTCCGCCGCGCGCGGACGCGAATTGTAGTTCGAGGAGAGCACGAAGCCGTAAGCCCCGGCCGCGCAGACCGCCAGGAAATCGCCGGGCATGACGTTGGCCATCCGCCGTCCGCGCGCCAGGAAGTCGCCGGTCTCGCAGATGGGACCCACCACGTCCGCGGTCACCGGTGGCAGCGCATTCTTGCGCACCGGAATGATCTCGTGGTGGGCGTGATAGAGCGACGGACGGATGAGGTCGTTCATGGCCGCGTCCACCACCACGAATTCCTTGGGGCCGTTCTTCTTGCGGTAGAGCACGCGCGTCAGCAGCACACCCGCCGGCCCCACGATGGAACGTCCCGGCTCCACCATCACGCGCAGGCCGCTCTCGCCCAGGCGCGCGCGCAGGCTCTCGATGAATTCGCGGATGGACGGCGCCTTTTCGCTGTCGCGATATGCGATGCCCAAACCGCCACCGAGGTCCAGGTGCCGTATGGGACGCCCGCCGGCCCGCAGCGTCGAAACCAGCGCGAGCAGTTTGTCCACCGCTTCCAGAATCGGCGCGGTGTCGAGCATCTGCGAACCGATGTGGCAGCTCACTCCTTCGGCCGTGAGATTTTTCAACCCGCGCGCGCGCTCGTAAACCGCCAGCGCTTCCGACATGGCGATGCCGAACTTGTGCTGGCTGAGCCCGGTGGAGATGTACGGATGGGTGGAGGCATCCACGTCGGGGTTCACGCGGATGGCGAAGCCCGCCTTCACTCCCCGCCGCGCGGCTATGGCGTCGATAAGGGCCAGCTCCGATTCCGACTCGCAATTGAAGCTGTGAATCCCGCTGGCCAGCGCATATTCCACCTCGTCCGCGGTCTTGCCCACCCCGGAGAAAACCACCTTTGACGGATCCCCGCCGGCCCGTAGCACGCGGAACAACTCGCCGCCGGAAACGATGTCGAAGCCCGCTCCGGCTTTCGCCAGCAGTCCGAGAACCGCCAGCGACGAGTTGGCCTTCACCGCGTAACAAACCGAATGCGGAAGATCGCCGAACGCTTCGTCATAGGCGCGATAATTCGCCAGAATCGCCTGGCTGGAGTAGACGTAGGCCGGAGTGCCGGTGCGATGGGCCAGGTCCGCCAGCGCGACCTGCTCGCAGTAAAGATCGTTTTGGGAATAGGAAAACATCTGCGTGATTGGGCCGAATGGCTGCCGTCTTTGCCAGTATGGCACGCGCAGTCGGCGCCAGGGGATGCCTACCAGGGACCTGTCACGAAACAACTGTGCCGACCGCTCTCTAACGGTCGCGGCTCCGGGGTGGTTTCAGAGCCGCGACCGTTAGGGAGCGGTTGCCAGCGATTGGCTTGGTTATTTCCTGACAGACGCGAGGATGTGTGCGCTGAGCGACCGGCAGTAGAATGGATTCATGGAACCGGATGCGGCAGAAGTGCTGAGAGACGCGTTAGCCCTATCGCCTGAAGTTCGCGCTGCGCTGATCGACTCCTTGATTAGCAGTCTGGATCAAGTGGTCGACGCTGCCGCGGAAGAAGCCTGGCGGGAGGAGATCTATCGGCGTCTTCAGCAGATCGACAGCGGAGCCGTCCAACTCGTCCCCTGGGAGGACGCGCGCCGCCGTCTCCGGGTTCGGCTGGAGCGATGAGCGGCGCATCCGCTCGAATTCACCCTGCCGCTTTGGAGGAAGCCGAGGCCGCCACTGAATGGTATCGGCGGCGCAGCATGCGGGCTGCGGAAATGTTCCTGGATGAGCTTGACCGCGCTGTCGAACGCATTGGAGATCACCCCGGCCAGTTCCCTGAATACGCATTTGGCACGCGCAGGATGGTGCTCCAGAGGTTTCCCTACCTGGTCGTTTTTCGGGAAACCGCCGCTGGAGTGGAGATCATTGCTGTGGCCCACGGCCGTCGCCGCCCCGGCTGTTGGCGGGATCGGGTTGAATGATGCTGGGGCGTTTGTGGTTTCCGACCCTTCAGGGGCGGGGACTTAACGGGCTCGTGTTCCGCCGCGCCTTTTTCGTCGGAAAGGGCAGGCTATAATGGGTCGATGTACGGGCCCGTGCGGCAATCCAATGCTGCACCTACAAGGATTTGAGCCTATGGGCGAAGTGGAAGCGGTGACCTCGTGGAGTCGCGATCCGGTCTGGAACTGGAGGCTTCGGTGAAGCCGCGGATCTCGACTGTCATAACCGACCTTGACAACACGTTGTTTGACTGGGTGGCCGTCTGGCATCAGTCGTTCAAGGCAATGCTGGACCGGTTGGTCGAAGAAAGCGGCATAGCACAAGAAGTCTTGGAGGCCGAATTCAAAATGATTTTTCAGCGGCACGGGACCTCTGAGTATGCGTTTGCAATCCAAGAACTGCCCTCCCTGCAAAAGAAGCACCCTGGGGAGGACTTGGCTGAGAGATACGCGTCCGCCATACACGCATATAATTCCGCCAGGAGAGCCGCACTTTGTTTGTACCCCACTGTTCTGGACACCCTGGAAGACCTGAAGGACAAGGGCTGTCTGATCGTCGGCTATACCGAGTCGATGGCGTACTATTCTGGTTACCGGCTTCGAAAACTCGGCCTTGATCGGATCCTGGACTTTCTCTATTCGCCGCCGGATCATGACCTCCCTAGCGGTCTAACCCGAGCTGAGATTCGAAGATACCCACCCGAGGTCTACGAACTTCGCCGGACGGTGAGCCGGCACACACCCGAGGGCGAACTGAAGCCCAGCCCGAAGGTATTGAGCGACATAATAGCGGGCGTGGGTGCGGCCCCCGAGGAAACAATATATGTCGGCGACAGCCTTATGAAGGACATCGTAATGGCCAAGGCTGCTCACGTCACTGGGGTGTGGTCAAAGTATGGTGTCGCTCAGAATAGACCCGAATATGAATTATTGCGCCGAGTGACGCACTGGACAGAGAAGGACGTGGGGCGGGAAAAGAAGATGACTGCGTCCGAAATTGGGCCAGACTGTGAGCTTGGAGAATCCTTCTCGGAGATTCTTCAACTGTTTGAGTTTGTCTCCTTTATTCCCCGGTCCGATGAGCGAGTAAAGAGTGTTTTGGAGCTGTGGAAGAAGACGATTGAGGTTCAACAGCATTTTAACGATCTCGAGCTGAGAATCAGAAATTATGCCGTGACACTGTTGGTGGCTATCTTAGGCGCTACTGCATTTGCGATCAAAGAATCCCTGACGTTTTCGATCTTCGGTGTCAACTTCCCTTTGGCAACTGCTGTGCTGGGTGCTGGACTGATTGGCTGGTTTAGTTTCTATTGCATGGATCGCCTTTGGTATCACCGACTCCTTTATGGCGCAGTGAAGCACGGCACGTTTATCGAAACGCGCTTCCGGCGAGTATTGCCGGAGATCTGTCTAACCGAGGCAATCGGCAGGGAGAGCCCTTTGAAATGGCGCGGTGTCACAATTCGGAGTACTCGCAAGCTTGATGTGTTCTACGCGTTGATCGGCATCATGCTAATTCTAATGATGTTGTCCGTATTTTTCGGAGGCCCAGTAGGGAGGGAAGCCCCTCCGACTGGGAGTGGGGCAAGCACGCCTGAGATTCACGCACCATTAGCACCGCCGCCATCTCCAAAAGCGAGATGATGGCCTCGTGCAACCGCTCCGTGTGGAGGGATCGACGCACTTTTCAGGAACCACCCGCGGCCACGAGAGCGATCCTCGCGTCCCGCATCACGGTGCTCCGTGATGCGGGATGCCGGTTGGCTTCGCTAATCGCCAGCGAAAGTTGCCAGTTGCGCGTCCAGATCCTGCAGGGCCTTGTTCAACTGGGCCTTGTAACGCGGATTCTGCACGGACTTCAAATCCCGGACCACTCTGATTCGGGAGAGAAGGATGGTTTCCTTCTTGCGGATCAATTCTAGCATTTCAGGAGCGGGTGCGTTTTCTGGAACGGCGCTTCGAAGGGACTCGGCCTCGTCGATCTGCGCCTCGACCGACTTGCTTTCCCAACCTCGGGCCATACCTTTATTGTACGCGCACGCGGCGCCAATTGAAAGCGACCCGCTCCACTTCGCAGCGATTCCGCAAGCCGGGGTT
>PLMF01000108.1 GCA_003142355.1 Bryobacterales bacterium
TCCGACGCACCTTTGGATTGCGGAATCCATCTATCCCGAGACCAAGGATCTCTATGCCGGCTACCGGAGAACAGCTCTCCGGAAGGCGGGAAATCCACTGCTCGTCATCGTCAGCGGGAGCGGCAGATTGGAATTGGGGAGAGCCATTTTCCACACGCCCGGCACCCGAGTCCTGATCGTNNCGGCGTGCGAATCGTGCTCCATGAAGGCGGCGCGACTCTCTTCGGCCACTTCATGGCGCACGGCCTGGTGGATGAGGTCTTCCTTACCCTGGCGCCGCAGATCGCCGGCCGCACGACTGAGCGGCCACGGCCGGGCATGGTGGCCGCTGTGGAGTTCCCTCCTGAAACCGCGCCGTGGTTTCATCTAGTGAGCGCCAAGCAAAGAGGTGGGCACCTCTACCTGCGTTATCAAGTGAAGAGCGGAACTTAAGNNCACGGAGGGCGGAATGAAGTGCGTATTATGCAAGCACGGTGAGACATCCCCGGGACAGGCCACTGTGACCCTCCAGCGCGGGGCGACCACGGTCATCCTCAAGGGCGTGCCGGCCGCGATCTGCGGGAACTGTGGCGAATATTACCTATCGGACGACGTGGCAGGACAAGTATCGGAACGCGCCGAAAGCGCGGTCAAGAGCGGAGCTGAGGTGGAAATCCTGCGGTTCGCGGCGTAGCCGTAGCCGCGGCTCTGGCCGTGAGCTTTATCCCACAAGTTCGGGCTCGGACACGCCGGAACCGCAGGCCTTCTTCCCCTTCATCGTGAGGCGCCGCATCTCTTCCTGCTGCTCGAACGGGACGGAGAATTCCTTCTCGATGCGCTCGCGGAAGACCGGGCCGGAATTGTACGCGCAGAACGGATAGACCTTGCCGTTGGGCGCGGCGTAGTGGATCACGCAGCGCTTCACGCGCTCCACGTCGTAGTTGTAGGAGTCCATGAAGTGCATGCCGGCCACCAACAAGGTGCGGTAGGTGAAGCCCTGCTTCTCGCTTTCGCCGCGGCCGTAGCTCTTGTCGGTGAAGCCCTGGAGAGTTTGCAGGAACTTGGTGAAGTTCAGGCCCTCGGGCGCCTTATCTTCATGGAAGAACTTGCGCAGGCTGTTCCAGGCTTCCAGCTTGGTGTAGAACTGAACGCGGCGCTTGCCGGCCTTGCGCGCCAGCATATCCATTTCCTTCATCATCTCACCCACGTCGACGAATCGCGTCACCGGCACGGCCTTGCGGTTCTGGTCCACGAACAGGTAGGTGCCCAGCGAGCAGTGCGGGTGGCAGGTCAGGGTGGTGGTTTCCTCGCCGCGGAGCGCGCTGATGAGCTTCGAGAACGGCGTCACAAAGTTCAGCGGGTACCAGTCTTCGTAAGGATCGGCAATACCGGTCTGCTCCTGTACGGAGTGGGCGAAATCGGAGAGCGTGAAACGCTTGGCTTCCAGCTCGTGGCGCGAGATCCGTCCGGTAAAGGCCACGGGCTGGAAGCTGATGCCGCTGGTGCACTCGATGTACTCGAGCGACAAGCGGATAATGTCGCCGATCTGGTGATCGTTGAGGCCCTTCACGATGGTGGGGACGAACACGATCTTCAGGCCGGCCTTCTTGACGTTCTCGATGCACTGCAACTTCTTTTCCCACAGCGACTCGCCGCGGGTGCGGCGGTAGATGTCGTCGCAGACGCCGTCGAATTGGAGGTAGAGCGTGTGGAGTCCCGCTTCCTTGCACTGTTGGGCGAATTCCAGGCTCGTGAACTTGAGGCCGTTGGTGGCCGCCTGTAGGTGGGTGAAGCCCAGCTCCTTGGCCATCCGCAAGACGTCCAGGAATCGGGGATAGATGGTCGGTTCGCCGCCCGAAAACTGCACGATGCGGCAGGGGGCCGGGCGCTCGTCGCGCAGCGCCTGGAGCATTTTGCGAACGGTCTCGAAATCCGGTTCGTAGAGGTAACCGGCGGCGTTGGCGTTGGCAAAGCAGACCGGGCAGGTCAGGTTGCAGCGGTTGGTCAGGTCGACGTTGGCCAGGGCGGTGTGGCTGGTGTGCATGTTGCAGAGGCCGCAATCGTCCGGGCAACGGGCGGCGTCGGCCACCACCGGGTTGTGCAGGCCGCGGTTGTCGCCGAAGGACCATTGCTCCATCTTCAGGTACAGTCTGGCGTCGGAAAAGACGATATCGCGAAAGTCGCCGTGGTCCGGGCAGTGCTTCTCCATGACCACCTTGCCGGATTCCTCAAATATCCTGGCGTCAATGAGTTGCGTGCACTCTGGGCAGAGCGACTGGGTGGTCTTGGGCAGACCCGTCTTTAGTGCGTCGATGCGCGAGCCTGTGTAGGTAGTTTCCGGTTGTAATACCTGAAATTGCGCCATGATGTGTCATCTTAAGGGCGCCCGGCCGGAAAGGCTACTATCAGACACCAAAGTGTGAATCCTAAAGGTCGTAAGGGGAATATCGGGCGCTGAATGGTAAGCTGGAAATCTGTGCTGGCACTCGACTTTTCGCACGCAGCCGTGGCTTTTGGATCGGCTTTTCTGGCCGGGGCCATCAATTCGGTGGCCGGCGGGGGGACGCTGGTCTCCTTCCCCGCCCTGATCTGGCTGGGCCTCGGGTCCGTGACGGCAAATGCCACCAGCACGGTGGCCATCTGGCCGGGGACGGTGGGGAGCACCTGGGGCTACCGGCGGGAATTGCGCGACGCCGAGCCGCGCTTCCGGTGGCTGATCGTGCCCAGCCTGGTGGGCGGACTCGCCGGTGCGCTGCTACTGCGCTGGACGCCGCCGGCCATCTTCGACCGCATGGTGCCGTTCCTGATCCTGTTTGCCACCCTGCTCTTCATGGCACAAGATCCCGTCCAGCGGCTCCTGAAGACCGATGGCCGCCCGGCACACCGATCGGCACATTGGTTCGCCGGGGTGATGTTGTTCCAGTTGATGGTGGGGTTGTATGGCGGCTATTTCGGCGCGGGTATCGGAATCCTGATGCTGGCGGCACTGAGCATCATGGGGCTCCAGGACATCCACGAGATGAACAGCCTGAAAGTGGTCTTCGGGGGGAGCGTGAATGGGATCGCGGCGGCCTACTTCATCTGGGCGCGGATGGTCTACTGGCCGTATGTCGTGATTATGGCGGTGGCGGCGGTGGTGGGCGGATACGGCGGCGCGGGGGTGGCGCGGAAGATCGGGCGCACGGCGGTGCGGCGTATCGTAATTGCCATCGGATTCGGCATGGCGGTGTCGCTATTCATCAAGAAGTAGCAAACTTTTTGCGGCGCGCGGCGTAATTATAAGGGATGGCCCGCATCCGGTTCGCGATTCGCAGCCTGGCCAAGGCGCCGCTCCTCAGCCTGGTGGTGATTGTTTCCTTGGGCTTGGGCATCGGCGCTAATACCGCGATCTTCTCCCTCCTGCACCAGATCGTCTTACGATCTCTGCCAGTGGAAATGCCGGAGGAGCTGGTGCTGGTGACATCGCCCGGCGAGTTCAAAGGCGGACGCAACTCCACTGATAATTCCGGCGGTATGGACTCCATCTTCAGTTACCGGATGTTCCGGGAACTGGAGAAGCGGGCCGCGGGCGTCACCGGCCTGGCCGCATTCCGCGGTATCGGCGCCAACCTGGCATTCGGCAAGCAGACCGTGCCGGGCGGGGCACTGGTGGTTTCGGGCGGTTATTTCTCCGTGCTGGGAGTCAAGCCGCTGCTGGGACGCACGATCTCGCCCGAGGACGACGTGCACGGCGCCGGCAACGCGGTCACGGTGCTGGGATATGGCTACTGGCACGACAAGCTGGGCGGCGAGACCAGCGTGCTGAACCAGCCGATCCGGATCAACGGGCAGGTCTTCACGGTGGTCGGGGTGGCGCCCAAGGGGTTCACGGGTACCGCGCTCGGAAGCGAGCCGGCCGCCTACGTTCCACTGTGTTTCATGCAGCGGTTGACGCCCAATTGGAAGGGCACGGATCGCTGGTCCGACTACTGGCTGTACCTGTTCGCGCGGCTGAAACCCGGGGTTGCGCCGGCACAGGCTGCCGCGGCGCTCAATGGCCCGTACGGCGCGCTGTTGGAGCAGCAGTCCAAGGGACCGCAATTCTATTACCAGAAGCAGCTCGATCGTTTCCTGAGGTCGCGGCTGACCCTCAAGGACGGCAGCCATGGCCAGAGCAACATGCAGCACGACAGCCGGATTCCGCTGCTCATCCTGATGACGGCTACCGGGCTGGTGCTGCTGATCGCCATGGCCAACGCCGCCAATCTTCTGTTGGCGCGGTCGGCGCAGCGCCGAAGGGAACTGGCCATCCGCGCGGCCATGGGCGCCGGGCGCGGCGAGCTGATGGCGCAACTGCTCACCGAAGCCCTGCTGCTGGCTCTCGCCGGCGGCCTGGCGGGCCTCTTATTCGGTGTGGTCACGCTGCGGCTGCTGATCAACCTCTTGACGGCGAGCGATACGCCCATCTACTACTTGACCTCGCAACTGGACCAGCCGCTGCTGCTGTTCGGCCTGGGGCTTTCACTGGCTGCCGGGCTGTTGCTCGGGCTATACCCGGCGTGGGAGGCGGCCAAGGTTTCGCCAGCCGGCACGCTTAAAGACGAATCCGGACAGTCGTCCGGGACGCGCGGCACGGCGCATGTGCGCAAGGCGCTGGTGTGCGCCCAAGTCATGATCTCGGCGGTGCTGCTGATTCCCACCGGACTCTTTCTGAAAAGCCTGGTCAACCTGCTGCGCGTGGACCTGGGCATCCGCACGGAGAACGTGGTCGGCTTCGCGATCTCGCCGGAGCTGAACGCCTACCAGCCGGCCGAGAGCCACGCGCTGTTCGAACGCGTGGAGAGCGAGATGGCGGCCATCCCGGGGGTGCGCAGCGTGGCCGCGGCCAAGGTGGCGCTCATCGCGGGGAGCCGGTGGGGGAGCAACGTGACCACCGATGGAGTGATGCCCGCCGACAGCCACTGTCTCTACAACGAACTCGGGCCGGGCTACTTCGGAAAGATGGGAATTCCGCTGATCGCGGGGCGGGAGTTCACCGAAGCGGACAATCTGGCGGGGCCCAAGGTGGCGGTGGTCAACCAGGTGTTCGCCAAGCGATTCTTCGAGGGGCAAAACACCATCGGCCACAAGTTCGGGACGGGGAAGCCGGATACCGAGATTATCGGGGTGGTGAAGGACAGCCACTATGCCAGGGTGAAGGAGGACCCGTACCCGGTTTTCTACACCCCCTGGCGCCAGGACCAGCAGATCGGCTCGCTGGGGTTCTACGTGCGGTCGGCGCTGCCCATCAAGCAGACGATCCCGCAGATCCGGCGCGTCATGGCGGCGCTCGACCGCGATCTGCCGGCAGAGAACCTGCGCGCGCTGGACGATACCATCCAGCTCAATATCCAGTCGGACCGGATCGTGCTGCAGCTTGCCGCGGCGTTCGCCATACTGGCGACGGCGCTGGCCATGCTCGGGCTGTATGGCGTGATGGCCCATAGCGTCACGCGGCGCACGCGGGAAATCGGCATCCGCATGGCGCTGGGCGCGGAGCCAGGCAGAATTCGGCGAATGGTGATGCGCGAGATGCTGTGGATTCTGGGTATCGGCCTGGCCGCCGGCGTGCCGGCGGCGCTGGCGCTGTCGCGCTACACCGAGAGCCAGCTTTACGGGGTGAAAGCGTACGACGCCGTGGTGGTGGCGGGCGCTATGCTGGCGCTGGCGGCTACGGCGGTGGCGGCGGGATACTTGCCGGCGCGGCGGGCGTCGCGGGTGAATCCGCTGAACGCGCTACGCTACGAATGATAGATGACACGCATCCGCTTCGCGCTCCGCAGCCTGGCTAAGGCGCCGCTCCTCAGCCTGGTGGTGATTCTTTCTTTGGGCCTGGGCATCGGCGCCAACACCGCGATTTTCTCCCTCCTGCAGCAGGTCGTCTTGAGATCCCTGCCGGTAGAGAAGCCGGAAGAACTGGTGGTGCTGAGTTCCCCCGCGGAATTCAAGAGCGGCAGCATCTCCACGGACAACTCCGGCGACGCGGACTTCGTCTTCAACTACCGGACGTTGCGGGAATTGGAAAGGCGTCCCCAAGGCGTCACGGCGGTGGCGGGCTTCCGCTACCTCTTCGCCAACCTGGCTCTCGGCCGGGAGACCTTGCCGGGTTCGGTGATGGTGGTGTCGGGCGGTTACTTTCCGCTGCTGGGAGTCGGGCCGCTGATGGGCCGCCTGATCGCGCCCGAGGACGACCTCCCGGGTGGCGGGAATGCCGTGGCGGTGTTGGGTTATGGTTATTGGCACGACCGGCTGGGCGCGCGGGCCGGCGTCTTGAACCAGTCCATCCGCATCAACGGGCACGTCTTCACCATCGTGGGAGTGGCGCCCAGGCGCTTCACCAGCACCACATTGGGATTCGAGCCGGATGCCTATGTGCCGATCTCGTTCGAGCCGGCGGTGGGAGCGTTCTGGGGCAGCACGGAGAAACTGACCCACTACTGGGTGTACCTGCTGGCGCGCTTGAAGCCGGGGGTCGCGCGGCAACAGGCCGCCGCGGCGTTGAACGGCACGTACGGCGCGCTGGTGGAGGAGCAGGCGAAAACCATCCACGATCATGATGACAACTATATCCGGCGCTTCCGGCAGTCCCGGCTCACCCTGGAGGACGGCCGGCAGGGCCAGAGCACCTTCCGGGACAGTAGCCGGACGCCGCTGTTCATCCTGATGGCCGCGACCGCGCTGGTGCTGCTGATCGCCATGGCCAACGCCGCCAACCTGCTGCTGGCGCGCTCCGCGCAACACCGAAGGGAGCTCGCCATCCGGGCGGCCATGGGCGCCCGCCGCGGCGACCTGATGGGGCTGCCGCTCACCGAAGCGCTGCTGCTGGCGCTGGGCGGCGGCGCCGCCGGAATCCTGCTCGGCAGCGCCACGCTCCGGTTCCTGGTGGCACAGCTCGCGGATGAAGAGACGCCGGCCTATTATCTAACCTCGCAACTGGATTGGCCGGTGCTGCTGTTCGCCCTCGGGATCTCCGTGGCCACGGGGCTCCTGGTCGGACTCTACCCGGCGTGGGAAGCGGCCCGGACTTCGCTCGCCGGCACGCTGCGGCAGGAATCCGGCCAAGCCTCTTCGACCCGCGGCACGGCGCGCGTGCGCAAGCTGCTGGTTTGCGCGCAAGTGATGGTTTCGGCCGTGCTGTTGATTCCCACGGGGCTGTTGTTGAAGAGCCTGGTGAACCTCATGCACGTCGACCTGGGCATGCAAACCGAGAACGCCATCGGGTTCGGAATCTCGCCGGAGCGGAACGGCTACACCAAGGCGCAAGACCGTGCGCTGTTCGAGCGGGTGGAAAGCGAACTGGCGGCCATTCCCGGCGTGCGCGGCGTGGGAGCATCGCTGGTTCCGCTGATTGGCGGCAGCAATTGGAACACAGAGGTGACGGTCGAGGGAGCTTCGCCGGACGCCCACGCGGACAACGGCGCGTCGATCGATGAAGTGGGTCCCGGGTTCTTCGGTACACTGGGAATCCCGCTGCTCGCGGGGCGCGAGTTCACGGAACGCGACAACGCCGCGGCGCCGAAAGTCGCCATCGTCAACCAGCAGTTCGCCAGCCATTTTTTCGCCGGGCGAAGCGCATTAGGGCGCAAGTTTGGGTTTTCGGACCAGAAAAAGCCGGACACCGAAATTGTCGGGGTGGTGAAAGACAGCCACTATGCCGGAGTGAAACAGAAACCCCCACGCGTGTTCTACACACCCTGGCGCCAGGACAAGGAATTCGGCCTCGGATCGCTCAACTTGTATGTTCGCTCGGCGCTGCCTGCGGACCGGATGATCCCGCAGATCCGCCACGTGCTGGCGTCGCTCGATCCGGATCTGCCGCCGGAGAACCTGCGCCCGCTGGACGATACCATCCGGCGGAACATCGACTCCGACCGGATGGTGCTCGAGCTGGCCGCGGCATTCGCCATTCTGGCGACCGCGCTGGCCATGCTGGGCCTCTACGGCGTGATGGCGCATAGCGTCACGCGGCGCACGCGGGAAATCGGCATCCGCATGGCGCTGGGCGCGAAACCGGGCCGAATCCGCTGGATGGTGATGCGGGAAATGCTCTGGATTCTGGGCATCGGCCTGGCCGTCGGCGTGCCGGCGGCGCTGGCGCTGGCGCGCTGCACCGAGAGCCAGCTTTACGGGGTGAAAGCCTACGACGCCGTGGTGGTGGCGGGCGCTATGCTGGCGCTGGCTGCGACGGCGGTGGCGGCGGGATACTTGCCGGCGCGGCGGGCGTCGCGGGTGAATCCGCTGAACGCGCTCAGGTACGAGTAGCAACCGCTCCCTAACGGTCGCGGCTCCGATGTGCTTTCAGAGCCGCGACCTTCAGGGAGCGGAATCATCGAACCGCCGCGTGGAAGTTGACAGGTCCGCAGCCGCGGCCCAGCCCGGGGTTGCTGCGGATCGCCTCGTGGATAAAACGCTTGGCGCGCTCCACGGCGGCGGGAAGGGTGAGGCCGCTGGCCAGGCCGGCGGTGATGGCGGCCGAATACGTGCAGCCGGTTCCATGGGTGTGGCGGGTGGCGAGGCGCGGGGCGGGAAACTCGCGCCATTCGGCGCCATCGTAGAGGACGTCGGTGGCGCCTGAATCCAGGTGCCCGCCCTTGACCAGCACGGCGCGCGCGCCCATCTCGCAAATGCGCTCCGCGGCGCGGCGCATATCGTCGAGAGAGCGGATGGTCATGCCGGTGAGCGCTTCGGCCTCGGGCAGGTTGGGGGTGACGAGTATCGCGCGCGGCAACAGCTCCTCGCGAATGGCGGCGGCGGCCGTCTCCGGCAGCAGCGGCAGGCCGTGTTTGCTGACCATGACGGGGTCCACCACCAGGGGAAAGCGGAAGGCGGCGGCCGCGCGGGCGACGGCCCGCACCATTTCCGCCGACCCGAGCGCGCCGGTCTTAGCCGCGGCGGGCGGGATATCCTCGAGCACGGCCTCGATCTGTTCCAGCACCAGCGAGACCGGCATCACTTCCACGCGGGACACCCGCACGCTGTTCTGAACCGTCACCAGAGTCACCACGGCTTCGCCATAGACGCCGAACTGGTGAAACGTCTTGAGGTCGGCCTGAATGCCGGCGCCGCCGCTGGGGTCGGAACCGGCGATGGTAAGGGCGACAGGCGGCATTCTGTCTCCAGTCTACGACGCTGGAACGCCGGTCAGGCCGCGTATCGGATGACCTTCAGTTCGGCGGATTCATCCACGGCGGCGAGGAACTGATCGACCCGTGACATTGTTACCTGTTCCAACTCCGTATCACCGCACTGCCGGCATTGGAGTACCGGGAGCGATCTGAGGATCACGATCGAGGAATCACCGATTTTGAACGGTAGATCCGTGACACGCGACTCCAGCAGACCCCCGCAAATTCGGCATCTCATCTGGTTCTCCTAAGACGCGACCCTTCGTCCCACTCGATTATAGAACGTCCGCCGGAATCGCCGCCTGGAACGTCGGGCCAATACGGCACGGCATGCGGACGTTGAGCGCGGGGCGATTCGCATGCCGGGTTGACACGGCGTACAATAAACCTGGTAAAACCCATGAGGAGATATATTCAAGTTACTGCGGCGGCATTGGCCGTAATGCTATCCGGCACGTTCGTTTCCGCCCAAAACCCAGCCGCGCCGGCGGCTCAGCCGGGCCGGGGCGGACGTGGTCCCCAAGCCCCTCAGTTCGTATCGCCCGAGGTGCAGGCAGACCGGCGGGTCGCATTTCGCATCTACGCGCCCCAAGCGCAGAATGTCAGCTTGACCGGCGGCGACATTCCCGGAAACATGCCGGGCGCGGCCTTGACAAAGGGTGAAAACGGCGTTTGGGAGGCGACGCTCGGCCCCATCGACCCAGGCGCCTATCGATATAACTTCAACGTGGACGGGGTCGCGGCGATCGATCCGCGCAATCCTTCGATCAGCCAATCCAATAACAACGTCTGGAGCCTGTTCTACGTTCCCGGCGCGGATTTCATGGACACCAAAGAAGTGCCCCATGGAGCCGTGGCGGCGGTGACTTATTACTCCACCGTACTGAAGAAATTCCGGCGCATGCACGTCTACACGCCACCGGGATATGAGATGGGCCAAGGCAAATTCCCGGTCTTTTATCTGCTGCATGGAGCGGGCGACTGCGACGAAGCGTGGACCTCGGTGGGCCGCGCCGGTTTCATCCTGGATAACCTGATCGCGGCCAGGAAGGCGAAACAGATGGTGGTGGTCATGCCCGCGGGGCACACCAGCCAGACGATGGGCGGCAGGGGTGCGGGCGGCGGTCGTGCTTCCGGAGCGCCAGATGAATTCGTACAGGAGTTCGTGACCGACATCATGCCGTACGCCGAGTCGCACTATCGCGTCTATACCGACCGTCCACGGCGCGCCATTGCGGGTCTTTCCATGGGCGGGGGCCAGACGCTCAACATTGCGATTCCGCATCTGGACAAGTTCGCGTACATAGGCGTCTACAGCTCCGGAATCTTCGGCATTGTCCCGTCCGGGCGAGGACCGGCTCCGGAGGCGGTTCCGGGCCCGACCTGGGAGCAGCAGCACCTGGCCGAGCTCGACAACGCCGCCGCCAGGAAAGGACTGAAGCTGCTCTGGTTCAGCACGGGCGTGGACGACGGCCTCATCACCACCACCCGGGCCACCGTAGACCTGCTGAAGAAGCATGATTTCGAGCCAGTGTACAAGGAGAGCCCCGGCGCGCACACGTGGATCAACTGGCGCAACTATCTGAACGAGTTCGCGCCACAATTGTTCCAATAGCGCCGTTGAGTGGGAAATGCCATGAAACCCAAGGCTGCTTCCGACTCGATTGCCAGCCAACTCTCGCTGCCCGGGGCGGACGTTCAGGCAATCGCAACGCGCGTTGTGGGGCTGCCGGAAGGAATCGATGCGCTCTTCGAGGGTCTCGGCTCCAAGACTGCCCGCGTGAAATACGGATCGGCCAAAGTCCTGCGCATGGTAAGCGAACAAGCGCCGGATCTGCTCTATCCTTGGTGGGATTCTTTCGTGCGCCTGCTCGAAAACGAGAGCGCCTTCCTGCGCTGGGACTCGACGCAAATCCTCGGCAACCTCGCCGCGGTGGACCGCGAGGATAAGCTCGAGAGGGTGCTCGGCCGGTTCTTCGCTCCCATCTTGGGGCAAGAGATGATTGGCGCGGCCAACGCCATCGCGGCGGCTGCCAACATCGCCCTGGCAAAGCCGCACCTGGCGGATCGCATCGTGAAAGAGATCCTCAAGGTGGAACGGGCATCCTACCAGAGGCCGGAGTGTCGCAACGTGGCGATCGGCCACGCCATCAAGTCCTTCGACAGGTTCTTCCGCCACGTCAAGAACCGGCGGCCGGTGCTCGCGTTTGTCAAGCGGCAACTGGACAACCCGAGGCCGGCCACGCGCAAAAAGGCCGAGAAGTTTCCGAAACGCTGGGCCGCCCCGACGTAGTCTGGGGCCAACCGCTCTCTGACGTTCGCGGCTCTGAAAGCACATCCGAGCCGCGAACGTCAGAGAGCGGTTGTCGGCCTGACAGACGCTTATTTCAGCCAGATGGTAAGGTCGGGCGCCACGGCGCTGCCCACGGCGAGCTCCGCCACCACCGGGCCAGTGGGGATGAATCCCGCCGGCACACGCGCGTTCACTTGCAGCAATCCGACCGCGCCGGGGGCACTGCCGGCATACAGGATTTCGGCGGGGAAGCCGGCCACCGTCAGGGTCACCGGCAGCCTGGGGCTCGGGTAAGGGGCCACCGCGGCCTGGCCCGACAGGTTGGGGCCATTACCGAGCCCTTCGCCGGTGGCGTAGAAAGTCAGAATCGAGCCTAACGCCGCGGGGGCGATTGCGGAATTGGGAGAACCGTCCGGGTTCGCCACCACCGGGAACACGGCGGGGGCCGCGTCCACCACCACCAGATCCAGCGAGCCAGACGGGCTGCCCTGATAGAACGCCTGCACATGGGTGGCAGTGTTGCCCGCTACGGTGTAGGGCACCTGCACGTTAAGCTGGCCGAACTGCGCGTAGAACATCGGCGCGGGGACGCCGTCAAACCGGACTTCGGCGCCGCTCAGCAGGTTGGCGAGCACGCCGCTCGCGTCCAACGCGCCGGCCACCCCCGACTCCGGGCCCAGGCCCGCGCCGAAGATGACGATGAGTTCTCCGGGAGCGACGGGGCCATCGAGAAGGCTGGCGGCGCTGACGGCCGAAAGAGGCGGCAGGACCAACGATTCGGGCGGCGGCGCCGCGGCCTCTGGAACCAGGCGGCGGACGCGGTTGTTGCCGGTGTCGGCAAAGTAGAGGTCGCCCGCGCCATCGAGAAGCAGGCCGCCGGGCGCATTGATCCGCGCCGACGCCGCCGGCCCACCGTCTCCCGAAAAACCAGCGCCGGCCTGGCCGGCGATGGTGTGGATCAGGCCGTCGGGCGTGACCTGGCGAATGCGGTTGTTGCCGGTGTCGGCGATGAAGATGTCGCCGTTATCGTCCACCACGACACCGCGCGGCGCGTTGATGCTGCCGGCGATGGCGGGGCCTTCGTCGCCAGAGAAGCCAGCCGCGCCCGTGCCCGCCACCGTGGAAATGGCGCCGGAGAGGTCCACTTTGCGGATGCGATGGCTGAAGGTGTCGGCGATGAAGAGGTTGCCGGCGGAATCGAGGGTGCAGGCGCTGGGCTGATTGAGCTGCGCCAGGCGCGCCTGTCCGCCATCGCCGGCATCGCCCGGGGCGCCGTTGCCGGCGGCGGTTATCACCAGGGGTTGGGGCGCGGCTTCGAGCACCCTGTGGTTGGCTGTGTCGACCACGAACAACGTGCCCGCGCGGCTGGTGCAGACGCCGCGGGGACCGTCGAGCGGGGTCTGTACGGGCGGCATGCCTTCCGGCCCGACGCCTCCCACACCGGTGCCCGCCAGGTTCCGTGTGTGGCCATCCGTCCCCACTTGCCGGATGCGATGGTTGCCGGTGTCCGCGATGAGGATGCCGCCGGCGGCGTCGAGCGCGACTCCCATGGGTGAATTGAGCGTGGCGGCGGAGACGGCGACGTTGTCGGCGGCGAAGCCGGCGACGCCCGTCCCCACCAGCGTCTGAATCACGCCGGTGGGCAGCACCTGGCGCACGCGCTGGGTGCCGGTGTCGGCAATATAGAGACTGCCCGCGCCGTTCAAGGCGATGGCGGAAGGCTGCGACAGCAGGGAGTCCGTGGCCAGGCTGCCATCGCCGATGGCGTGCAGATAACCGTCGCCCGCCACCGTCTGGATCTGGCCGGACGCTACCTTGCGGACGCGCACGCCGTCGGCGATGTAGAGGACCCCGTTCAGGTCCACCGCCAGATCGTGGGGAGCGGCGAGTTGTGCGGAAACGGAAGGGCCGCCATCGCCCGAGAAACCCGGCTGGCCGGTTCCCGCCACGTTGGTCCACGCTCCGGCCACGGTGTAGGAGCGAACGATGTTGCTGGTGTCGGCGACATAGAGGGTGCCGGCGACATCCACGGCAATGGTCAGCGGAGTCAGGAGCGCGGTGCTGGGAGAACCGCCCACGACGGTCGAGATGATGCCGCCGGCGAGGATTTTGCGCACCCGCTGGTTTCGCGAATCGGCGATGTACAGGGCGCCGAGGCGGTCCACGGCGAGGCCCGCGGGAAAGGCGAGCTGCGCGCTGACAGCCGGCGCGCCGTCACCGCGCAACCCGGCTACGCCGGTGCCCGCGACGGTGGAGATTTTGCCGTCGGGAGTCACTTTGCGCACGCGATGGCCCTCGAATTCCGAGAAATAGAGGTTGCCGGCGGCGTCCACCGCCACATTGCGGGGGGTAAGCAGTTGGGCGCCGGTGGCCATTCCGCCGTCGCCGGACGAGCCTCGGTTGCCGTTGCCGGCCGCCGTGGTGATGACGCCGTCGGGGCTAATCCGCCGCACGCGGTCGTTGCCGAGATCGGCCACGTAGAGATATCCCGCCAGGTCGGCGGCCAGGCCGTAGGGTAGGTTGAGCTGGGCGGTGGCGGCGGGGCCGCCATCGCCGCTGAAGCCGGCCACACCCGTTCCGGCCAGGGTCGTGATGACGCCGCTGGTCGAGATTTTGCGCACACGGTGGTTGTCGGTGTCGGAGAGGTAGAGATTGCCCCATCGATCCACGGCGATGCCCTGGATGTTGGAGATCTGAGCGGCGGTAGCGGGACCGCCATCGCCCATGCGGGCGCTTCCGGCCACGGTTTCGATGCGATAGATCGGGCGCGGAGCGGCGGCGCCCCAAGCGGCTGGGGTGCACACCAGCGCCAGCAGCAGACACGGATGACGTTTCATCGCAGGACTCATGGAATTGGTGGCGGCGGGATTCAAGAATTCTCAACTCGTGCCGAAAAGTAAGTTGTAGACCAAAGTGTAATGAAGGAACTTCAAGGCGAAGGCCAAATCGAAATCAAGGAGTTGATATGCGTTTTATACGCGCTGCCGTAGACGGATGATCCGCGCCGCCCTGATGTCGTGCCTTCTGGTTGGGCATTTGACGTGGGCGCAAGGTGCCATACGATTGAAAACAAGGACTATCGATACCGCGCAAGTGGCGAGTCAGGGGCGACCGACGGGACGCCCTCTGCTCGGTGGACGGCACTATCTGCTGCAATTCTCGTCCTATCCCGGGCCGGAGGTTCGGGAACAACTGGCCAAGCGCGGCATCCGCGCGCTGCAATACGTCCCGGACAACGCCCTGATGGTCGTGGGCGGCAGAGGGTTAAACCTGGAAGGCCTGGGGGCAAGCTGGGTGGGCGAGTTGGAGGCTGAGGACAAGATCAGTCCGGTACTGGCGACCCATGCGTCCAACGCCTTCCTGGTGATGTTCTATGCCGATGTGGACATGGAGAAGGCGCGCACGGTGGCGCGGCTGGAAGGTTTCGAGGTTGTGGAAAACCCCGACCTTCTGCCCGCGCAACTGCTGGTGATCGGAGCGTATAACGCCATGTGGGGGCTGTCGGCGTGGGACGAAGTGTCCTATATTATGCCGGCATCCACGGACCTGTTGACGGGCAACCCCGTGATGGCGTGCCCGGGCCCCGTCACCGAAGCCGGACCCATTGGAGATTACGTGGAAGTGGGGAACGGCTGGTCCAAGGACGCCAGCAAGAGCGTCGCGCTGAAGTATTTTTTTGAGACTCTGACCAACAAAATGGATCAGAACACGGTGCGGGGTGAAGTGGAGCGGGCGTTTCAGGTATGGGCGAGCTATGCCAACGTCAGTTTCTCGGCGGGACAGGTGCAAGGGGCGGTGCGCTCGATCGACATCCTGTTCGCGAGCGGCGTGCACGGAGATGCCTATCCGTTCGACGGGCCGGGCGGAGTTCTGGCCCACACCTTTTATCCGGCGCCGCTAAACGGCGAGCCCATCGCCGGAGACATGCACTTCGATGCGGCCGAGAACTGGCACGCGGGAACCAGTACGGATCTGTTCTCGGTGGCTTTACATGAAACGGGGCATGCGCTGGGGCTGGGACACTCGGGCAACCCGGGAGCGGTGATGTATCCGTATTACCGGATGCAGACGGGCCTGACCAGCGACGACATCGCGGGCATTCAAGCGCTGTACGGCCCGCCCGTTGCGACGCCAGCGGTGCCTCCGACAACCCCGCCCGTCCAGCCGCCGGTGCAGCCGCCGGTGCAGCCGCCAACCAGCAGGGATACCACGCCACCATCGCTGAGTATTACTTCACCGGGGTTGACGATCGTGGCCACGTCCTCCGCTTCGCTCGCGTTCAGCGGCACGGCCAGCGACAACGTCGGTGTGGCGGCGGTGAAATGGACCACCTCGACCGGATACTCGGGCACCGCTTCGGGCACTAGTAAGTGGTCCGCCAGTGTGCCGCTGCTGGTGGGCAACAACGTAGTCACCATCCGCGCCTATGACGCCGCGGGCAATTCGGCATGGCGCGCGATCACGGTGGTTCGGCGCTGAGAAGGCGGGAAAGAACAATTTAGCCGCGGCTATTGTTCTTTTCTTTTTTCTTGGCTTAGTACCCTACTGATTTCCAGAGTGGCGCCGATATAGGCAATAACACAATGGCTGCCCGAAGCAATCGCCGGCCGGTTTCCAACGCGGGCATACGGACCCTGGGCAAGCCGGTTGCGGTTTGCGCCGAGGAATCCTGGCTGGACCTGCTGAAACCGGAGCGGGAACGCCTGGCCGATCTCCAGGCGGCGCACGACGGCGGGCTTTCGATTGACAACGAGACGGAAGGGCTGCTGTTAGCGCTGGGGGAGGCGGTCGAGCAGCGCGACCAAAACATGGCCGGGCATTGCGAGCGGCTGTCCTATATAGCCGTGGCGCTGGGAGTTGTCATGCGGCTGGAACGCACCAGCCTGCTGGCGCTTTACCGCGGTGGTTATCTGCATGACGTGGGCAAGGTGGGGATTCCGGATTCGATTCTGTTCAGTCCCGGCCCTCTGGCCGAGGAGGAATGGGTCATTATGCGCAGTCACACGACGCGGGGCGAAGAGATTTGCCGCCACCTGAAATCGCTCCAGCCGGTGCTGCCCATCATCCGGAATCACCATGAGCGTTTCGACGGTTCGGGGTATCCCGACGGATTGCGGGGCACGCACATTCCGCTGCTGGCGCGCGTGATACAGATTGCCGACATCTACGATGCGCTCATCAGCCGTCGCAGCTATAAGCCGGCATTCTCTCCGGCCAAAGCGCTGGAGACGATTCTGGAGGAGACCGACCGGGGCTGGCGCGATCCCCAGATCGTGGAGCTGTTCTTGCGGCTGCACAAAGACGTCATCTCGAAGAACATGTGCCCCGCCGCCGAAATCGGCCACAGCCTGGAAGCCCTGCGGGCAACGCTGGCAACCCTGCGAGAGTTCCCGGCGAATTCGGTGGCATGAGTGGCGCAGACTCTCAGTCTGC
>PLMF01000199.1 GCA_003142355.1 Bryobacterales bacterium
TTCGAGGGCATCCACGAGAAACTGTTCGTCTGCAGCGATGCTCCCGGGTTCGCCTGCACCAGCGGCCGGGAAATTGATTTCGAGTTGCCGCCGCAGCCTGGTTACGCCGGCGCCTCCACGGTCCATTTCCTGACGGACCTCGCCGGGGCGATCCGTACCGGCGCGTCTCCGGCGATCACCGGCGAGGATGGGTTGCGGGCGCTCGAAGTGGTGGAAGCGATCTACCAATCCGCCGAAAGCGGCAGGGCCGTGCGGCCCGTTCGGCGCCTCTGAGCGCCACAGCCTGACGGCCCACGGCCCCGGTGATCCCGGCCGGGCCTCCACAAGAACCGCCACCGGCGGCTGCGTCCTTACTTTTCGACGTCCATGAAGTAATAGGCGATCATGTGGCAGACGATCATGTGGGCATCTTCGATGCGGCCCATGTGGGGCACGGGCACCCGGATGTCGAGCTGGGCCTTGGGGCCGAGCTTGCCGCCATCGCGGCCAGTGAGGGCCAGCGTGCGGCAGCCGAGTTCGTTGGCGTAGTCCATGGCGCGGAGGACGTTGGGCGAGTTGCCGGAGCCGCTGATGCCCATAAAGAGATCGCCGGGCTGGGCGAAATTCTTGAGCTGCTCGACGAAGACCGCGTCGTAGCCGACATCGTTGGCATAGGCGGTGAGCGTGGCTAACTGGTCGGTGAGAGCCATGATGCGGAAGCGCGAATGGCGGTTGAAGCTCGCGCCTTTGACGATGTCGCAGGCGAAGTGAGAGGCGATGGCAGCGCTGCCGCCGTTGCCGCACACGAAGATGTGCCGGCCGGCGGCGCGGGCGTCCTTGAACCATTCGATGGCCTGGTTCACTTTGGCCAGATCAATAGCCTCGATCGCCTGCAGGAGGTCGGTTCTGTAACCTTGCGGAAAAGTCATAAGGGTTTCCGTTGTTGGGCCAGCACCAGCGCTCCGTAGAGTACGCTGTCATCGCCCAGGGCCGCCGGCACGACCTCGATGCGCGCCGCCGACCACCCTGTGATCTGCCGCCGCAATTCGACGCGCAACGGCGCGAAGAGCGGCTCGCCCGCTTTGGCGATGCCGCCGCCGATTACGATCCGCGCCGGGTTCAACAACATGATACACGTCTTGAGACCGAGCGCGAGATCGACCACATAGCGGCGGACGAATTCGGGATCGGCGAGAAGATCTTTGGCGCTGCGGCCATGGTCGCGCTCTATCCAAAGGCCGCTGCACATGCGCTCGAAGCAGCCTTGGGCGCCGCAGAGGCATTGCGGGCCATCGGGACGGATGGTGATATGGCCGATCTCGCCGGCGTAGGAATCGGCGCCTCGCCACACATTGCCTGCGGAGTAGATGCCGCCGCCGATGCCGGTGGAGAGCGTCAAGTAGAAGAGCGGATCGGCGCCTTGGCCGGCGCCGTGCGTAGCTTCGCCGATCGCGCCTACGTTGGCGTCGTTGTCCATGATTACCGGAATGCCAAGCTCGTTTTCCAGATGCGCCGTGAGCGGGAAATCGCGCCAGCCGCCCACGTGCGTCGAAAGCGCTACACGCTGGGCGGCGAAATCGACGGGACCGCCGAAGCCGACGCCGCAGTTGTCGAAGGTGAGGTCGGCTCGCCAGGCGCGGGTCATGGCGGCGAGCTGGGAGAGCATCCAGTCGCGACCGCCTTGTTTGTCGGTAGAGCGGGATTCGCGCCGGATGAGGCGGCCGTCCTGGAAAGCCGCGATGGAGAACTTCGTGCCGCCGATATCGATGGCCAGAGTGGTCATAGCCGGCCTCCGGCGGCTTGGATCTCCGCTGGAGAAGCCGTGCCCGTGCCTTTCTTCATGATGGTGATGCCGGCTACCCGGTTCCCGAACCTGGATGCCGCGACCGGGTCGCGGGTTACGCGCAGGGCCACCGCTGTGCCGGCGGCGAAGCTGTCACCGGCTCCGCAGATGTCTACCGGATTCTCTACCGGATTGGTTTCGACCCAAGTTTCACCCTGGCTATCGAGGAGCAGGACGCCGCGGCTGCCGTGGGTCACGATCATGAGAGGAGCCTGCAACCGGCGGCGCAACTCCGCGTAGTCCAGGCGGCCCAACAGCGATAGGCAGGCCGTCTCCGCTTCCTGCTGATTGGGCTTGACGATCAAGTTGCGAAACTGCTCGATGCGGGCGCGGGAATCGGCCAGCATCACTTTCTCGGGATGGTCGAGAGCGAGATCGGCCAGCAGGTTCCGCAGCGCCGGCGTGACTACGCCGCCTTGGCTGGTCTCGGCCTGATCGCATACCAGGATCACATCGAAGGCATCGATGCTCTTCCGCAGGCGATCGAGGATGAGCCGCTCGACTGCGGCGGGGATGGGGTGAACGTTGATGAAATCGATGCGGGGCTTATCCTCTATGCCCGTGGACCGATTGATGAGCTTGGTATAGGTGAAGGTCTGGATGCCATCGCTGCGAACCGAGAGGCCGGAATCGATGCCGCGTTGGCTGAGGGCGCGAGACAGCTCGTCGCCATGGCCGTCGTGGCCGATGGCGCCGAGGACGGCTACGCGGCCGACGCCGAGGGCGGCGAGATTGTTGGCCACGGTGCCGCCGGCTCCGGGCGTGACTTCGACGGAGACGACGGCGGTGCGCGGGATGCCGGTCTCACGGGACGGCTCGGCGGCGGAGGGATCGTAGGTACACCAGCGGTCCAAACAGATATCGCCGACGACCAGCGCGGCGAGCCGGGGCAGCGCGTCGAGGATCTCTGCGGTGGTCATGCTCCCTCCCGAAGCGGGCACTCCAGAATCGCCCGCCGGAGAGCGGGGAAGGTGGCGCGGTGATCGCCACGGAAATAGAAGCTGGAGCCGCCGTCGGCGACGGTACGCACGAGGATCGTCTTGTACGGCCGGAAATAGTAGCCAGGATTGGTTTTGGGAAGCTCTTGCTGGATGTTGTCGCCGATGGGGAGGAGGTCGAAGACGGCGGTCGTGAAATCGCGGATGACGCGGCCCTGCTGGCGTGCGACGTTGCGGCTCATGGCGAGCGCTTTGAGGTAGACTTCAGGCGCCATGACGGCGGAGCCGAAGCTGAGCAAGACGCCGCCTTCGAGCCGCTCCACGGCGGCGGCGAAGATCAGGAAGTCGCGATAGCTGGCGGCGCCGAGAGCGGCGCCGTCGCAGTTGGGATGTTCGTGCAGAATGTCGTAGCCGACGCCGACGTGAACCGTGACCGGGACCGAGCAACGCCAGGCGGCGGCCAGGACGCTGAGATCGCGATGGGGATAATCGCTCGACTCGATGCGCCGGCCGATATTCTCGCCCAGGCCGAGGGAGAGGCGGGCGGCCTCGGCGATCCAGTCGTTGAGCTCGCCGGTTTCGCGCCAGAGGCCGAATTCGCCGGTGCGGATGTAGCGCGCGACGCTCTCGGTGGTGGCCCCGATGCGGGCCAGCTCATAATCGTGGATGGCGCCGGCGCCGTTGAGGGCGATGTGGTCGATGAAGCCGCGCGCGACCAGGTCGATGATCTGGCGATTGACGCCGGCCCGGAGCACGTGCGCGCCCATCATGAGGATGCGGGCCGCGCCACGCTGGCGCGCGGAGGCCACCCGCTCGGCCACCTCGGCCAGTCGCGGGTCGGCATAGGGGACCGGCGCTTCCTCCAGCGCCAGCCAATGATCCAGGGTGAGATCATGCACGCGCTCGGCCAGCGGTTTGACAACCAGGCGCGAGCGGTCGAAGACGGGATATTTACTCTCCATTTGGAAATAGGGAAGCCAGCAATTGTTCCTGGCAGAGGAAGTTGGGAATGATGAAATCGGCTCCGACACTGGTGAGGCGCCGGCGCTTCCACTCGTCGACGGTCTGGCAGGCGGGCTCGTCGGTGGCCACTCCGACGGCGACTCCGCCCACTTCCTTGACATTTTCAATCTCGACGTAGCCATCTCCGAAGCACAGAAACTGGTCGCCGCGGCATTCGGCGCTGGCGATGACACGCTGGATCAGGATCTTCTTGGAAAAACTCTGGTAATCGTCGAGGGCGCCGTAGATACCGCCATCGAAGTAACGTTCGACGTCGAGCAGGCGCGCTTCGTGGCGCATGAACTCCTCATCGGTGCCGCTGGCGAGGTACAGCTTCAAGCCGCGCGCCCGCAGTGCTTCGAGGAAAGCCCGGGCGCCCGGGACGAGGTATTTTTCGGGAGAGCCGCCTTGGGCGAGGTCGTCGAGGCGGTGGCGGATTTTCCGGTGGAGGCGCCCCAGATAGATGCGCTTGTACTCCAGCGGATCGAGGGCCTTGCCGCCATAGCCGCGGACCCGATCGGCAAACTCGATCATCTGGTAGATGGTCTGCTTCCCGGTGAGGCGGCCGACACTCTCCTCGACCATCGCACGGAGTTGTTTCACGGACTCGCCGGTATCGAGACCGGCGAGAGTTTCCACCATCATGGGAATCATCACCTCCATCCAGCCGGATCGGATGAGGGAGATGGTGCCGTCGAAATCAAAGAGGCAGACCCGGGCGTTTCGGGCGGAAACACCCGGGTGGAGTTGTTCGACCATAAGAGTATCAGCACCATTGTAAGAGGGAACCAGGATCGCCGGAAATTGAGATTCCGCTCACGGTCCGCCAGCAGCGCTTGCAACTTGCTACATTAGTTGGCCGAACGCTATGCGTACCCTACTCATCCTTTCTCTACTGGCGGCGTGTCCCGCCTTTTCCGCCGATCAGGACTACAACGGCAGATGGGACATCACCACCGCAACCGGCTCGCGGGCGTGGTGGCTCGAACTGACGGGCGTCGGAACGCCGAATCCCGCCGGCAAATTCGTGAGCGCTTATGGCGGCGACCTGAACAAGATCGACACCATCGGCGTTCAAAACGGCGAACTGCACTTTACCATTCTGGCTCCCAAGCCGGATCCAGCGCGGCAGCGAAAGGCGAACCAACCCCCGCCCCGCAATTCGTTATTCATCGCGCGCCTCACCGGCGGAAAGCTGGAGGGATCCCTCGAGTTGGAGGGTAAGGGCGGGCCACCCACCAAGTGGACGGGCGTCCGGGCTCCTGCGATCAAGGACAAGGACGACGGCACCTGGAAGAAGGGCCAGCCCATCGCGCTCTTCAATGGAAAGGACATCACCGGCTGGAAGGCGTTGAACCCGGCCG
>PLMF01000005.1 GCA_003142355.1 Bryobacterales bacterium
CTGGGCTTTCGCGGCGAGGCGCGGCCTTCGATCGCCAGTGTGTCCCGTTTCGAAATCCAAACGCGTCCCGCGGGCGAGGAGGCCGGCACTGAGGTTTTGATCAACGGCGGCAGATTTGTGCACGTGCGCGACTGCGGCCGGCCGGTGGGCACGCGCCTGGTGGTGTCGCATCTCTTCAACTCCGTGCCGGCGCGGCGCAAATTTTTGAAGAGCGACGCCACCGAGAGTGCGCACATCATTCATTGTGTGCGGCTGTATGCGCTCGCCTGTCCGCAGGCGGCGTTCACTCTGATCGAGGACGGGCGCGTAATCTTCCGTTCGCCGGAATGCGCGACGACAGCCGAGCGCGTGGCGGAGATTTTCGGGCGGCAGATTGCGGAGGCGCTGCTGGTGATCGAAGCGGCGGAGGCCGGGCTACGCCTGCGCGGACTCATTGGCCGGCCCGGGGTGGGGCGGGCCACCCGGCACGAGATGATCACTTTTGTGAACCAGCGGCCGGTCGACAGCCGCACGCTCAGCTACGCGCTCATCGAAAGTTATCATGAGGCGATCCCGAAGGGACGCTATCCCCTGGCGTTTCTCTTCCTTGAGATCGATTCCGCGGCGGTCGACGTGAACGTGCATCCGGCGAAGCGCGAGGTGCGCTTCCGCAACGAAACGCAGGTGCGCGCTTTTGTCATTCGCACGGTTCTCGAGCGGCTGCGGGAACTCACCGGGACGCCGGTCGCAGGGCCGGTCCTGGCAAAGCCCCCGGAGGGGAAGCAAAGCCTGGAAGTACCGGCCGTTTCGGCCGGCATCCCACCACCCGCGGAATCCCGCATCGCTGCGCCGTTCCCGGTTTTTCGGCCGATGGCCGTGCCGATTCCAACCGTGGCACCGGCAGCGGGCGTTCCTCCGGCCACGCCACCCGCGTCTTCCCAGTTTCAAAACGAAGTGCCCAAGGCAAGAATCGGCTGGCGTTATGTGGGCCTCGCCCACGGGGTCTACGCACTGTTCGAGACCGATGCGGGCCTCGTGCTGCTCGACCGCCGGGCGGCGCACGAACGGGTCTGGTACGAACGCCTCCGCGAGCAGTTCACCGCCGGACGGGCGGGCACCCAGCGTCTGCTGCTGCCCGTGCCCGTCGAACTCGACGCCATCACGACCGCCCTCCTCTTCGACCGGCTGGTGTTCCTCAACAGCCATGGTTTTGAGATCGTCGAGTTTGGCCGCAACTTCTTCCGCGTGGAAGGCGTGCCCGAATGGATGGATCCGGCCGATGCCGAATCATTTCTGCGCGATCTGCTGGGCGCGTTGCGCGAGGGTCTCCTGATGGCGAAGGATATCGATCTCGCGCGGGACGAATTGGCGCGACTTGCCGCCGTCAGGGCGGTGCGCATGCCTGACGGCACCAGCGAGCCTGAAATGCACTCGCTGGTCACCCAGCTTTTTTCCTGCCGACAACCCTTAACCAATCCTGCTGGCAGGCCGACTTATATTGAGTTAAGCTACGGTGAACTCGCACGACGTTTTCAAAAATAATCAGCAAGACGCAGGCGGGTCGAGCCATGGCACCAATCCCGCCCTACTAGTTCAAACACACATTTTCATGCCCACCAAGGTCAGCAAGAAGCCCGGTAAAACACAGGCGGCAAAATCCCGCGCAACACCCACCACGGTTGCCGCCGGCCCCGGGGCGTTCAAACAGGCCATCCTGCACCATTTGAAGCACACCCTCGCGCGCGATCCCGGCACGGCCACCGTCCGCGATTGGTGGATTTCCACCGCCATGGGGGTGCGCGATTGCATTCTGGAACGCTTCATCGCCACCCAGGGTGTGCACAACGAAGGCAACGTGCGCCGGGTCTACTACCTCTCAATGGAATATCTCATCGGCCGTTTGCTGGAGAACAACCTCCATAATACCGGCCTGTACGACGATGCGGTCGCCGCCGTCCGCGAGCTGGGTCTTGATTTTACCGCCCTGCGCGACGCCGAGGAGGACATGGGGCTGGGCAACGGTGGCCTCGGCCGCCTCGCTGCGTGCTTTCTTGACTCGCTCGCCACGCACGACTTTCCCGCCATCGGTTACGGCATCCATTACGAGTACGGCCTCTTCAAACAGGAATTTGTCAACGGCCATCAGGTAGAGCATCCGGACAACTGGATCATCTTTGGCGATCCATGGGAGATCGTCCGACCCGAATACACGCAACGTGTACAGCTCTACGGACAGGTCGAGCACGTTTTCGACGATCGCGGCAACTCGCGGCCTCGCTGGGTCGACACGAAGACGGTTCTCGGCGTACCTTACGACATACCCATCGCCGGCTACGGCACGAAGACTGTGAACTTTCTCCGGCTATGGGGCTCGAAGGCCACAGAGGAGTTCGACCTCGCCACCTTCAATCAAGGCGGCTACATTGAGGCCGTCCGCGAGAAGGCGGTCGGGGAGAGCGTTTCGAAGGTCCTTTATCCGAACGACAAAACCGAGAATGGCAAGGAACTGCGCCTCGTGCAGCAGTATTTCTTCGTCGCCTGCTCGCTGCGCGACATTATCCGCCGCCACCGCAAGCAGCCCGGCAATTCGTGGGATAACTTCCCCAACAAGGTCGCCATCCAGCTCAACGACACCCATCCGGCCATCGCCATCGTGGATCTGCTGCGCATCCTGATCGACGAGGAGGATCTGCCGTGGGAGAAAGCCTGGGAGATCGTCACGCGCACGTTCAGCTATACCAACCACACCCTGTTGCCGGAAGCGCTCGAGCGGTGGAGTGTGCCGCTCTTCCAGCGCGTTCTGCCGCGGCACCTCCAGCTCATCTTTGACATCAACGTGCATCTCATGGAGGCGTGCGAACGCCAGTGGCCCGGCGACAACCAGAAGAAGCGCACCTGTTCCTTGATTGAGGAGAATGGCGACAAGATGGTGCGAATGGCACACCTCTCCGTCGTCGCGTGTCACGCGGTCAACGGCGTCGCCGTGCTGCACACGGAACTGCTTAAACGCAACGTCTTTCCTGACTTCAACGAACTCTACCCGGGCAAATTCAACAACAAGACCAATGGCATCACCCCGCGCCGATGGCTCCTCCAATGCAACCCGCGCCTGGCCCGGCTCGTGACCGACCGCATCGGCGCGGCCTGGGGGCGCGATCTTGATCAGCTTCGTAAGCTCGAGAAATGGGCCGATGATCCTGGTTTCCAGCGCGAGTTCATGGCTATCAAGCATGCCAACAAGCAGGACCTCGTCGCGGTGATCCGCGCCGAGTGCGATGGGCTTGAAGTTTCGCCCGACGCCATCTTCGACGTGCAGATCAAACGCCTGCACGAGTACAAACGCCAGCACCTGAACCTGCTGCACATCCTCGCACTCTACCGTCGGTTGCTGCAGAACCCCGGCTACGATATCGTACCACGGGTCTTCATCTTCGCCGCCAAAGCCTCGCCCGGCTACGATGTGGCCAAGAATATCATCAAGGCCATCAATGCGGTCGGCGCCCACATCAACGCGGATTCCCGCGTCAACGGCAGGCTCAAGGTGGTGTTCCTGCCCAATTATCGCGTGTCGCTCGCGGAGAAAATCATTCCTGCGGCCGATATTTCCGAGCAGATCTCCACGGCCGGCAAGGAGGCGTCGGGCACAGGTAACATGAAACTCGCCTTGAACGGCGCGCTCACCGTCGGCACGCTCGATGGCGCCAACATCGAAATCCGGGAGGAGGTGGGGGGGGAGAACATCTTCATTTTCGGCCAGACGGTGGAGAAGATCGAGGAGCTGCGCCGCCAGGGCTACAATCCGTGGGATTGGTATCACGGCGACGAGGAGTTGCATGCCGTGGTCGACTGGCTTGGCTCGAACTACTTCACGCCCAATGAGCCGCCCGGGGTGCTCACCCCCGTGCATCACAGTTTGCTCGACGGTGGCGATCCGTTCATGGTGCTTGCTGATTTTCGTCTTTATAGTGACTGCCAGTTGCTCGTCGACGCCGCCTATCGCGATAAAAAACGCTGGGCACGGATGGCCATCCTGAACACCGCCCGTGTCGGGAAATTTTCCAGTGACCGCACCATCCGCGAATATGCCGGCGATATCTGGAAACTCGATTCCGTTCCGGTGGGGCCGGCTGCACGACCCTAGCCGGGGAAGCCGGCTCGTCGGCCGATCTGTCAGCTACATCGCGCCAGGCAAATCACGCAAATCACGCAAACCCGCACACCCGGTGTCTGGCTAAGGGCTAAGGTGCGTATTTGTTTCAGTAGCGGTAAGTCGCAGGCTGAGAGAGTAAGTACAGCGGTTTATATGTGGCCATATCGCAATGGGTGATTGTCCATTTGGGGCCTTGCATGCACGGTAGGATACCGCGCCAATCGCTGCATCAGGAACCTCTTCCACTGACATGGGTGGCGGTCTGCGCAGAGCCGGCGATTAATCGGGCGTCCGCCGGCAACACATGACAGTCCGCCTGCGGAGAAAGCATCACTGGGAGGGGCGGCGCGGGAGGAAGAATCTGATCCGTAGCTGTATATCAAATACAGATTGTCGGTCGGCCTGCTTCAGCCGTGTCAGCCAGGTTGGATGTCATCAAGTGAAGTCAATTCAGGCGCCGTCGGGCGCCCATTTGAAGCGGAAGGCCTTACAAGAGATAATGCACAATACATTGGTAGTAATGGGTATAAATGAACGTGGGGGAATATGGATAGAAAGAACTTGATTCAAGGGTTCACGCTCCCATTGTCACGCTCCCTTCTTTCAACGCCCCGCGGCAAAGAGGCAGGGCGAAAGAAGAAACCTCCGCAAAGCCGACAGTTCCTTCCCAACGCTTTTTCTGTTTCTTTCGGGAAAAGTATTGACGGAGAAATGGCCGATTGTCTTAGTGGAAAGCTTTCCCCTTTGAGGGGAAGAGGTTCTTTGAGATTTACTTTGTGCGATTGATTGGGACCCCNNGAACTCTCTTTTCGGAGAGTTTGATCCTGGCTCAGAATGAACGCTGGCGGCGTGGTTAAGACATGCAAGTCGGACGGGCTTTCGTGAAGGGCAACCGGATCGAAAGTCAGTGGCGAACGGGTGCGTAACACGTGAACAATTTACCTGCGAGTGGGGAATAGCTCGTCGAAAGGCGAATTAATACCGCATGTGGTTGATGACCGCATGGTTGTCATACTAAAGCCGGGGACCGTAAGGCCCGGTGCTCGCAGAGGAGTTCGCGGCCTATCAGCTAGTTGGCGAGGTAACGGCTCACCAAGGCTAAGACGGGTAGCCGGTCTGAGAGGATGATCGGCCACACTGGAACTGAGACACGGTCCAGACACCTACGGGTGGCAGCAGTTTCGAATCATTCACAATGGGCGCAAGCCTGATGGTGCGACGCCGCGTGGGGGACGAAGGTCTTCGGACTGTAAACCCCTGTCACCGGGGAAGAAACGCTTTGAGCTAACAGTTCAAAGCCTGACTTAACCCGGAGAGGAAGCAGTGGCTAACTCTGTGCCAGCAGCCGCGGTAATACAGAGACTGCAAGCGTTATTCGGATTCACTGGGCGTAAAGGGTGCGCAGGCGGCTGAGTGTGTCAGGTGTGAAAGCCCGAGGCTTAACCTCGGAATTGCGCCTGAAACTGCTCGGCTAGAGGACTGGAGAGGGTAGCGGAATTCACGGTGTAGCAGTGAAATGCGTAGATATCGTGAGGAACACCAGAGGCGAAGGCGGCTACCTGGACAGTACCTGACGCTCAGGCACGAAAGCGTGGGGAGCAAAAGGGATTAGATACCCCTGTAGTCCACGCCCTAAACGGTGCACACTAGGTCTTGGCGGATTCGACCCCTCCAGGGCCCAAGCTAACGCGTTAAGTGTGCCGCCTGAGGACTACGGCCGCAAGGCTAAAACTCAAAGGAATTGACGGGGGCCCGCACACGCGGAGGCACATGTGGTTTAATTCGATGATACGCGAGGAACCTTACCTGGGCTTAAATGTAGAGTGCATTAGTGGGAAACCAT
>PLMF01000025.1 GCA_003142355.1 Bryobacterales bacterium
CCAGGCCGGATCTGCTGCACGAACGAGAAATACGGCAGCTCGAGGCCGGTAGGATTCGTGGCGCCCAGCGCCGGAGTGATCACATACACGTAGGGGCCGGTGCCGCTCAACACAACATTGCCGAGGGAGAANNGCGTATTTCGAAATCTCGAACGTCGGCATGTTGTAGTGCGACTTGAACAGTTGGGTGGGGAACTCGTGGCCCTTGCCGACCTCAGCCCGGTCATCCTCGTTCACCGGAACCTTGGCCCAGGGTTTGGTATTGAGGTTCGTGTGACGCCACATCGCCGCCACCAGGTTGGCGGTTCCGATGGCGGTCTGCTTGCCGAAGCCCCACCCATTCATCAATTCGTTTATGTTAGCCATGGCTACTTTTCCTCCTCGGCCGGGCTCGCCGGCTGCTCGCTCGCCGGCGCGGGCACTTGATGCCACCCCGCCGACATCAACGGGCTCAACGCAGCCGCGGTGGCCTCGACTTCCTTGATTTCGTCGTCTTGCGGAGACTTCATGAATACCTTCATCGTTCGATCTCCAGAGTTAGGGGTTAAAAGACTCGATCAACCGCACCGGGACCTCGAAGTACTCAAAGGTGGTCCCATCCGCGCTGATCACGACAGTGTTACGTTGCGAGTTGGGAAGTTGGAAATCCATCGGCTCGCAGTTCGGATCGATGGGGGTGTGCAGCATCTTGAGGCTGCCGCCAACCGGAACGTCGTTCACGATCCAGTCGCAGATATCCTCATAGCCCACGTCTTCGATTTCCGGCGCACGAAGATACAGCGAGTAGTTATGGGCGTAGACCTGGGCACTGCCCAGTCTGCCGGGCCCACTGCCCTGCCAGACGATCATGATCGATCCGAGCGGCATCGACAGGATGGCCTGCCTGGTGTTGTTCTGCGTGCGCTGGCCGAAAACAACGCGGTTTTCACTGTAGTACTGGATGCTATCGGCATCGCCGCCCAGCGCCTCGAGCAGATTGGGCAGGGACTGAAGCGCACCCACGAACTCCAAACCGATCTTTTTCGCGTTGATCATAGTGCTTACGAGGCAGCGATAATCCACTTACAGAGCATCGCCAGGACAGCCGCAACCATAGCGCCGGCGCAGATCTCTGCAACCAACTGGAGATGAGCGTCGAGTGAGGCAAACAGGCCCACCCACGCTATCAGCACCACGGCCATACAGATTCGCTCGAACATTGATTCGTTCTCTCTGCTAATTTGTCGCCTGGCCGGCCCGCAACGTCAACGAGAGTTGCGCCATCCCGTAAGGATCGGGCTGGCGCACCGCGGCCACCACGAACTGCAATCCCCAGGCGGTCACCCAATCGCCGCGCTGGGGCGGCGCCAGCAGGTCGGCAGGGTTGACCCCGATCCCTTCGAAGTTGGCCGCCGCCCCGGATTCCTCGCGAACCCTGGCATCTCGGACGACCACAATAGTGAGAGGATCTCCGACCGGGACCCCGCCCTCGACCGGTTGATACACCACCGGCTCGCCAAACGCCTGCTGCATGATAGCGTTCGCCGCCGCGTCGATGGTCGCCCAATCAGACATGGATCAGAGAGAAAGACGGGGCGGCACAACAACCGCCCCAACCCGGCGTCGCTGCTACGCGTTGGCGATGGAATAGAGGACCCACACCTCGATCACGCCAGCGGTCAGCGGGCCGGAGGCGACCGTGACGTTGATCTTTCCGGCCGCAGTCATCTTGAATGGGGTGGCCGCGCACGTGGGTGCGACCACCGCATCCAAACCAAGCGACGCCTTGCCGGTTGCGGTCAAGATGGAGTTGGATGCGGAGCCAGCAGCGGTTCCAATCGCGACCGTGGCCGATCCCGATGCGGTGACCGCGGCGGTGGAGTTCACTACGCCGCCAAACACCACGGCATTGTCGGGAATGGTGTCGCTGTTGGCCGGAGTGCATGTGGCGCCCCCGTCTACGGAATAATCGTAGAGCGCGTGCGCGACTCTGACGCCGTTGACCTGGCCGGAGAAGCCGGGCACGCCAAAGAGCACGACATCGACGGTCGCGTCTCCGGTCAGTTGCGCCGCCTCCGCGTTGCCGATCAACAGGTTGCTGCCAGCCGTGCTGGTGGCCTTTTTGGCGGTGTCGTCCCAATAGACGAGATCGCCCTGCGCAAAGACGCTGGCGTCCTTCACGATCCGAACGACGCCCTTGACCTGGCCCTCCACTGCGGCACCGGACACTGCGTCTCCCGAGGCCACGGCGAAGATGTTGCCGACCTTGAAACCGGCGCCCGAAAGCACGTCATAGGGCGCGGTGAGCGAGAGGACTTCTCCTCGATGCACGAAGTTCTTCATGGTTTGTTTTCTCCTGATTTTTGGAAATCGGGCGGCGCAAGCCGCCCTGTTGATTACCCTTACGGTCGTGCCCTTACGCGGCTCCCGTATTCTTCTGCATGCCGCGGTATTCGATGGCCGCGGCGCCGAAGTCCATGCGCGCCTTCATCTCGACGCCATCGACCTCGAAGCCCTGCTTGGTCTCGAAGTACACGCCCTCCTGACCCTCGAGGAAGCAGTACTCGACCGTGTCGATCTGGGCCGGATCGGCGAAGAGGTACCAGGCGGTGAGGCTGCTGTCGTCGAGGCGCGGTTCTACAACCGGGACCAGACTGCGCACCCACTCCGGAACGACCTTGGTCTGATCCGAGGACGCGATGTTGATCGGATAGATCAACTGGAGGAGGTAGCCTTCCAGCGCCGCCGGAACCGCAACGTACCTCGGGACCAGGTTGAGATGCGTGCCGGCGGGACCCTTCTGCACGCGCATCTGTGCCCGCGCCTTCGTTACTGCCGTCAGGGGGTTGGCCGAACCCACCGTCGGGTCGATTGACGTGCCGGGCGTGCCGCTCAACAGGTTTTTGTGGTTCGCGTGGAACAGCGCGGTGCTCACGGTATCTCCGGCATACTTGGCCGCCGAAGCGCCGGTGATGACGGACCAGACCGTCGTGCTCTGCCGCTGTGCGGCGGCCGAACCAAGCTGTTCCGATACCCGCGTGAAGGCCTGGAGGTCATCGTTGATGATCGAACGCCGGGTGATGCGCACAATGCCCCCAAATTCGGCCAGCGAGTAGCTCACCCCGGAGTCGGTCAGCGTCGCCGTGCGATACTCGCCGCTTTCGCTCAGCGGAGCGAGCTCGGCCAGATCGTGCAGAGCCATGCGGTTGATCGGCTTGAAGTCGGCAGCGGTCGTCTGCCGGCAGAACGGCCGGAAGGTCTGCGGGAACGCCTGATACGCCTGCCGGAGCGTCTTGTTCGCGACGTTGGCCAGGATCGAGGGGAAGTCCGATGTGGATTCCGCGCCGCCCCCGAAATACGAGCCGCTCATCCCGATGAACTCCGGAAGCTTGCGATAGTTCAGTGCCTTCTGCGCAATCATGTCTTTCGACATGCCGCGCGTGCTGATCCCCGCCGCATTGAGGGCCTCGCGGGCCATCTCCATCAGACTGAACCCGACAAATTCCCGCGCCATCTCCGCACGCTGCCGCTGCACTGCGGGCGTCTCGTTGCGGTAGAGCATCGGGTCGATGCGGAACAGGATCGCTTCCTGCATGCACGCGAGTCTGGTTTCCCCACCATCGCGGGTGATCGCGATGTGCTCCTGCGTGTCGTGGCGGCCTCCATCGACCGTCCGGCCCGCCATGGCGACCAACTCCTCCTGGATCTTGGCGCGCGCATCCGCCAGCGTTACTCCGCTATCGATCATCGCGTCCACGAATTCCTGGGTGAGGCCGTACTTCGCCATGGGCTTCCCGATGGCGCGGATCTCGGTCGCGGTCGCGAACCGGCCCCTGGCATCTTCGGCCGATACGCCCGAGGCAATCAGCGTGGTTGCCAGTTTCTCCATATTGAAGCTGGCGCCCAGCGCAGTGATGCCGCTCACCCGCTGGCGCTCCAGCCTCGCTCCCTCGGCGCGCGCCGCGTCGAGTACCACCTGGTCGTTACGGGCTTCCGTGCCCGGCTGAGTCGTTGGTTCCATTGTTTCCCTCGTTGGGCTGGTTGCCCGTCCTGCATCCGCTCCCACCGCGGATAAAAACTGCGTACTGAAATCCGCCGGCACCGTGATGGCCGACACCTCGAATGGCTCCCAGTCGCTGGCGACAAATACCGGCGCCTGGCTGCCGCTCGGGTGCGGCGCCATGGTGCCGTTCCCGTTCTGGTCTTTGGCTGGCGCCTTGCTGTAGACCCAGGTGCCGAAACTGAGGTTCCGGATGCGACCGGAAACGATTCCGGACCACAGCCGATCCGTATCCTCGTTCTCGCCCTCGACGCCGAACTGGAGCGTGGCCATCCCCTGCGCTCCATCGGCCCACGCCTTCGCGACCGATCCCCGCTGCGCCTTGGACCCGACCTGGCCGGCCACCATCGAACGGAGGTCCAGCCCGCTCATGTGGCAATCGAACACAGGCGCGCCCGCGTTCAACCGCTCCATGCGGCACCCCGCCATATCGAGGCGCAGCATGTATGGCTCGCCGGTCACCGGGTCCATCCGCGGCACCGTGGCGCCCCCGTACCACACCACATCCACCGTGCGGTTTTTCGCGTCTGCCGTCGCCGGCTGGAATGAAATCTCATCGTCTGCAGCGGCAAATACCTCGCCGGGGCCGGTACCTGCGGGCGCGCCCGCTTGTTCGATGTTCGATTCTCCCTGCATCATCGACCTCCTTACGTCAGGTATGTGCGCGTCGTGTTGTCCCAGGCGCGCGCAGCATGGTTTGAGCCTGCAAGCAGAAGCTCCCGGATCATCCCGAGATCCTCCTCCGACAGTGCCGCCATGCGCTGGCCCTTCCCGCTGCCACCTACAGCTTTGCTGCTGGGCGTGCTCTCCTCGGTTCCCGCCGGTTGCTCCTGGCCCCGGAGCGTCGTGTTGCGCGGGTCGCAATCGAGGATGATTTCGAATTTGTCGACGAGCTTATTGAAGAGCGCGATCTGGGCAAGTTGGGCGTTCGGATCGTACCCGTTCGCCAGCACCGCTTCGAACCACGTGATGCGGCCCATCCGGATGTCCTTCAGCGCGGCCTCGGCGTCCTTCACCGGATCGACGGATTCAAACCGTGGCGCCGTCCACTGCGTGGCGTACAGATTGATTGCCGGATCATCGACCACGCGCGCCGGAATCTTGCCCAGCATCACGAGGGTGTCGATCACGCGGCGGCGCACTGGCATGCAGAACATCGGGATCAGTGTCAACCACCGGTAGTTCTCGATGGTGTTCCGAAAACCCAACTGGCCGCCGCGCCAGGAGGAGTAGTTCACCTTCGAGAGATCGCCGGTCATCAACTCGTAGGGCAACCCCAGGCCGGCGGCGATCTCCTCCAGCTCCGTAGTCTTGTATTCCCGGTAGCCGCCCAGCGCCTGCGGATTGTTGAACTTCACGTCCTCGCCAGGCTTGAGGTACGCCGTCATGCCCGGCTGGAAGCTCTCCACCGGGTGTGTCGTCAGCGGATCGTTGCCCTTGAACCCGAGCCACGATCCTTCGATGCCTTCGGGCTGCGTGATCATGGCGACCACGCAGGCCTCGATCTTCTTCCGCACCCGCTCCGCGTCCGCGTAATCGTCGAGGTCGCGAAGCGCCAACATCACCGGCGTCAACCACGGCACGCCGCGAATCTGGCCAGGCCGCAGCACGCGATACGTGTGCAGGATCTGGTCGGCCGGGACCGGCTGGCTGAGGATGCCGCCGCGCGGGTTGAGGACCAACACGCCGCCCGGATGGTACGTGAAGATCCAATAGGCCACGCGGCGGCCCAGCAGGTCGAACTGGACTCCCTGCATCACTGACCCGTTGACCGTGCCCATGGTGCGCGCGTGGTCCAGGAAGTCGGCCTCGAGCAATTGAAGCTGCAACGGCACCCGAAGGTTGTCCTGGGCCAGGCGCGGCCGGAAGCGAACGATAGACTCTCCGCTCTCTGCCATCGTCCGCATCACCAGAGCCTGCATGCCGTAGAAATCCAGCCGCTGCGGCGTGTCGCAGGCCTCCACGAAGAAGGGCCACTCCGCGTCGATAATCTTGTCGATGCTGGTGTTGCCGGTCTTCGACTGCGGCACGATCCCGGTGCCGACCCCATTGCCGACCAGTTCCTCGGTCGCCTTCACCGCGTAGGGATTGTTCCGGACGAGATCGCGGCTGCGATTGCGCAGCCACACCAGCGACCCCATCAACTCGACGTTGGCATCGCTCGAGGGCGCGTACCAGCCGTGCGCCCGCCGGCCCGCGGACGATCCGTCGTAGGAGAATCGCTCCGCGTGCCGCTCCAGGTAATCCTGGGTCAGTGTGAGCGCCGCGCGCGCCTGCATCCGCCGCAGCGCGTACCTGGGCGCCACCGCCTCGATGGTGCGGTCAATAAGATTCACGGATTACCAGCGGCCCCACCCCGGAAATCCCGGCCCGGGGAAACCGTCGCCTCGGCGATGCTGTGCAAGCGTGGATTTGCTGTCGGAGGCGCCGCCATACGTGCGGATCTGGTCTTCGATATCCGCCTTGGCCTCCCGCAACTCGGCCATCGAGCGGTACGTCACGTCGCGACCATCGGGAAAGCGCACCCGCGATACCTTATCCCCGATTGCCTGGTTGATCGAATCGAGATTCGCCTGGAGTTGTTGGAGAGTCAGCGCCACATCAACGCCCCGCCGCCACACGCTGGCAGCATGTCTTTGAAAACGCGCCGAATAAAGATCCCGGAATTCGGATCATTTGACTTGCCTTGTTAGCCGCAAAGAGTGATGAATCGTCATGCGAAGGAGAAAAGCAGATGGCGGCAACGAGGAGTACCAAAAAGAGCGCATGGAAGCCCTGGCACGGCTTCGCGATTGAGATCGGACCGGACACCGACCTGGGCGGCGAAGGC
>PLMF01000405.1 GCA_003142355.1 Bryobacterales bacterium
GCCGTCTTTTCTTCTTTGCCAGTCGCCGAAGCGCTCGATCCAATTGTCGGTGGGCTGGTCGTGTTTGGGCATGCCGAAACCATGGCCGCCGGCAGCATAGGTGTGTAACTCGGCGGGCTTGTTGGCGACTTTCCAGGCCAGGAAGAGCGAGGGGCTGGAGGCGGATACCGGGTCGTTGTAGGCGTGCAGGAAGAAGATGGGGTTTCCTCGCGTGGGTCGGTGGAATCTCGGGCGATGAACTGTGCATGCGCCGGGTTGGGCACCATGATCGGCAGGCGGAGTTCGGCTGCGGCCCCGGCGAGATATAAAACTCGAAAGCGACGAGACGTGGCGGTTGAGCGCCTTCGTTGCGCCATTCCCCCAGACCAGGGGTGGGGCTGCCCCACTCAACTTCCTGGAAAGCTGCTACGGATTTAGAATCGGCGAGCAGCAAGGCGGCTGAACCGGTTTCGGCTCCATCAGCTCCGCGGGCGTGTAGTTCGGATCGTACAGATTCAACTGCCACTTCCCGTCACGGCCGATCTTCGGTTTTTCCGTCGGATTCATACCGCGCTCCACCACGGTCTTGTATCCCTGCTCCGTACTTGAGACGCCCAGCGCCAAGTGATTCATGATGCCGAGAGTTCGCGGCGATGGATGAGATTGGTTCAGCATGTATTCGAACCAGTCCGTACCATCGGGCACGCGAATCGAGACCCAATCGGTACGTTCGTCCGTCATGCCTCCGTACCACTGCAAGCGAAATCCCAGGATGTCCCGGTACAGCTTGTCCGCTGCGGCGCGGTCCTGAACGGTGAAACCCACGTGAATCATGCGTTCGGAAACGCGGGTCGGCGGCAGCACCTTCCCGAAGTTCCGGCTGTGCAGCGATCCCGGCGCGTACTCGACGAACTCCACCATGTGCCCGTCCGCATCCTTGATGAAGAAGCTCAGGTTGCCGTCCCCATCCGGCTCGATCGCGCCCGGGACCGTTACGCCGCGGCTCGCCAGGTAATCCCGTAACCGCCGGGCTTCGCTTGTCTCGAAGGCGATGTGGGAAAGCCGGTCTTCCGTTTCCTGTTTCAGCGTCGGCTCTACTTCGATGTACTGGTCGTCGTTCACCTTGAACACTGCGAGCGAATCGAGGCCGAACGGTTCCTGAAATCTCAGGTAGCGGCCGTAAAAATTGCGCGCCGCGGCCAGATCGTTGGTCTTCAGCCGTATGTGGGCAACGCCCAGGATCGGTGGGCGCGCCGGGCCGCCCGGCGTCTGGGCCATCAGAACGGGAGCGGCCGCAACCAGAACCATGATGAGGAGATATCCGGAAAGCATGACGTCATTGTACATCCCGTCGCCTGCCCTTGCCTGCCATCTGCTAATTTACGTATCTATGAAGACCTTGCCGCTTCTGCTGCTATTCGCCGCCGCTTTGCATCTGTGCGCGCAAGCGCCCGGCGCGCCGCCGGCCGCCGCTCCCAGCGTGCCCGATTGGGCGCTGCCCGGCTCCGCCGCCCGTTCGCAGGTCCCGCCGCCCATGGACTTTCACCGGCCCAGCAAGAATTTCGATGCGCCGATCGGCGTTTTCCAGGGCCAGTCCGATATCGGCGCGGCGCCGGTTCCCGGCAGCGCCAGCTACGATCCCGCCACCCGGCAATACACGATCCACTCGGCTGGTTACAACATCTGGTATCAGCGCGACGAGTTCCGCTTCCTCTGGAAGAAGATGTCCGGCGACATCTCTCTGGCGGCCGACGTTTCGTTTCCCAATCCCCAGGGCTACGGCGACCGCAAGGCCGTCCTCGTGATCCGCCAGGATCTTGACGACGATTCGAAAGAGGTCATGGCGGGCCAGCACGGTGCCGGGATGATCCACCTCGCGTGGCGCGCCGCGCGAGGCGAGCAGATGAAGGATGCCGAGTACCGCTTCGGCGGCACGCTCGCTAACGTCAAGGCCCGGCGCATCGGAATCGAGAAGCGCGGCGACTCGATCGCCCTCTTGGTCAGCATCGAAGGCGAACCGCTGCACCAGTTCGGCCCTCCCATCGCGCTCCATTTTGATGAGCCCTTCGACGTCGGCATCGGCTTCTGCTCGCACCTACCGGCAACTGTCGATACCGCCGTGCTCTCCAACGTGGTTCTGGAGAACGCCGCGGGGAAGACGCACTGGGGCCGCACTTAGTAAGCTGCGTCTGCAGCATGAGGCGGCGATTGTTGGGGAATGCGGCGGCGCCGCCCGCACCTTACGCCCACCGCAGTAACTCCCGCGCCTCCACCTTCGATTCGTCGAGATCGATTCCGTACCCTGGCCCTTCCGGCAGCGCAAAATGAGCATCCTTCGGCGCCGGTGGCGTCTTCTCGAAATGGTAATAAGACTGCATTTTCACGATCAGGTACTCCGCAAGCGGGCAGACTGTCGGCGATTGGCTCGCAATCACGTGGAGCGCTGCGTGCAGGCTGTGCCCATGCGGGATCACCGGCACATCGAAGATCGAAGCCAGCGTGCAGATCTCGATCAGCTCCGAAGTCCCCCCGCACCACTCCGGATCGCACTGCACCACACTCAAGGCATTCTCCTTGAGATAGTCGTACACTTCCCATCGTCCCTGGATATGTTCGCCCGAGGCCACCGGAATCGACGTGCCCTTCCGCAGTTGCGCGAAGCTGTCGATCTTCTCCGCCTGCGTGGCCTCTTCGATCCATCGCGGCCTGTACCGCTCCACCTGTTTGGCCCACTCCAGCGCATAGGTGAGGTCCCACCCGCTGTAGACGTCGAACATGAGTTCCGTCTCCTCACCCACGGCCTCGCGCAGAATGCGCACCTGTTCGACGTTCTTCTTCATCCCTTCCGGCCCCTCGCCCGGCCCATGGGCGAGAAACCACTTTTGATACCGATACGCTGTCACAACGGCCTCTCGCTGTTCTTGAGGCAGAAGCCGGCCCTCAGGTATTTGAGGTCCGGTCGGACAACGAAAAGGAACTCTCCCAAGACTCTGATCTCTTCGGCAGACGGAACGTCCCAAGACTTATATCGAGGGTTGGTCGATTCCAAGGTCAGGCGCTGGTGTAGCCAAGCCGAATCGCCCCGCTCGTTCGGATCGACGGCTTTGGAAGCCCGAACTACTTTGACTGTATAGCTGCCCCCTCCCAACTCGTTGCAGTGCTCGATTAGCAACACCTTGCCTTCGCGGGAGCCGACGATCTTAGATCGAAAGGCGCACAGGCAGACGTCTGGAATCTCCGGTTCCATCGAGTGGCCATGAACGTGGATGACGAACATGTCGTCAGTGAGCGGCAGATCGGTCCGAACCTCGACCCACCCCTGAGGATTCACAACCATCTGCCTTCCAAACCTACCTGCTGCCGCTTCGAGGGTGTATTGCGGCAGATGGGTACGGAAGGGCAGGACCTTGGGCCGAATGAGCTTGGCGTACAGCCTGTCCACGGTCGTGGCAGCACAGTCCTCAATAAGAACGCGCTTGCGCGTGGAAATCCGCACCGCGTTGGACAACGTTGACTCCAGCCACTCAACGCATTTCCCGGCGCCGAGTTCGTCCGCGCTCTGCGAAATATAGTCAGGCAGTTCCTTAAACCAGTCCGCCTCGTCGCCAGCGAACTCCTCGACATCACGTCGAAAACGCCAGTACAGTCGATCGGAGCCGGCGTCAATCAAGAGGACACCGATCTTCTGAAGGTTCGTGTTTGGCAAAACCGCTTGTACCAACAGGTACTGTCCCTTAGATCTTGTCGATACCGGTAATCCGGCCATCAGCCTGCCAGACTGTCGCGAGTGTTCGGCAGCACTTCGCACTGCCTCCAGCAAGAAATCCATCCTGCGGACGGCGTCCTGACACTGATCGCATTGGGGCAAATGTGCCTCAAAGTCGGTGAGTTCGGCTCCCTGCAATCTGCCCATTGAGAAGCGTTCGACCAAATCGTCGTTGTTGTGAGGATTCATCGTAGGCCTCCTTGCCCTTCGGCACTCGTGAGAAATGACTCAAGTGTGCTCACCAACAGTAACCCCCTACTTGCTCCAGAAACAGGCGGCCGATGCAGAGTGTCCATATCCGGCCGAGAGGGTCTTGCCCGCAGGCACATCGCGGCGGTGACGCGGATCGCGGTGAAGATGCTCATTTTGCCCGGCGGCAAGCCTTCAGCTTGGATGATATTGACAGTCGTACTCATGATGTGGAACACCTGGCGACAACGTTGTTCTTGGTGCGGGACAATTTGTCCGAGCACAAACAAGTCACTGTTGGCGAGCGCCGAGGACGAACGGAACGCTCTGTGCTGGCATCGCTTGGATGCATTTGACGGTTTCTGCCAAGAGTTCCGGTACGCGCTCGCGTCGATCATAAAGCTGATTCAAGACCCGCTGAAGCTCGTGCTCCTGGCCTTCAACCCAAGCGGGCGGGAGTAGCTTAAATATCCCATCCAACACATCCTGACCGATCTGCATGACGGCACTCACCCAGGGCTCAAAATCGCGGAGTGATAGCCTCCGACCGTAGATGATGCGCCGCATGTAGATACCCTGGACCGGCGAATCGTAGAATGTCCAGTCGCGGCCCTGGAATGCCAAACCGTTATCGATGAATTGTGCCACCCACCCGACGCGTGGGTATCCCGGCATCTCGGTGTTGATCTGCGCCCGGTAGAACACCGCCTGCCGCCCATCGGCATTGGATACCCATTTGTCGAACGCCATTACGCCCAGAAAATCGCCGCGATTGACAACCTCCCACAACATCGCGCTGGGCAGGAAATCGAAGACGGTTGCAGGAACGGCGCCGCCGACGTGTTGGGAGCCGAAGTGAGGTCCGATTTCCGGCATAACCGTTTTGTTCGATCCTTGAGAAAGGCGTACTCCCGGGTTCGCCTTTAAGAAATCGCGGCCGAGATTTACCACGGCAATTCCCGGCGTATGGATTCCGAGCCGCTTCAGGAGAAGGGATGAGACGAACTCATTGTCCAGAACCCTGCGGCCGCCCTGGGGATTATTGGAGAATTTCACAACGTAGAAGGAACCATCGTCGCACTCCAATAAGTGCGCCTGTGCGCTGCCACGCATTTTCCGAACGAACCGTTTCGCATTGACTGATTGCACTCTTTGCACCCACTTGACCTCAGCTGACAGTTATACACCGTGATAGTGAGGGAACCCGCACTTGGATCTCAAGAATTCTTGTCGCCGGGTGCGACTCGTTCGGTAACGCCGACGTGCCGAGCATCACTGCTGTCCGGCTAAAGTGTTTCGAAAATTGATAACTACGGTTGAATCAGTGCGGTAGGAGGAATAGCCGATTTTTCGATTTGAACTTTTCTGGGCGCGCGCGGGAGAAAAACCGCCGCGGCGGGCACCTTGGCCGATGG
>PLMF01000255.1 GCA_003142355.1 Bryobacterales bacterium
TGGCATATCGCCGCCGTCACGGAGCATTTTCGGAAGACGGGCAAGCGCGTCAAACAGCGCGCCGCGGACCTGCCGCTCGACCAGCGCCTGGCCAATTATGTCATCGAAGGGACAAAGGACGGGCTCATCGCCGACCTCGACCGCAAGCGCGCCGAGGGCGTAGCGCCTCTGGATATTGTCAACGGGCCGCTCATGGCCGGGATGTCGGAAGTCGGGCGGCTGTTCAACAACAATGAGCTGATCGTGGCCGAGGTGCTGCAATCGGCCGAAGCCATGAAGGCCGCCGTGAACCACCTCGAGCAGTTCATGGAGAAGGCGGACACCGCAGCGCGCGGAAAGGTGATCCTGGCCACGGTGAAGGGCGACGTCCACGACATCGGCAAGAACCTGGTGGAGATTATCCTGGCCAACAACGGCTACCAGGTGATCAACCTGGGGATCAAGGTGCCGCCGGAGGTGTTGATCCGCGCCTGCCAGGAGCACCAGCCGGACGCCATCGGGCTTTCCGGGCTGCTGGTGAAGAGCACCCAGCAGATGGCCATCACCGCGGGCGATTTCAAAGCCGCCGGCATCACCGTGCCGCTGCTGGTGGGTGGCGCGGCGCTGTCGGAGAAATTCACCCGCACCAGAATCGCGCCCGCCTATGGCGAGGCCGTGTGCTACGCCAAGGACGCCATGACCGGCCTCAGCCTCATGAACGCCATCATGGACCCGGAGAAGCGCGCGGCGGTGTTGTCGAGCCACCGCTTCACCGAAGCGCCCGCCGCCGCGCCGGTTTCCCCAACGCCGGTGGCCGCTGCCACCACGCGCAGCACCAAGGTGCGGACCGCTATCCCCATTCCCGCCGCGCCCTATCTCGAGCGCAAGCTGCGCGACGTTCCGCACCTGGCCGAAGTGTGGAGTTATGTCAATCCGTTCATGCTCTATGGCCGTCACCTGGGCTACAAGGGGAACTTCGACAAGGCCCTGGTGGATCACGAGGCCAAGGCGCTGGAGCTGTTCCACAACATGGAGCAACTGAAGCGGGAAGCCGCGCAGTTCATGCAGGTGAAAGTGGTGTGGCAATTCTTCCAAGCCGAGCGCGACGGCAACGCCGTCCAGTTGTTCGTCCCAGGAAGCGGCATACCCCTCCACACCTTCCGTTTCGGACGGCAGCCCCGCGAGAACGGGCTGTGCCTGAGCGATTACATTCTGGATGCCGAGGAGGGCCGCCGCGACCACCTGGCGCTGTTCGTAGTCACGGCCGGCGCGGGCATTCGCCAGCGGTCCGAGGAGTTCAAACTGGCGGGCGAGTTCTTCAACGCGCACGCCATTCAAGCGCTGGCCATCGAAACCGCCGAAGGCGCGGCGGAGTGGCTGCACCGCCGGATTCGCGAGGATTGGGGCTTCCCCGACCCGCCGGCTCTCACCATGCATGACCGCTTCACGTCGAAATATCGCGGCAAGCGTTACAGTTTCGGTTATCCGGCCTGCCCCAACCTGGACGACCAGCAGGGCCTCTTCACGCTGCTCGGCCCCGCGGACATCGGCGTCGAGCTCACCGAAGGCATGATGATGGATCCCGAAGCCAGCGTGAGCGCGCTGGTATTCCACCACCCGGATTGCGCTTACTTCACGGCGGAGGGAGGCGAATCGCCGGCCGCTCCTCTCGACTCCTTGGGCCCGCGAATATGATGCGAAGGGGTCAAGTTCCATTTCGACGCGAAGCAGCAGGAAATCACCAGAACAACGGGAACCAAACCCCGGACGCTAAGGCGCCCGCTTGAGGATGAGACTCAGCGTCGCGCCGCCTTGCTTCCAAGTGCCCGTGATCTGTGAATTGTCTTTGTTCATGGCGCCGTCATAAGAAGCTTGCATGCTGCTGCTTTCGAAGTGCAGGGTTGGTTCCTGATAGGTTATGGCGGTGATGCCGATACCCGAAACAGATTGGTCAGGGTAGTCGATCGTGCCATTTAGACTTCCGTCCCCGGCCGCGGAAATGTGCACCAGAATTCGTTTCTTAGCCTGGGCGCCTGGATCAAGAGTTCCTTCCCAGGCTCCGACGATAGACGGTTCCGCCGCTACCATCATGGGAGCGGGCACGATCCCCAATCCGGGCATCAGAGTTAACCCCAACCAAAGCCCAAACGATAATGCGCGATGCCTTTTCATGGCCGATCTCCTATTGAGAGATTATCCACTTCGTACACACCCTATTTTCTGCTGCGCTTTCTCCACGGACTCATGTCCCACTGACGGTCGAGTTCGGGCCGCTTGTCCGCACCATGCAAGTTCAGCCAGAATCCCCCTTTATGGCATCCTGACTACCACAAGCATACACCCGACTCTGTCGCGCCTCAGTTGTGGCAGCACGTCAGGAGTAAGAGCGACCTCAAGGAGTTCATGCCGACTGTCCGGGCCCGTGTTCCTCTATCTCGCTACTGCCCCGACACCCCCTTAGGCACCAGCAGCATCTGGCTGGCGCACCCCTTCTTTTCCACCTGGACGCGCGCCGGCCCCGCCAACAGCTTGACCTGTTCCGGGTACCCGGCATCGAAAACCGAGACGCTGTATTCTCCCCCGGCCAGGCCGTCGAAGACGAATCTGCCGTCGCGGTCCGACTGCGTATAATGCCGGCTTTGGCCGGACTGCAGTTCGAGAATGACGCCGGGCGCGGGAAGCTTCACTTTTTCCGGATCGTGCGCACTATCCAGATCGCGCTGGTAGAACTCGTCCGCGGTTACGAATCCTTCGAGCCGCGCCGATTCGTCTCCGCCGTTCCGATAGAAGAACAGATAGGCCAGATCGTCTCCGGCATCGGACAACCTGCGGTTTCGGTAGCAAACGCTGGTATTGATGCGGCCCGATTCTTCGTCCTCATCGGCATACACCAGGTACGTCTCGCCCACTTGAAAGTCGTAGCCGCAGTCGCCGGAATCCGTCCAGACTTCCACGGACTCCTCGCCGCGAAACGTGGTCTTGACCTTGAAGCGCACTCGTCGTCCCTGGGCCACGATCGAATCGAAAAGTCGCGCGATGTCGTCGCTCGTCTTGGCCGCGGCCAACCGGCGCTTGTAATAGTCGGGGAGGTCCATGCCCGCCAACTGCTGGCTCAATGGCAGAGACGAGGATTTTGATGGGTTCCAGCGATTCAGGAAGCTCGGCTCGACCGATTCGACCGTCCCGATGAACACCCTGTCGGCCAGCGCCACTTCATTACAAGCCGACAACGTCAACAAACACTGGCAAGCCGGCAGCGTAGTTGGAATCCATAGCAAGGATACCAACAGCACGCGCCGCATGGCTTCATCCTAGCATTGCCTATGGCAGCGCATCCCGTAAATGCAGAGTGCGGATCAGGCGGCGCAGCGAATTGGGGTGGATGTTCAGGCGGGCGGCGGCCTGATTGTGATCGCCGTTCGACTGCCGCCAGGCTTCCACGATCAACTGGCGTTTGCTTTCGGTGACAGAGGACTGCAGCGCGCCGGGAACCTCCGGAACCATGGCCGATTCGAGAACGGTTTCGGGCAGATCCTCGGGCAGGAGCACGTCGGACTGGCCCAGCACCACTGCGCGCTCGATGGCGTTCTCCAACTCGCGCACGTTGCCGGGCCAGGAATAACTCATCAGGTAGCACTCGGCTTCTGGAGAGACGGCGGAAACACGGCGGCGGCAACGAACCGCGGCCTGGTCCAGAAAGTGGCGGGCCAGCGCCGGGATGTCTTCCGCATGGTCTCGCAAGGGGGGAACATGCAGGGCCACCACGTTCAGACGGTGATAGAGGTCTTCGCGAAAGGCGCCGCGGCGCACCTCGGCGGATAGGTCGCGGTTGGTGGCGGCGATGAGACGCACATCCAGCTTCAGGGTGCGTGTGCCGCCCACGCGTTCGAATTCGCGCTCCTGTATCACGCGCAACAGTTTGGCTTGCAGCGCCGGGGCCAACTCGCCGATTTCGTCCAGGAAGACCGTGCCCCCTTCGGCCATTTCAAGCTTGCCTTTTTTCTGCGCCACGGCGCCCGTGAAAGCGCCCTTTTCGTGGCCGAACAACTCGCTTTCCAGCAACGTTGCCGTGAGAGCGGCGCAGTTGATGGCGACGAAGGGTCTCGCCGAGCGGGCGCTCTGCTGGTGCAGCGCGCGCGCCACCAGTTCCTTGCCCGTGCCGCTTTCGCCCAGGACCAGGACGGAGGTCTCCCGCGGCGCAACGCGGGCGATCATTTGAAGCAACTTGCGCATGGCGGGACTTTCGCCCACCATGCCACCATCGCCGGCGCCCAGGCGCTCCAGCAGCAAAGCGTTTTCGGCCTGAAGGCGTTCCATCTCGCGAACGGTCTCGAGCGCGGTGGCGGCTAGCGTGGCGATGGCGCTCAGGGTGTCGCGGTGATCGGAAAGGTTGGCGGTCTGCTCGGGGGGGAACCAGGCGGCCAGCACCCCGGCGATGCCGCCGTGGACATACAGCGCCAGCGCCACCACGAGCGTCGCGGGATCGGCCACAGTGCCTTCCTGGCAAGCGCGCGCGGCCATTTCCGCGAGGTCCGCAGGACCGGGCAGTTCGCGCGCGGCGGAGCGCAGTTCATCCGCATCGCGGCCCAGCAGCACAGCCCCGCCGCTCGACGGAACGATGTCGCCGATGAGCCGGACAAGGTGGCTTTCGAGCGTGGCCCGATGGGTGGCGCTCTGCGCCATGGCGACGGCGCGAAACAGGAACAGGAATGAACAGGCGCGAAGCAGCGCGTGCTGCTGGGAATCGGCCGGCAGCTCCGGCCGGTCCTCGCGATAGACCAGCACGGTTTCGCAGATGTCAACCTGGTCGCCCGGCTCGAGCCAGTGTTCACGGATGCGCATTCCATTGACGAAAGTCCCCACGCCGGTGCCTCGATCGACGATGTGGTAGCGACCGTCGCGTGCGCGCACCACGCAGTGCTCCCCGGCCGCGTTGGCCTCGGTGAGCCGGATGTCCGCGGTGGGGGCGCGGCCGATGCGAGTTTCGCCCGGCCCCAGTGGAAACCGCGCTCCGAGGAGAGGTCCGCTGACGACGATGAACTCCGCCTCCATGGTCTGGTAGGCGATAGTTTAGCAGGGAGGGAAGGGCGCTGGTGAACCTTTCTGTTCACCGCGGTGAACCGATCGGTTCAGCAATGGCGCAGATCCACGTCGCTGCAACGAGTTCTCAACGGTTTACGAGCCCCGGTGCCGTGGCACGCCAGTTGCCCTACATCCGTGCGTGTCGGGAACGTGGAAGCGATCCCGAAGGAGGTTATAACGATGAAGAAACTGACGTCGAAACTAATGATCGCAACGGCCGCCCTCGTGGTTGCGACCGGCGCCGCTGCGGCACAGACGATGAGAGCCGAGATTCCGTTCGAGTTCCGCGCAGGGAACCTGGTGATGGAGCCGGGAACATACCGGGTCGAGAACCTGAACCGCCAGATTAGCGCACCGATCTTCCGGCTCTTGAACGTGAACTCAGGCGGGTCGATAACGCTGTTGCCGCAGGCTTCGGTGGATCCGCAGAAGGCATGGAAGGCCGTGGGGAACGCGAAGCTGGCGTTCGCGTGCACCAGCGGAAGTTGCGCGCTCGCTGCGCTCTGGGACGGCTCTGGCATCTACGCCTACACGTTCCATCGCCCCAAGCTGGGCAAGGACGAAGCCGCGGTTCTGAGAGAGATCCCGCTGCAACCGGGCAAGGGCGAATAGCCGCCCGCACAGGGCAACATCGGAGGGGGCACCATGCGGCGCCAGCCGGAAACGGTCGGCGCCGCGTTCCTGCGTTTTGGTGGGTCAATCCACTGATCCGCCGAGGTTCGTTTCTGCGGAAAAATCCTGTAACGCCCTGTCCGCTGCTTGATCAAGTAAAATGGGCTAAATCACGCATATGCCGCTTTCTGCCGGCGACAAACTCGGCCCTTATGAGATCCTGTCGCCCCTCGGCGCGGGCGGGATGGGCGAGGTGTATCGCGCCCGCGACATCCGTCTCGATCGCGTGGTTGCGGTGAAGGTACTGCCCGCCGGCAAGGTCGCCGATCCGGATCGAAAGCGTCGTTTCATCCAGGAAGCCAAAGCCGCCTCCGCCCTGAATCACCCCAACATCATCACCATTCACGACATTGCCGAGGAGCACGGCACGCAGTTCATCGTCATGGAGTATGTCCCCGGCAAGGCGCTCGACCAGTTGATCCCGCGCAGGGGACTGCCCACCGCCGAGACCCTGAAGTACGCCATCCAGATCGCCGATGCCCTAGCCAAGGCGCATGCAGCCGGTATCGTGCATCGGGACTTGAAGCCGGCCAACATCATGGTCACCGATGAGGGCCAGGTCAAGTTGCTCGACTTCGGACTGGCCAAGCTCACCGAGGCGCCCATCGGCGCCGAAGATGCCACCTTGACGGTGCGAGATCAAACCGAAGTGGGCGCCGTCGTGGGCACGATCTCCTATATGTCGCCCGAGCAGGCCGAGGGCAAACCGGTGGACGCCCGCTCCGACATCTTCAGCTTCGGCGGCGTTCTCTACGAAATGCTCACCGGGCAGAAGGCGTTTCATGGCGATTCCAGGGTATCCACGCTGGCGGCCATCCTGACTCGGGAGCCAAGGCCGCTTAGCCAGGCGGGCCTGGACGTGCCGCCGGAACTCGAAAAGTTGATTGCCCGCTGCCTGCGCAAGGACCGGGAACGGCGCCTGCAGCATGCCGCCGACTTGAAAGTAGCGCTGCTCGATCTGAAGGAGGAGTCCGACTCGGGGACGCTGGCCGGCGCTCCGGCGAAGGGACGCCAGACGACACGCCGCTGGTGGACGTGGGCCGCGGTTTTGGCAGGAGTGGCATTGCTGGCGGCAGCCGGCTGGCTGGTCATCGCGCGCGGCGGGAGCAACCAGACGCCGTTCACGGTGAAACCGATCACCAGCTATCCGGGGGCAACCCAGTTTCCGACGTTTTCGCCTGACGGCAGCCAGGTGGCGTTCTCCTGGAACGGAGAGAAGGAGGACAACCGCAACATCTATGTGAAGCTGGTGGATTCGGGAGCGCCCCTGCGCCTGACCACCAATCCGGCTGGGGACAATTGGCCCGCCTGGTCCCCCGATGGTCGGCAGATCGCTTTTCTGCGGGCGTCGGGCGACGCGGCCCAGGAGCTTCTGCTGATCTCGCCCCTGGGCGGTGTCGAGAGGAAGCTGGCCGACCTCAGCCGGGGAGTGAATGCCAACTGGTGGTCTGCACCGGCATGGACTCCGGACAGTAAGTTCCTGGCCGTGCGGGACGATACCGCAATCGTTCTCGTCTCGGTCGAGGGTGGCGAAAAGCGGAAGTTGACTTCTCCCCCTGCCGGCTGGGTCGGCGATTACATGGCGGCCATCTCCCCGGACGGCCGGACACTCGCTTTCTCCCGGGTTCGGAACGGCCCCACGGCGGATATTTTTGTGGCGCCTCTCTCCGATGGGGCAATGTCCCGTCAACTCACGCACGATAATCGGGAAATTTCCGGTTTGGCGTGGACACCCGATGGCAAGGAGATCATTTTCTCTTCGAGCCGGGCTGGAGACGCAGCTCTCTGGCGGATTTCAGCTTCGGGCGGCACACCGGAGCGGCTGCCGGCGGTGGGCGCCGATGCCATCCAACCTGCCATCGCCCGGCAGGGCCGGCGGGCGGCTTTCGTGCGCGCCACCATGCGGACCAGTTTCTGGCGGCTGGATCTCAGCCCGGAAGGACTCCACCGTCCTCCCACACAATTGGTGACGTCCTCCCGGTACGACGGCGATCCCATGCTTTCTCCGGATGGCCGGCACATCGCATTCGAGTCGGATCGATCCGGAACTGAAGAGGTGTGGGTGTGCGACAGCCAGGGCGCCAACGCCGTTCAGTTGACCTCCCTGGGATTCGCGCGTAATCCTTATTGGTCGTCGGATAGCGGGAACATCGTTTTCGAAGGCCGCCCGGGAGATCGCAATCTGATTTTCGTGATCGCGGCCGGGGGTGGAACACCGCGCCAGCTCGGCTCCGAGGAAGGCCACAATCCGTCCTGGTCCAGGGACGGACGCTGGATTTACTTCTACGCGAGGCGTGTAGGGACCATCCAAACGTGGAAGATTCCCGCCCAGGGAGGCAAGGAAATTCAGTTGACGAAACACGGAGGTGGCGCGGGCATCGAATCCATGGACGGCAAGTATTTTTATTACCACATGGCAGGGGCCCAAGAACTCTGGAAGGTCCCGGTCGACGGCGGTGAGGAAGCTCTGGTGACGAGGGAGAAACCAAACTTTATGAACTACTGGGCGCTGGGGAACCAGGGTTTATATTTCGTCGAGCCCAGAGTAGCGGAGCATAAGACGATCCTGAAATTGTTCCGCTTTGAGACGGGCCAAAGCAGCCCGGTCGCGGTGCTCGATGAGCCGTTTCCCGGATCGCGTAGTCGATTGAGTCTTCCTGCCGACGGCCGCTGGCTGCTCTACGATCAGGTGGACCGTAGCGAATCCGACATCATGCTGATCGAAAACTTTCGCTGAGAGTAGCCCCGTATGCCGCGCTTTCCGCCGGCCCGCCCAGATCGGCGCAGTCGGGATCGCATTCCATTGACGAAGGTCCCCACGCCGGTTTAGCAGGCAGGGAAGAGTGCTGGTGAACTTTGCGGTTCACCGCGGTGAACCGTTCGGTTCACAAATGGCGGAAATCCACGTCGCAGGAACGAGTTCTCAACGCTTTACGAACGCCGGCGCCGTGGCACGTCAGTTGCCTTATATCCGTGCGTATCGGGAACGCAGCAGCGAACCCGAAGGAGGGCATAACGATGAAGAAACTGACGACGAAACTGATGATTGCGACGGCCGCCCTGGTGGTTGCGGCCGGGGCCGCTTCGGCACAGACCATGACAGCCTCGATTCCGTTCGAGTTCCGCGCGCGGAACCAGGTGATGACGCCGGGAACATACCGGCTCGAGAACCTGGGCACCGTCACACCGATCTTCCGGCTCTTGAACGTGACCTCAGGCGGGTCGGCAACGCTGTTGCCGCAGGCTCCGGTCGATCCGCGGAAGGGATGGGCAGAGGGGAACGCGAAGCTGGTGTTCGCGTGCACCAGCGGCAGTTGCGCGCTGGCCGAGGTTTGGGACGGATCTGGCAGCCATGCCTACACTTTCCATGGTCCCAAACTGGGCAAGGACGAAACCGCGGTTCTGAGGGAGATCCCGCTGCAACGGGACAAGGGCGAGTAGCCGTCCGCGCAGGGCAACATCGGAGGGGCCACCATGCGGCGCCAGCCGGAAACGGCTGGCGCCGCATTCGTGTGTGGGGCGCTATCAGACATGGACGGGCCGTCTAATGTGCTACTATCCAAGGGGATACGCTTCGGGTGTGGAAGCACGTCCTTTCCCGAAGTGAACCGTCTTATCACATGAATCTACGCTCTCTTTTCAGCCTATTCTCGTCGGACCTGGCCATCGACCTGGGAACGGCCAATACCCTGGTCTTCGCCAAAGGCAAGGGGATCGTTGTCAACGAGCCCTCCATCGTCGCCATCAACAAGAATAACGGTGAGGTCGTAGCCGTCGGCAAGGAAGCCAAGGAAATGCTGGGCCGCACGCCCGGCAATATCGTCGCCATCAAGCCNNATGAAAGACGGCGTCATCGCCGATTTTAAAGTCACCGAGCGCATGCTGAATTACTTCATTCAGAAAGCGCACGGGCGCAAGATGCTGGTCCATCCGCGCATCGTCATCGGGGTGCCGAGCGAAATCACGCAAGTGGAAAAGCGCGCGGTCACGGATTCGGCCTACCGCGCCAAGGCCAGTGAAGTGCACCTGGTGGAACAGGCCATGGTGGCGGCCATCGGCGCCGGGCTGCCCATCACCGAGCCTTACGGCAACATGGTGGTGGATATCGGCGGCGGCACCACCGACGTGGCCGTCATCTCGCTCTCCGGCATCGTCTACTCGCGCTCCGTGCGCGTCGCGGGCAACGAGATGGACGAAGCCATCATGCAGTTCCTCAAGCGCAAGTACAACCTGCTGATCGGCGAGCGCACGGCGGAGGCCATCAAGATCGAGGTCGGTTCGGCCTACCCGCTGGACAAGCCCATCACCATGGAGATCAAGGGGCGCAACCTCATCGAAGGCGTGCCCCGCACCATCACCATCGACGACACCGAGATTCGCGAGTCGCTGGGGGAGTGCGTGGCCACCATCGTCAACGCCATCCGCGTCGCGCTCGAGCGCACGCCGCCCGAGCTCAGCGCCGACATCAGCGACCGCGGCATCGTGCTCACCGGTGGCGGAGCGCTGCTGAAAAACCTGGATAAGCGCATCCGCGAGGAAACCGGCCTGCCGGTCTCCATCGCGGAAGATCCGCTGGCTTCCGTGGTGATGGGGACCGGCCGCATGCTCAGCGATTTCAAGCTGCTGCGGCAGATTTCGATAGACTAGGGACTGAAGGCCGCCCGGGAGCATGGAGTCGTTTCTCAACCGGTACCGAAGCATCACCATCCTACTGCTGGTGATCTTGGCGCAGCTTGCCCTGGTAGCGGTTCAGGTGAAGAACGATCGGGACGTGCGCCTGATCCGCGTCTGGACGGTGACGGCGGTCACCCCCGTGGCGCGCATCGTGGAAGCTCTGCGTGGCGGCAGCTCGGGCCTGATTCGCAACTACGTTCTGCTGCACGATGCGCACGAGGAAAACCGCCGGCTGCAAGCCGAAGTCGGCCGCCTCAAGCTGGATAACATTTATCTCAAGAACGAGATCGGCATGGCGGATCGGGCCAAGGCGCTGTCGGTGTTTCAGTCGCACACGCCCTCCCGGACGGTGGCGGCCACGGTCATCGGGATCGGCGCCGGCACGAATTCCAAAGTGGTGTTCGTGGACCGCGGCTCGGTGTCGGGCGTCGAACGCGGCATGGCGGTGGTGACGCCGGATGGGATCGTAGGCAAGGTGATTACGGCATACCCCACGGCCTCGGCGGTGCTGCTCATCACCGATCCGGATTTTGCGGCGGGGGTGATCTCGCAAAAAGGGCAGGTGCACGGCACGCTCAAGGGGCAGGGAACGCCCATCTGCAAGGTGGATTATGTGCCTTTCGATGAGAAGGTGGAACCCGGCGAATGGCTCTACACCTCCGGCGACGACCGCATTTTCCCGCGCGGATTCCCCGTCGGTGTGGTGAAGGGGGTGCGCAGCGCGCAGCCGTTCAAGGAGATCCTCGTCGATCCCAGCGGCATGGCGCGGGGGCTCGAGGACGTGCTGATTCTGGTGGAAGGCGTGCACCAGGCGATTCCCGACTCACCCCCGGTGAACCAATCGGTTTTCATTGGGTCGCCGCCGCCCGCGGACACGGTGAAGCCGCCGGATAACCCTGGGAACTCTCCCGGCGGCCCGGCCGGCACTGAGGCGGACAGGCTGCGTACCCAGTACAAGGATATCGGCAATGCGCAGGGCCACAAATTCGGAGAAGGAACGCCGGGGTCGACGCCGCCGGATTTCAACTTGAAGTTGCCGGGCCCGGTGGGCGCCCCGGCGGCGCCTGCCGTGCCCCCCGGAGGCGCGTCCCACCCATGAGCTACTCCGGCGGCCACATCCTCCTCAGCAGCCAGCGCGAAAGCCAGGTGTCGCGGTTTCCCGCCTGGGTCGTGCTGCTGGTGCCTCTGGCGGCGATTCTCTTCCAGGTGTACGTTCCTCTGTTCTTCGAGTTCCTGAGCTTTCTCGAGATGCCGCTGCTGGTGGTGGTGTACTTCGCGCTCATGCGGCGCAGCCAGGTCGGCGGCTTGCTGGTGGGCGCGCTGGTGGGGTTGGCGCAGGATTCGCTTTCCAAGAACCCGCTCGGCATGCTCGGCATTGTGAACACGCTGGTGGGTTATTTCGCGGCCTCGGTCGGCCTGCGCCTGGATGTGGACCACCCCTTGATCCGGCTCCTGCTCACGTTCTTCTTCTTCCTCTTTCACCAGCTCTTCTACTGGGTCATGGTGCGCGCGCTGCTCGGACAACAACTGGCGTTCGACGTCCAGAAGACGCTGGTCCTGGGCCTGCTGAACGCCGTAGTAGGGGTTTCGCTGTTCCACTTCCTGGACAAGTTGAGGAAGGCTACGTAAACCGCGCGGAATCCGGTAAAATTGAGTAGGGGCCGGGCATGCCCGGCCCCTATTGACTCCTGTGATCCTGCCGCCGGCCGACCCAAATCTCGAAACGCACCTCTCCGATAAGCCGCCCCTGCACGACGACACGCGCTTCGCGGCTGGCAAGATCGCCGTTTTTCAGTACGTCACGGTGGCCGTCTTTCTGTTCCTGATTTCGGGCTTCTGGAGACTCCAGGTACAGAACCCGGAATTCTACGGCGTGCGCGCCCAACAGAACAGCATCAAGTCGGTGCCCATCCTGGCGCCGCGCGGGCGCATCCTCGATCGCGACGGCCGCGTGATCGTCGACAACCATTCATCCTTTACTTTGCTTTTAGCCAGGGAGTCGTTGAAAGAAGAGCACCTGAGGCCCATAGCGCAAGGGCTTGACCTGGATTACAACGACCTCGAAGCGCGCGTCCGGCGCTTCCGATCGCGGCCCCGCTACGAGCCCATCGCGCTCAAGGAAGGGATGAGCCCGGCGGATTTGGCCTTTGTCGATTCGCACCACGATTTCTTCCCCGAGCTGGTCGTCATATCCGCTCAGCCCCGCCTCTATCCGCAGAACGGCATGCTGGCGCACGTCATCGGCTACACCGGTGAAATCAGCGAGCAGGAGCTGGATTTGCCGGAGTTCGGCAAGTACGAGCCCGGCGCCGCCATCGGCAAGTTCGGCATCGAGCGCCAGTATAACGATTGGCTGATGGGGGTGGACGGCCAGCGGCAGGTGGTGGTGGATAACCGCGGGCAGGTGCGGCAGGTGCTGGCCACCAAGCCGGCCATTGCCGGCAAGGACCTCCAGATCACCATCGACCTGGACCTCCAAGCCGTCGCCGAGCTGGCCATGGACGGACGCAATGGCGCGGTGGTGGCCCTCGATCCGCGCAACGGAGAAGTCCTGGCCATGGTGAGCCGGCCCGCTTTCGATCCCAATAAGTTCGCCGTGCGGATCAAGACCAAGGATTGGAAAGAGATCCGCGACAACCCGGACAACCCCATGTTCAACCGCGCCATTCAGGCGCAACTGGCGCCGGGGTCGACCTTCAAACCCATCGTGGCTCTGGCGGCGCTCGAGACCGGCACCATCGACGATCGCTTCACCGTGCATTGTTCGGGCGGCGTGACGCTCTACGGCCACTACTACCACTGCGTCGAGAAGCACGGCCACGGCACCCTGGCGTTGCACAACGCCATTGTGCGTTCCTGCGACGTGTTCTTCTACACGGTTGGCAACAAGCTGGGAATCGACAACCTTTCCTTTTACGCGGACCTGGTGGGTTTCGGGCAGAAAACCGGCATCGACTTGCCCAATGAAGCCGAAGGGACGGTTCCCTCGGAGCAGTGGAAGCTGCGCAATTTCCGGACCAAGTGGTATGCCGGTGAAACCATTCCGGTGGCCATCGGGCAGGGCGCGCTGACCGTGTCGCCGCTGCAACTGGCCCGCGCTTACGGCGGAATTGCGATGGGCGGCAAGTGGCGCAGGCCGCACCTGACGAAGAGGCTCGACCAGGCCGATAAGCCGGTGGAGTGGAGCTTCACTGCGGACAACTGGAAGGATGTAATCGACGGTATGTACGGCGTGGTGAACGAAGGCGGCGGAACCGGCGTGCGTGCCCAACTGGCGCACGACGAGGTCTGCGGAAAAACCGGAACGGCGCAGCTCGCATCCAACGATTTCCTGAAGAGCACCGTCGCCGGACACAGCCAGAACATGAAGGATAACGCCTGGTTCGTGGGCTTTGCGCCGCGATCGGCGCCGGAAATCGTGGTGGTGGCGCTATTCGAGCATGGCGAGCATGGCCAGCTTGCGGCGCCCATTGTGCGCGATGTCTTGAAAGCCTATTTCGACAAGAAGGACCGCCTGGCCGCCCTGCACAAGCAACAGTTGGCCACGGCCTTTCCCCGGCCCCTCGCCCCCGGCCCCTGGCCCCAGTTCTAGTTATGTCCCGCTACCTCTCACGACGCGACATCGACTGGACGGTGCTGATTATCGCCCTGTTCCTATGCGCCGTGGGCGCTCTGCAAATCTACAGTGCCACTCGGGACACCGCGTTCCAAAGCGCCTGGTCGAAGCAGGTCGTTTACGTGCTCGGCGGGCTGCTGCTGATGTGGATTGCGCTGGCGGTGGACTACCACACCTTTCTGCACTATGTCCCCGGGATGTATATCGGCGCGGTGCTGTTGCTGTTGGTTACCTATGTAATCGGGGAGAGGGTCTACGGATCGCGCCGCTGGATCCCGCTGGGCGCCGGAATTCACTTGGAAGTATCGGAATTCGTAAAACTGGTGATAATATTGTTGGTAGCCCGCTACTTGGCCGATTTGAAAACAGACGTGCTGGAGATTCGGGAAGTGCTCAAACTGGCGGGCTTGGTGGCGATTCCCACGGTTCTGGTTCTGAAGCAGCCGGACCTGGGCACTTCGGTAGCGTACCTCGCAATTCTAATTGCGGGCGCGTTTCTCGCCGGGCTGCGTTGGAAGTACGTGGCCGTCATAGCCATTGCGGCGGTCATCGTGGTTCCGGTGAGTTGGCAGCACTTCCTGACGGATTATCAGAAGGCGCGGTTGGTGAGTTTTATGGATCCCGAGCGGGACCCGCAGGGCCAAGGTTACCAGTTGATTCAATCTCAGATCGCGGTTGGCTCGGGCGGGATGTTCGGCAAGGGCGTTACCAAGGGAACTCAGACCCAGCTTCGTTTTCTGCCCGTGCCCCACAAGGATTTCATCTTCTCGGCTTTCGCCGAGGAGCATGGGTTTGTGGGTGTGGTGGTGGTATTGGCGTTTTTTTTCGTGCTCGTCATGCGCATCGTCCAGAATGCGCAGACGGCGCCCGATCGAGCCGGTATGTATATCTGCATGGGGGTTGCGTCCCTCCTGCTGTACCATGCGTTGGTGAACGTCGGTATGGTGGTGGGGCTGATGCCGGTAACCGGCATTCCGCTTCCCTTCATGAGCTACGGCGGTTCCAGTATCTGGACGGATTTCTTGGCTCTGGGGCTGGTCAATAACGTCCGCCTCAGAAGATTTGTGAATTAGCCGGGCGCGGGCCCGCTGGGTCCCCGTCCGGGAAAAATATTGTTAGGGAGCCTGTAGAGACCTTCGGGACGGTGGCGTGCAAGCGCTCTCCCCCAAAGAGGAGCGGTTCCCGGCCGGGTGGTGTATGAGGAATGTCTCTCCGCCTCCGGCCAGCGTGAGCTGGTAACGAGTTTGCTTTTGTTCCCCGGTGACGCCGGGGGATTCGAGACCACGCAGGGCGCCCGCCTTCCCGTATACCCTCTCCATGCCCCATGGGAGGCAGTCGATGTCAAAGGAATTGGTAATCTCGTCAACTCGCCACGAAACTCGCGTGGCGGTCATCGAAGACGATCAGCCAGTCGAAGTTTATCATCAGCGCGAAAACGAGTATTCGCTCGCCGGGAGCATCCACAAAGGCCGGGTGACGCGGGTGCTGCCGGGCATGCAATCGGCGTTCGTCGATATCGGCCTGGATCGAGATGCATTTCTCTACGTTTCCGATTTCTTCGAGGACAACGAGGAGTACGACAAGATTGTGACCAGCGTGGAGGAGAAGGTCATCGAGCTGGACCACCCTCCCGAGAGCGGAGTGCCTGCCCCGCCGCCCGCCGCTCCCGCGCCGGTGAGCGTCCCGGCCGCTCCCGAGGAGGCGGCGCCCGAAGCTGTGGCCGAGCTGGCCGCTCCGGCTGCGCCCGCAAGCGCTGTCCCTGCATTCGATCCGCGGCGCGACGACCACGACCGCCGAGGCCGCCGCTCGCGCCGGCGCCGCGGCCAGAAGGGCGGCGGCCGTGGCCTGCCCGACTCCAAGTACTTCTCGCCCCGTCTGAGCGGAATTCCGAGCCCGGCGGTTGTGCCGCCCGAACCGCCGGAAGTGCGGTCCGAACCGCCGGCGGCGCCAACCACCCTCACCGAAGAGGACCAGTTCTTCGTGCTTCCCGGTGAGACCTTGGCCAAGCATACACCGCAGCCCTGGGAGGAAACGGACTTTGCCGAGCCAGTCGTAGTCGAAGCCGTCGTCGAGCCAGTCGCCATAGAGGCCGAGGGGCCCGATGAGCCGGCCCCGGAGGCTGAAACGGCCGAAGAGGAAGCCGAAGAGGAAGAGGCCGAACTGCCGCCGGCGGACGAGCCGGAATCGGTCGAAATCGTCGAGCCGCAGGCGGAACCAGCGGAGCCAGCGGAGCTCGTGGAAGCCGCCGAGCCCGAAACGATCGTCGAGGAAGAGGGGCCGGAGCCGGCCCGCATTCCTACCAGCCTGACGGCCGCCCTGCGCGAGCAGGGGGGGCGCTATCCGCACCGCGTTTCCAGGCGATTGCGGCGCAAGGGGCGGGATGGCCGTCCCCTGCCGGAAGGCCCCCGCGCTCCCCAATACGAGCCACCCCCGGAAGAACGTACCTCCGAGCAGCGTACCGCCCCCGCCGAACGGCCCGAGAAAGCCCCCGGGCCATCCATCAGCGATCTGCTGAAAGAAGGCCAGGAAATCATCGTTCAGATCGCCAAGGAGCCGCTCGGCCAGAAGGGCGCGCGCATCACTTCCCACATCGCCCTGCCGGGCCGTTTCCTGGTCTACATGCCGACCGTGGATCACATGGGCGTCTCGCGCAAAATCCCCAGCGACGACGAGCGCGCCCGTTTGAAGCGCATCCTCCAGAACAACCGCACTGGCATTTCCGGCGGCTACATCGTCAGGACGGCCGGCGAAGGCCGCTCGGAAGAGGAGCTTCGCGCCGACATGATGTTCCTCTACAACCTGTGGCTGGACATGCGGCAGAAAGCCGAACGCCGGCCCGCGCCGTTGCTGATCCACCACGACCTGAACGTGGTCGAGCGGATTCTGCGCGACCAGCTCACCTCCAACTTCAAGAGCATCTGGGTGGATAACGAGGAGGTTTATGAGGGCGTGCTGCGCTTCGTCGAGCGCTTCCAGCCGGCGCTGGTGACTCGCGTCAAACTGTACACGCGCTCCAACCCCATCTTCGACGAGTTCGGCATTACGGCCGAGATGGAAAAGGCGCTGCGCCCGAAAGTGTGGCTCAAATCCGGCGGCTATATCGTCATCAACCAGACCGAAGCGCTGGTGGCCATCGACGTGAACACCGGCAAGTTCGTGGGCAAATCGCACAAGCTGGAAGACACCATCGTCAAGACCAACACCGACGCCATCAAGGAGATCGTGCGCCAGATCCGCCTGCGCGACCTGGGCGGCATCATCGTGGTGGACTTCATCGACATGGACGAGCGCAAGAACCGCCAGAAGGTGATGCAAACGCTCGAGGACGCCATGCGGGCCGACCGCGCGCCTTACAAGATTCTCCAGTTCAACGATTTCGGCTTGGTGGCCATCACCCGCAAGCGCGTGAAGCAGAGCCTCGAGCGCACCTTGTGCACGCCGTGTCCGTACTGCGAGGGCGCCGGTTACGTCAAGAGCCCGCAGACGGTGGTGGGCGAAATCCTGCAGGAGGCGCACAAGATCGCCCGTTCCGTCGAGGGCAAGGACGTGCTGCTGCGCGTCTCCCCCGAGGTGGCCAAGCTGCTCAAGTCCAACCAGAACACCTATCTTCAGGAACTCGAGGAGATTCTGGGCCGGACCGTAATCGTGAAAACCGACGCCCAACTCCACCAGGAAAAATTCGACCTGGCGTAGGGCCCTGTCCGACCGCACAGGCGGAACCGCCTGCGCCACCACGACAATTCCTGCACTTTCAGAGGTGCCAAGGTGGGGCAGGCGGTTCCGCCTGCCTCGCCCGCTTGCGGGCGATTCTTTCACGGCTTCTTAGAGAGCGGTCTGTCCGCCCCACCCCTACTGGTGTGACGAATACTGCTGTTGCGGCAGGTTGAGCTTGATGTCGATGGTCTTCTCTTCTTCCGTGACGTCGAAGATCTGCCCAAAGGTCTGGTACCCTTTGGCGATCACCTGGATGCGGATCTCGCCCTGCGGGATCTCGGGAACCTTGGCCTCGCCGTCCTGGTTGGTCCGCAATTCGTAGGTGGTGCGGAGTTTCTTCAGGTTGAAGACGGCATGGCTCCTGACGAACCGGACCACGACGCTGGCGTGGTCGATGGGACGGCCGGACTCGGTCGTCACCACCATGTTGAGCTTGGTCATGGGCACCCCCGCGGCGCAAGCCCCGAAAGCCCACAGCAGCAGCACTGGCGCAAATTTACCCCGCACACGCATGCTCTTATTATAAGACTTCAGATCCCCGTGGTAAGATGGAATTGTAGTACCCGCCAGGCGCTTTCGATGTGGGGGCGTAACGGATTCGACGGGATTGAATCGTGGTGGGGAGGCGTGCCGGGTTCCGAGCTCCCGTAAAACGATCGGAAAACCAAAACTGCCAATACGCAGTTTGCATACGCTGCCTAAGTAATTAGGTGGCCGCTCCAGCCGCTGAGCCCGCGCGGCGGTGAGTGAGCGTCATCTTGCGGGATAAGCCAATGGCTTCGGTCCGGAGCCCGCGGCTGAGATCCAATCGGGCTAGGCTTGCGCCGCTCTCGCCGGTTTTGAAGCGTCGGCCGACAACCAATGAGCCGGATACGCACGTAGTCTCTTCATGGCGAGCTTTCTCGGACGGGGGTTCAACTCCCCCCGCCTCCACCATATTAGAATCAACAACTTACGGGTTTCTAATTTCGCCTACCGAGAATCCGATGCGCCGCGCATCGTGGGGACACAGGCCCTACCTACTTTCCGCAAAACAGAATACCATTGTAAGGAGTAGGGTTGGAGCATCTTTCAGGCTCCAGAATCCCGCTGCTCCGCGAAGAGGACCGGACGGCGTGGGGAGGTCAAACAGTGGAAGACTTCTTTTTACAGAGCTTCATAGAAATAGGAAAATGGGATGCGGCGAAATGGAAGGGAATGGCATTCATACATGATCCATCGGGGAAGAAGGTCCCCCTGGTTGGGTTAGTGTTCGAGAATTATGACGCCGGAAATCAGATCTTCTCAAACTGGCTCCGGCGCCTTGGCAAGGTGGACAAATACGAAGAACTACGGATATCCATCATTGAGGGGGAGATCCTCGGGGAAGATCCGGGGTACTCCGTCCACGTTTCGTCCAATCCGGCGCACACTCTGAAACGTGCCGCCGAGGACGGAGTGAGCGTCGCCGCAGACTTGACCGTGGTCGTTGGGCGGGTCCACAGAATGACGCCCGAACCGGACTCGCCCCACCTGCCGCGGTTCAAGCAGGACTTTCAGAAACATAAAAGGTACTTTCTCGTGCCCGTGTCCGCGAAGAGTGAAATTGGGTTTGACTACGCTATCGAGAAAACGGAAATACACTTCCGACAGACTTCCGAAATAGCCGGGAACGATGAAGACGCGGTCGTTTTCCCGGAGCACTATTTTGACGGCGACGGCACCATCCACTAAGGGCCGTCTGCCCGTCATGCGGCGTCCCCTTCACTCCGAGACCACAGGGTAACGCTCCGGCCTTGGAGCGGTTCTGGAGATACCGGGCGCTACCTCCTGTCGCGGTCCCATCGCTCCCGCGCAAGCCTTTCCATCTCGTCTCTCAGGCTCTTTGAATCACGCTGCGTCACGTCGCCGCCGAGGGTCAAACTGGCCACCACGACGTTCACCCAGGTCGTGCCGCCGGGCGCCTCGTTGCACGCGATGGCTGCGACCTCGGTGCCGTGGATGCCGTACACGAGGTGGTTCGCTTCATAGACATCGGTGACCCTATATCCACGCGACTCGAATGCTCGCGTGGCTTGCCTCAGGCATCTTTCGACACTGATTGCATACCGCCCTTCCATTCGGGAAAGGGTTGGGGCCTGCGCAAAACAATAGGGAGTCAACAGCAGGCTCGCCGCGAAGCTTAGCAGCGTAATTGTCCACCTTCGATCATGATGAGTCATCGTCTACTCCTTTAACCAGGATTTCCGTTTTGGCCCCCCGGCCTGCTAGCGATTATACGTCTAACCGCCCCAATTGGAGCCGTTAATCGCATTTGTCCATCCCGAGCGACTCCAGCGGCCCAAGAACGCGCCAACTTTGGCTTCGCCGGGTACATAGGAACCTGGAAGCGCTTCATTTCAAACGACTTCCCAGACAACGGCAATGCGGCAATTCGGCGGTTGTGCACAGCGGGCCGCGGTGCTATACTTCGCCCGGAGGAAAAAACAATGGTCCGTTTACGTCTTCCTTTCGTGGTTCTCACTCTCATTTTGCTCTGCGCGGTGTCGGCTTGGTGTCTCTCCATGGCCCATACCTCCCTGAGGGTTGCGACAAGTGTGGAAAGATGCACACGCCTGGCTGGCCGCGCGTTCGAACTGGAGGGGTACGGGTTCTCGCCGGCAGGCGGTGACGACCTCTTTGGCTCCAAGAATTCTTTTTCGTACTTTGTCTGCATCACGTGCAACCCCGCTCCGGGCGGATTGACTCAGGTAAACATCGTGGTGGCCGCTGAAGACACTCCCGCGGTCGCCCACGCCGAGGCCGACAGACTTCAGCGCCGCATTGAGGAACTGGCTCGCGACCGGGATTTTGACCGCAGGCGCTAGTGTAGTGTCTGCTGTCTACAAGGCATTCCGAAATTGCGTTTGCGTTGAGATTGGGGGTCGCCGCGGCCTCCTATCTTGGGGTCAGCTCCCGCCTCCTCCACCACCTCGCTGATCGTGAACAACCCCGCCTCGCCCTCCCTTGCTGTAAGGAGGTAAGGACGGTATGATGGTAACGTCGATGACCAGCAAGATTACAAGTAAGGGCCAGACCACCATCCCAAAGGAGATCCGCGATAAGTTGGGGGTCCACTCCGGCGACACGCTAGTCTACGAAGTGGAAGGGAATTCGGTCCGAGTTCGCAAGGCCGAGCCATTCGACCTTGCCTGGCATCGGGCGATTTCGCCAACTCTGGCCGAGTGGGACTCCGCTAACGATCACGAGAATTTCGATGATCTGTGATGCGTTCGAGGTCGTCGTTGTGCCATTTCCATTCACCGACTCCGATCAAAGCGTGAAGCGCCCTGCCGCGGTGCTAAGCCGGCGCGATTTCAACGCCGAGGGCCACACTGTGATGGCAATGATCACCGACGCGCGCAATCAGCCGTGGCCGCTGGATGTTCGCATCGACCATCAATCCGCCGGATTGAAAATGCCGAGCGTCGTCCGCATGAAGTTCTTCACCCTGGATAACCGCGTGGTCATACGCAGCGTTGGCAGGCTGTGTCCCCAGGATCGGCAACAACTCCTGGATAGCCTGCGACAGCTTCTGCCGCCATTCTGACTTCCCGACCGGCGCGGCGCTGCCGCAGATCGCAGGGGCCAGTATAGTTTAAGAATCAACGATCAATACCGAGTCTGCTTTCGCTGGAAAGAAGGGAATGCCTGCGATGTCGAAATCACCAAACACGATCGCTAAGCTCCCACCCGTCCACCCGGGCGCCATCCTCAAGGAAACCTTGGACGACCTTGGCATGTCCATGAACCGCCTGGCCCAAGAGCTGCGCGTGCCGGCCAACCGCATCAGCGCCATAGTTGCCGGAAAACGCGCCATCACGGGGGAAACCGCGCTGCGCCTCGGACGCTACTTTGATACCACTCCCGACTATTGGATCAACCTGCAAGCCCGCTACGATCTCGAAACTGCCCGCGATGCCTGGGAATCGCGGATCGCATCCGAGGTCAAGCCGCGCCAAGCGGCATAGAAGGTTATGTCCACAGGATCGGCGACAACTCCTATATGCCCATGAAGAATCACCCGCATCCCGGCCGCATCGTCCGCCAGGATTTCCTGGAACCGCTTGGCTTGACCGTCACCCAGGCCGCTAGAGTGCTTGGCGTGGCGCGCCAGACCATAAACAACCTCGTGAACGAAAAGGCGGGCATATCGGCGGAAATGGCCGTGCGCCTCTCGAAGGCGTTCGGCCCCAGCCCCGACATGTGGGTCCGCCTCCAGGCCAACTACGACCTGTCCCAAGTGCGGCACGACGAGATCGGCGTGGCGCGCTACAAGCCAACCTCATAGAATCCCGTCGGACTCTGTGTTGGACCGATGGTTGACGGTCGATCCCCCCAAAGAACCCCAAATCCACCTCCAGAATAACCCGTTGAACTAATCCGCATTTCTCACGGCGTTCCACCTCCGCCACCCGAATGGTCCGCGAAAACCTGGGGACTGACGAATGTGTCCCAAGGCGCGCGCCATCCCTCGCCAAACATCGTGTCGTCACACCGCCGCGTGGACGCATCCGTCTGTTTGAATGTATAAGGACTCAGATGACGAAGGGTTCTCCTGAAGAGTACAATGCAGCCGAGACCGGCGCCTCACAGCCGGCTCAGAAACCTCAAACAGGAGAACCCAATG
>PLMF01000133.1 GCA_003142355.1 Bryobacterales bacterium
GTGGACAAGCTCAACGCTTTCGCTTCGGAAGTGACGCGCGTGGCCCGGGAAGTCGGCACCGAGGGCAAACTGGGCGGCCAAGCCGTGGTGAAAGGCGTCGGTGGCGTCTGGAATGACCTGACCGACAACGTCAACTTCATGGCAGCTAACCTCACCACCCAGGTGCGCGGCATCGCCAAGGTGGTGACGGCGGTGGCCAACGGCGACCTGAAAAGAAAGCTGGTGCTGGAAGCCAAGGGCGAGATTACCAAACTGGCCGACACTATCAACGAAATGATCGACACCCTGGCCGTGTTCGCCGACCAGGTGACCACGGTGGCGCGTGAAGTGGGGATCGAAGGCAAGCTGGGCGGGCAGGCCAGCGTACCCGGCGCGGCCGGTACGTGGCGCGACCTCACCAACAACGTGAACCAATTGGCGGCCAATCTCACCACCCAGGTGCGCGCCATCGCCGACGTGGCGACGGCCGTGACCAAGGGCGACCTGGCGCGGTCCATCGCCCTCGAAGCGCAGGGCGAAATGGCCGCGCTCAAGGACAACGTCAATGAGATGATTCTCAACTTGCGCGAAACCACGCGCCGGAACACCGAGCAGGACTGGCTGAAGTCTAACCTGGCCAGGTTCGCCGGCATGGTACAGGGTCAGCGGAACCTGCTGGCTTTCTCCAAACTGGTGCTCTCCGAATTGGCTCCGCTGGTGGGCGCGCAACACGGCGTCTTCTACGTCAACGAATCGGAGGGCAGCGAGCCGGGAACGCTCAAGCTTTTCTCCAGCTACGCCTATCGGGAGCGCAAGAATGTCTCCAACCGTTTCCGCCTCGGCGAGGGGCTGGTGGGCCAATGCGCGCTGGAGAAAAATCGCATCCTGTTGACGAACGTGCCCAGCGAATACATCCAGGTCAGTTCCGGACTGGGCGAAGGCGCGCCGCTCAACGTGATCGTGCTTCCGGTTCAATTCGAAGGCGAGATCAAGGCCGTCATCGAGCTGGCGAGCTTTTCCAGTTACAGCGAAATCCACCTGGCCTTTCTGGACCAGCTCACCGAGAGCATCGGCATCGCACTCAACACCATCGCCGCCACCATGCGGACCGAAGAACTCCTGAACCAGGAGCGAGCACTGGCTGCCGAACTGCAAAGCCGCCAGGAAGATCTCACCGGCACCAACCAGCGACTGGAACAGCAGGCGACTACGTTGCAGGCTTCCGAGCATCTTCTGAAGAAACAACGGGAAGAGTTACGGTCTAAGAACGAGGAACTGCAGGAGAAGGCGAAGTTGCTGGCCGACCAGAAGGTGGAAGTGGAGGGGAAGAACAACGAGGTGGAGCAGGCCCGGCAGGACCTCGAGGACAAGGCCGCGCAACTGACGCTCACCTCGAAGTACAAGTCGGAGTTCCTGGCCAATATGTCGCACGAGCTGCGGACACCCCTGAACAATCTACTGATCCTGGCCCGCATGTTGGCCGATAACGCCGAAGGCAACCTGACGGAAAAACAGACCAAGTTCGCCCACACCATCCACTCCTCGGGCACCGACTTGTTGACGCTGATTAACGATATTCTGGATCTGGCACGGGTCGAGTCGGGGAAGATGAATATCGAGCCGGCGCCAGTCCGCCTGACCGACCTGCGCGAGTTGGTCATCCAGGACTTCTCGCACGTCGCCCTGGGCAAGGGCATCGAATTCGGAGTGCTCGTCGACCCGGGTCTGCCCGACTCCATCCAGACCGATCGCACACGGTTGCACCAGGTCCTGGAAAACCTGATGTCGAATGCCCTTAAGTTCACGGAGCGGGGTTCGGTGCGGATGGAGATCAAGCCGGCTAAATCGGGTTGGAGACACGGGACCAGCAGCCTGGATCGCGCCGAGCGGGTGGTGGCGTTCTCGGTGGTGGACACCGGCATCGGCATTCCACTGGAGAAGCAACGCATTGTTTTCGAGGCCTTCCAGCAGGCGGACGGCACCACCAGCCGGCGCTACGGCGGAACCGGGTTGGGGTTGTCGATCAGCCGGGACATCGCGCAGTTGCTGGGCGGTGACCTCACACTCCAGAGCCAGGTTGGCGTGGGAAGCACATTCACGCTCTTCCTGCCGGAGATCCGTTGTAAGGAGATGCGGCCATCGCGGCCGGCGGCAGGGGTCGAAGAGATTCCCGCGGCGCCGGCGCGCTCGCGCCCGCCGGGTCTGGCGAGCGCCTGCGACGCCGTGGCAGTTTCCGCGCTGGCCAGGTCGATGGTAGCGCAGGAACCGGTCGAAGACGACCGCCTCACACTGCGGAAGACCGACCGCCCGGTGCTGATTGTGGAGAATGATACGACCTTTGCCAGCGTGCTGCTGGAGAAGGCTCGCACCCGCGGCCTCAAGGGAGTGGTTGTCATGCGCGGCGGTCCGGTGGTGAGAATGGTTCGCGAGATGGCGCCGGTGGCCGTTACCCTCGACATCCTGCTGCCCGACATGTCGGGATGGGTGGTGCTGGAGGCTCTGAAGCGCGACCCCTCGACGCGGCATGTTCCGGTTCACGTAGTGACCATCTGCGACGAACGCCGCCGCGCGATGGCCATGGGGGCCGCCTCCTTCCTGCATAAGACGCTGACGCCTGGGGCCCTCGACCAGGTGTTTGATCGAATCGTGGCCGCCATGAAGACTCCTGTGCGCAAGGTGCTGGTGGTGGATGGCGACGCCGCGCGATGCCCAGGCCTCGTAGAACTGTTGGGCAACGGGGACATTCAAACGATTCCGGCGGCCAGCGGAGCGGATGTGTCCGCCGTGCTTCGGGAGCATCGGATCGACGGCGCGGTGCTGGGATGGAATGTGCCCGGCCTGACGGGCCTCGATCTGCTTACCACCTTACGCGACGCCACCGGACGCGGCGAGCTCCGCGTGCTGATCTACCCCGCGGCTCCCCTCAGCCAGGCCGACAAAGATGGGATCGCCGCGTGGGACGATGCCGCGGTGATCCAGATCGCGTCCTCTCCAGAAGACCTTCTGGACAAGAGTATGACCATGTTCCATCGCAAAGAGACGGAACTGCCGCTGGAGAAGCGCGCTAAGCTGGCCGCCGCCCGCGCGATGGACCGGAAACTGTCGGGCCGGAAGATCCTCATAGTCGACGACGATTTGCGCAACATTTTCGCGCTCACCAGCGCCCTCGAAACGCACGACATGAACCTGACGCTGGCGGAAAACGGCCGCAAGGGCATTGAAGCTCTCCGGGCCAACCCGGACGTCGAGCTGGTGCTGATGGATATCATGCTGCCCGAAATGGACGGCTACCAGGCGATGAAGGCCATCCGCAAGATGCCGGAATACCGGGAATTGCCGGTCATCGCTCTGACGGCGCAGGCCATGAAGGGGGACCGGGAACGCTGTATCGAGGCGGGCGCCACCGACTACATCGCCAAGCCGGTGGAGATCGATCAGTTGCTGGCCCTGATGCGCGTGTGGCTTCCGGAAGCGCGGAAGGCGTGAAAGAATCGCCCGCAGGCGGGCGAGGCAGGCGGAACCACCTGCCCCACCCCTGAAACTGTGAAAATGCAGAACTTGTTGGGACTTGTTGTGGTGGCGCAGGCGGTTCCGCCTGCGTAGCTGAATTTCTTGACAGCTTTTGAGGGAGCGGAGGCCAGATGGCCTTTGTCCGCTACCTTAGCTGGCAGCTTTTGCCGTTGGAGAGGAAGAAAGTCGATGGGTACACCGGCTGTACGATTTGATTCACCTACCGAGCACGGACCCGACCTGGAGCGGGTGAGAGTTCTCATGGTCGATGACCGGCCCGACAACCTGTTCGCGACGCGGGCCGTGCTGGAGGACCTGGGTGAGGATCTGATAGCCACCACCTCGGCAGTCGAAGCCGTGGACTGGCTGCTGCGCCAGAATTTCGGCCTGATTTTGCTGGACGTGATGATGCCGGGAATGGACGGCTTCGATCTGGCCCTCCAGATCCGCCGCTTGCGACGCTCGCGCGATACTCCCATCATTTTCCTCACCGTCGCGGGCAGCGAGGAGAGTCTGCTCAAAGGCTACGAGCTGGGAGCGGTGGACTACCTGCTGAAGCCGGTGGCGCCGGAGGTCCTCCGCGCCAAAGTGGCGGTGTTTATTCGAATGGCCCGGCAGGCCGGCAAGGTCAAGTACTACACCGACATGCTCGAGGAGCGCAATGGAGAGCTGCGCGAGGCGATGGCCGGACAGCGTCAGGCGGAGCAGGAGATCCTCCGCTTGAACCGGGCGCTGAGGACCCGCGTCGGAGCCCTGTCCG
>PLMF01000393.1 GCA_003142355.1 Bryobacterales bacterium
AAGCCCAATATGGTGCTTCCAGGCGCGACCTGCCCCACGCAAGAAACGGTGGACGCGGTGGCCGACGCCACAGTGAGGTGTCTGTTGCGAGCCGTTCCCGCCGCGGTTCCGGGGATTGCGTTTTTGTCGGGCGGCCAATCCCCTGAACTGGCCTCGGCTCGTTTGAATGCCATGAATGTCAGATTCCAGTCGCGACTGCCCTGGGCGTTGGCGTTTTCCTTTGCCCGCGCCATCCAGCAGCCGGCGATGGAGATTTGGCGAGGCGAGGAGGCCCACGTGCTGGCGGCACAGCAAGCTCTGTATCATCGAGCCAGGTGCAACCGGGCCGCGCGCCGTGGCGAATACAATGCCGCAATGGAAGGGACATGGGCAGACAGTATTCCCGGTGACATGCCATGAGTCAAATCCGTCTGTATCCCCTGCGATTCGAACCGATCTATCANNTATCGGCTCTGGGGCGGCCGGCGTCTGGCCGGCGTGCTCACCGCACCGCTGCCGGGCGAGGGCCCTATCGGCGAAGCGTGGGTGCTCAGCGACCGCGACGACCTTCCGAGCCATGTCGCCGATGGGCCTCTCAAAGGGCGGACCATCGCTCAATTGCTGGAGGAGTTTCCAAAATACGTAATGGGAAAGCTGGCCGGCCGATTCCGCCGATTCCCACTGCTGCTGAAGTTCCTCGACGCACGTGAAATGCTCTCGGTCCAGGTGCATCCGGCGGACACGCACACGGACCTGCTGCCGGCGGGCGAGACCGGGAAGACCGAAGCATGGGTGGTGCTGGAGGCGGGGCCGGAAAGCCGCATCTATGCGGGCCTGAAGCCGGGCACCACGGAAGCCACTCTGCGTCAGGCGCTCGCGGACGGAGGGGTGGCGGACCAGCTCGCAGGCTTCACGCCGAAGCCCGGCGACGGCGTCTTCATACCGGCCGGGACGGTTCACGCCATGGGCGGCGGCGTGGTGGTGTTCGAGGTTCAGGAGAACAGCGACGTGACGTTTCGCCTGTACGACTGGAACCATGTCGATGCCGGGACCGGCAAACCGCGCGCACTTCAGGTCGATCAGGCGCTTGCCTGCATCGACTTTGGAAAGTGTGCGGGCGGCCTGGTATCGCCCGTGGTGGAGGCAACGGAGGCCGTGGAATGCGAGCGGCTCTTTCAGTGTGAACATTTCCGGGTGTCCCGCCTGCGTGGACCATCGCCGTTTACCGTGGGCGCCTCGGGTGTGCCGCGGGTGCTGGTATCGATCGAGGGCACGGGCCAGGTGGAGCACGGCGGCGCCACTTATGCCATCGGAAAAGGCGACGTATTTCTGTTGCCGGCGGTAGTCGGAGCGTGTACCTTTCGGCCGCGCGGCCGAGTGAACTTGCTGGAGATTGCGTTACCGGTGACAGAATCGTGAAAAAGCTGATTGTGTTCGATCTGGACGGCACACTTGCCGAAAGTAAATCGCCTGTCGACGCTGAAATGTCGCGACTGCTGCACGACCTTCTCGGTGTCGTCAAAGTGGCCATCATTTCCGGAGGCGATTGGCCGCAGTTTGAAAAGCAGGTACTCTTCCATCTTCCCCATGACGAACGCCTGGTGAATCTATCCATTCTTCCTACATGTGGAACGAAGTTTTTCCAATACACGGGGGACTGGAGGAAGCTTTATTCGGAAGATTTCACCGCGGATGAAAAAGAGAAGATTATTCGTTCTCTGAATCAGGCGGTCGAACAAGCGGGCTACAAGGTTGAAAAGGTCTGGGGAGAGGTAATTGAAGACCGGGGAAGCCAGATAACCTTTTCCGCATTAGGTCAGCAGGCCCCCTTGGAAGAAAAGGAAAAATGGGATTTCGATTTCACCAAACGGAAGAAAATCAAGGCGATTCTTGACACTTATATTCCCGAGTTCTCAGTTCGAATGGGTGGCTCGACATCCATTGATATCACCAAACCTGGCATCGACAAGGCCTACGGAATCCGAAAACTACGAGACCTGTTGGGGATTTCATTGCAAGAGATGATTTTCATAGGGGATGCCTTGTTCCCTGGAGGGAACGACTATCCGGCTGCGGAAGCGGGTGTTGTTTGTATCGCGGTTCGAGGTCCTAGTGAGACTAAACCGGTTACCCAAGCAATCATCGCTTGTTTGGGGAGCCTATGAGTGAATTCAAGTTGCAGCGCCTGGGGATGGTGATGGAGCCGGAGCCGGGTAATGCGCAGGAGGTAGAAGGCGTCCTCAATCCGGCTGCCGTTCGCGGCCGCGACGGCGAGCTCTACCTTTTCCCGCGGCTGGTGGCGCAAGGCAACTACTCGCGCATTGGGATTGCACGAGTGAAGTTCAATGCAGCCGGCGATCCCGCGGGCGTCGAGCGGCTGGGCATCGCACTGGAGCCGGAAGCCGATTATGAGCGGCGGCCCGGCGGTCGCGGTGGCTGCGAGGATGCTCGCATCACGTTCGTGGAACCGCTCCGGCGCTACATCATGACGTACACGGCATTTTCTTCCCAAGGCCCACGCATCGCCTTGGCCTCATCGGAGGACCTTTTCCACTGGCAGCGTCTGGGGCTCGCGACCTTTGGCCGGTATCAGGGCATCGAAATCGGCGACGTGGATGATAAAGATGCCAGCCTCTTCCCCGTCGCCATTCCCAATCCATCCGGGCAACCGGAGCTGGCCATGCTCCACCGGCCGCTTTTTCCCGGCACTCGCCCCGAGGAAACCGCCTGCCACCCCGCCACCCGTGAGGTGGATCTCGACCGGGAAAGCATCTGGATTTCCTANNCGCCCTGGGAGCGGCTCAAAATCGGCGGTGGCACTCCGCCCATCCCGACCCGGCACGGCCAATGGTTGATCGTTTACCACGGTGTCGGCGAAATAGGGGAACCGGGCAACGACGGGTACCAGTTGTGCTACTCGGCCGGGTTGATGGTGCTCTCGAAGGAGCATCCGCAGGTGATCCGCTATCGTTCGGCGGAGCCGGTGTTGACGCCGACGCTGCCGCAAGAGCGCGACGGCACCGTTGCCAACGTCGTGTTCCCCACCGGCATCGACCGGCGCGACGATCTGGGAGCGCCGGACC
>PLMF01000299.1 GCA_003142355.1 Bryobacterales bacterium
AGCAAACCTTTTTGAGTCACAACATATTGTCTTAGCCAAATCAATCACTTACGCACTTGACCCAGCCGTGGCATTATACACTGTGGACGGGGGGGAATCTGCTTTGGTCATCCAAAATGGCTTCGTTCCGTCATCCCGGTACAGCGGCCCGTGTTCCGGTGCCCGGCCCCGGGAGACGCATCCTGCAAAAAAGTGCCTCCCGGTGCGTCTCCCAATCTCACGCCGCCACCTCAACCCATTGAAAAAGAGAAGCTTAAAACATCACAAATAATAATCTCACCCCCCACATGATGCGTCACCCGGCTGTTCTGCTCGACGGGTCTGGCGAAGCGGCTGGAGCCCCTCCGCCACGACTGCCTTTTCATCTGTGTTACTCTGAAACTTCCACGTGTGCCAGCGCGTGTCAGCGAAGCTCTCGTTCTGCGTACNNGCGTACTTCCAGCGCGAAAACCGCGAGCTGGTAAACCTGGATTCCTGCGAATTGATCCGTTCCCAATTCGGTCTGGTTTCCGATTACTGGGCAGGCGTAGCGCTGGACTACTTCGCGGAGGTCTCCGAGCAGTTGCTCCCCGCCGCGGAGCCGAATGAGAGGTTTTTCCGCCTCTTGCTGGCCGTGCTGGACGACCTTCAGCCGACCAGCCACGTGTGGCGGGCGGTGACGTACTTTTCGTTGTGGGCACTCCGGCTTGCCGGATGGATGCCCGAAATGGGAAGCGCCCCGAAGTTGAGTTCGGATTCCAGGGCAATCGCCCTGGAGATGCTGCGTACCCCGGTGGCGCAGCTTTCGAANNAATGCAATCGTTTCAAGAAATCATCTTCAAGCTCAAGCAGTACTGGGCCGACCGCGGCGCCATCATCCAGGAACCTTATGACGTCGAGGTCGGCGCCGGCACCATGTGTCCCGAGACCTTCCTCCGCGTGCTGGGTTCAGAGCCCTACCGCGTCGCCTACGTCCAGCCCAGCCGCCGCCCGGCCGACGGCCGCTACGGCGACAATCCCAACCGCCTCTACAAGCATTCCCAGCTTCAGGTGATCTTGAAACCCTCGCCCGACGACATCATCGAGCAGTACCTGGCCAGCCTCGAAGCCATCGGCATCGACCTCCGCCAGCACGACATCAAGTTCGAAGAGGACAACTGGGAAGCTCCCACGCTGGGCGCCTGGGGCATCGGCTGGCAGGTCATGCTGGACGGCCTCGAGGTCACCCAGTTCACCTATTTCCAGCAGTGCGGCGGCATCGACCTGGACCTGGTTCCGGCAGAGCTGACCTACGGGCTTGAGCGTCTCACGGCCTTCCTCCAGATGAAGGACAGCGTCTACGACATCGAGTGGGCCAAGGGCGTTTCCTATGGCGATGTCCGCCACCGGGAGGAGTTGCAGTACTCCGTCTACAACTTCGAGATGGCCAAAATCCCCACGCTTTGGAAACTCTTCGGGCTGCACGAGGGTGAAGCCGCGCGGCTGCTGGCGGCCTACGACCCGAAGTCGCCCGACAAGCGGCGCTTCCCGCTGCTACCCGCGTATGACCATGTGCTGAAGTGTTCCAACCTCTTCAACACCCTGGATTCGCGCGGCGCCATCAGCGTCACCGAACGCGTGGGCGTCATCCAGCGCGTGCGCAAGCTGGCGGTAGGCGTGGCACAGGCTTGGCTGGATCAAGAAATAGTCCAGCAGGAGGTGGCCCTGTGAGCCTGCCTTTCCTGTTCGAAATCGGCGTCGAAGAGATTCCCGATTGGATGATCCCGGACGCGCTCGAAAACCTGCACGTTCTGTTTGAAAAGCTCGAGATTCCGCACGAATCCGTGAGGCTCGACGCCACCCCGCGCCGCCTGGTGTTGCGTGCCGAAGGGTTGCCCGAGCGCCAAGCCGATAGCCAGGAGCGCGTGCTCGGCCCCGCCAAATCGGCCCCCCCTCAGGCTGTCGAGGGCTTCGCGCGCAAACAGGGCGTGAAACCCGAAGACCTCACCAGCGAAACCACCCCCAAGGGTGAGTACTATAGCTTCATCAGGAAGGTCCCGGGCCGCCTCACCAAAGACATTCTGGCGGAGGCGCTCCCCGGCATCATCCTCCAGATCTACTTCCCCAAGACGATGTACTGGACCGGCAAGGGCGGCCCGCGTTTTATCCGCCCCATCCGCTGGATCGTGGCCATGCTCGGCGACCAGATCGTACCCTTCGAGCTGGCCGGCGTGCGCTCCGGCGCGCTCACTTCCGGCCACCGCCGGCTGGGAGCCAAAGAGATCGCCGTCACGCCCGCGGACTACGTCGAGCGCCTCCGCGATCATTACGTCGTCCTCTCGGCCGAGGAGCGGCGTAACCGTATCCGCGGCGGGCTGGCCGGCGTCCGCTTGAAGCCCGACCCGGCCCTGCTGGAAACCTTGGTCTACCTCACCGAATACCCCACGCCCATCGTGGGCAGCTTCGACCCGCAATTCCTCGAGCTTCCCGAAGAGGTGCTGGTCACGGTGATGCGGCATCACCAGAAGTATTTTTCCGTCGAGGATGCCCAGGGCAAGCTGGCGCCCCAATTTGCGACCGTCATGAACATCGATGCCGATCCCGAAGGCTTCGTCCGCCGCGGCAATGAGCGCGTATTGCGCGCGCGTTTCAATGACGCCCGCTTCTTCTGGGAAACCGATCGGAAGAAGAAGCTCGCCGACCGGCTGCCCGATCTGGCGCACGTCACCTTTCAGGCCAAGCTGGGTTCCTACCGCGACAAGACCAAACGCATGATGGCGCTGGTGAAGGAACTGGGCGGCAAGCCGTCGGCCGTGCGTGCCGCCAAATTGTCGAAGTGCGATCTCTCGACCGAACTGGTAAAGGAGTTCACCGAACTTCAGGGCGTGGTGGGCGGCCTCTATGCGCGCGCGCAGGGCGAACGCGCCGAGGTCTGGCAGGCCATCTACGACCATTACAAGCCGGAAAGCATGGAGGATGCCATCCCCCGCCACCTCGCCGGCCGGCAGGTTTCCCTGGCCGATAAGCTCGACACATTGCGCGGCTGCTTCCGCGTCGGCTTGATTCCCACCGGCTCGCGCGATCCGTTTGCCCTGCGCCGCGCCGCCCAGGGCGTGGTGCGAAT
>PLMF01000285.1 GCA_003142355.1 Bryobacterales bacterium
ATCAATGTTGGCACGGAGGGCCGTCCCGAACCGGACAAGCAACATAGGTCATCGCGACACGTCAACTGTTCGTGAGATCGGGCTTCCGAAGGGCGTCTCCGATATCTAATAGTTCGAGGGCAAGCGTGGTGCGCTCCTCCTCGGAGATCGGTAGTTTCTTTCCGTGCGCTGCGCTGTTCCTGGTGCCAATCGCTTTGTGGACCGTGGCATCCCACGACGTGGGCATCCGGCAACACCAGCAGTGGTATCTGGGCGATGGCGTCTACGGCGACGGGCCGCGGTTCCACTGGGACTACTACAACAGCTTCGTGATGCAGCCCATGCTGGTGGACGTCTTGCGAAACATCGGGGCCCACAGCACCAACTGGGAAAAGCTCCTGCCGGATACCATGGCCAGGGCCAAGAGATATGCGGCCATTGAGGAGCGGCTGATTTCGCCGGAGGGCACGTTCCCGGCCGTGGGGCGCTCCATTACCTACCGGTGCGGGGCGTTCCACCTGCTGGCGCAGATGGCGCTGCTGGGCGAGTTGCCGGCTCCGCTTACGGCCGCTGGCGTGCGTAGCGCGCTCACGGCGGTGATACGGCGGATGCTCGAGGCGCCGGGAACCTTCGACCCCAACGGCTGGCTGGCCATCGGCTACTGCGGACACCAGCCGCACCTGGGCGAGAGCTACATTTCGACCGGAAGCCTGTATCTTTGCTCCACGGTTCTGCTGCCGCTGGGCCTGCGGCCGGCCAACGCATTCTGGAGCGGCGCCACTCAGGATTGGACTGCCCGGCGCATGTGGCGCGGGGAAGACGGCGCGGCCGACCACGCCATTTGAGAGAATGAAGGAAGCGTGGGGAAATTCTTCGTCCAAAACTTCGGTTGCCGGGCTACGCAGGCGGATGGCGCCGCGCTCGAAGCGCTGCTCGCGGCCAAAGGTCTGGAAGCGGCCCAGGTGCGCGCGGGCGCGGACCTGGTCATCCTGAACACCTGCACGGTTACGTCTTCCGCGGATGATGAAGCGCGGCAAATCATCCGGCGCGTCCACCGCGAGAACCCCGCCGCGCGCATATTGGTGACGGGCTGCTATGCCCAGCGCGCGCCGGAGGAGCTGGCGTCGCTGGCGGGCGTCGAGTGGGTGGTGGGCAACTCGCACAAGACGCAAATTGCGGAGTTGGTGACGGTCGCTCCCTACCACGACAACATCCACGTCGGCGACATCTTCGCGCAGCATGATTTTCTGTCGGCCCCGGTGGAAGACGCCTCGGGTGACCGAACGCGTCCCAACCTCAAGATCCAGGATGGATGCAACAACCGCTGCTCCTTCTGCATCATTCCGTTTGTGCGGGGCCGCAGCCGCAGCGCGCCGGCCGCCCGGGTGGTCGAGCAGGTGCGCGCTCTGGCCGCGCGGTATCGCGAGATCGTCCTCAGCGGCATCAACCTGGGCCGCTGGGGCAGGGAACCCGGCAGCACCATGCGCCTGGCCGATCTGCTCCGGCTGCTGCTGGCCGAAACCGATGTGGAACGCCTGCGTCTGAGCTCCGTGGAACCGATGGATTTTTCCGACGACCTGCTGGTCTTGATGGCCGGCTCTTCCCGCATTGCCAACCACGTGCATGCCCCGTTGCAGACCGGCTCGGACCGGATCCTCCGCCGCATGCACCGCAAGTATCGGCCGCGGCACTACGCGGACCGCATCCAGAAGGCCCGAGCGCTGATGCCGGATGCCGCCATCGGCGCGGACGTGATGACCGGGTTCCCGGGCGAAACCGAGGCCGATTTCGAAGAGAGCCGGCGGTTCATTGCGAACCTGCCGTTCACGTATTTGCACGTGTTCACTTATTCGGAGCGGCCGGGGACGCCCGCGGCGGAAGATCCGGATGCCGTGCCCATGGCCGTGCGCAAGCAGCGCAACCGCGAGCTGCGTGAGCTGGCGGCGGCCAAGAATCGCGCGTTTCGCGAAAGCATGGTGGGCAAGACGCTTTCCGCCGTGACCCTGCACGAAGCCGGCGTGGCGCTCACCGAAAACTACCTGAAGGTGGAGCTGGCCCGGCAGCGCGAGCCCAACCGCATTGTGGATTTGGAGATCGGAGCAGTGGTGGATGGCGGGTTGAGAGAAGCTTTCCTTGGTGGGGCAGGCGGTTCCGCCTGCCGGGCGTTCACATCTCCCGGCGGCCTTCCATAGCTTTCGAAATCGTGACTTCGTCGGCGAATTCCAGGTCGCTGCCGACCGGGACGCCCATAGCAATTCGGGTCACCTTGACTCCGAGCGGTTTCAACAACCGCGCCAGGTACACGGCCGTGGCTTCGCCTTCCACCGTGGGGTTGGTGGCCACGATCACTTCCTGGATTTCACCCTGGCCGATGCGCTCCACCAGGCCTTTGATCTTGAGCGACTCCGGGCCGATGCCGCGCAGCGGCGACAGCGCGCCGTGCAGCACGTGGTAGCGGCCTTCGTACTGGCGCGTGGTTTCGATGCCCACAATGTCGGTCGGCTCCTGGACCACGCACACCACTTTCGGATCGCGGCCGGCATCCCGGCAGTAAAGGCACAGGTCGCTGTCGCTGATGTTGTTGCAGAGGCGGCAGAGACCCAGCTTGTCCTTGACGTCGAGCAGGGCTTGCGCGAGCTGTTCCGCGTCGTCGCGGCCGGCCCGCAGCACGTGGAACGCGATGCGCTGCGCGGATTTCTGGCCGATGCCGGGCAGGTGCTTTAATGCGTCGATGAGACGGGCCAGCGGTTCGGCGAAGTCGGGCATCGCTAAATCAGACCCGGGGGCAGGCCCATACCGCCGAGCATGCCGCCCATCTTCTGCTGGATTTCGCCATCGACCTTCTTGACGGCTTCGTTGCAGGCGGCTACCACCATGTCCTGAAGCATCTCGACGTCGCCCGCCACTTCGGGGTCGATCTTGACTTTGAGCAGGTTCTTCTGGCCGTCCATCTGCACCGTGACCATGCCGCCGCCGGCGGAGGCTTCCACCCTGACCTGGGCGACCTCCTGCTGGAGCTTCTCTTGCACCTGCTGTGCCTGGCGCATCATCTGCTGCATCTGCTGCATGTTGCCGGGTAATTTCACGTGGCTACTCCTTGAGATTTCGGACTTTGCGAATTTCGCCGCCAAACACTTCCCGGAAGCGCCGGACCTCGGGGTTGCCCAGCGCGCGGCCGGCGACTTCCTCTTCGGTGTTGCCGGCGGCGGGCGTCAGAGGCGAAACTGGCTCGCCGGCGTCGTCGATGGCGATTTTCAAACGCAGGGGCCTGCCGAAGACTTCGCTCGCGGCGTCGGCCATGGCGCGGTCGTTGAAGTACAGCACGTACGACTTCGGCGTGATCACGTTGAGATCGGCGCCACTGACCGTGATGCGGGCGTTTTCGACGGCGTCGGCCAGGTGCGTGAGACCCTTCTCGTGCAAATACGAGTGCAGGCGCTCGCGGGGATCTCCGGCCGGCGCGGGCGTGCCCGCGGTCTTCTTGGCCGGAGGCGCCGCCCCACCGGCCTGCGCCAGCGCTTCTTCGATCGGCAGCAAGCGCCCGGCTTGCACCAGCCGGACCAGGCCGATTTCCAGGTGGAAGCGCGGTTGCAAAGAATACTGCAAATCGCGGAACAGATCGAGCGAGAGCTGCAGGTACCGGCTCAGGTCCTCTTCGGAGAATTGGGAAGCGGTCTCCGCCAGCTTCTGGCGCTCGCCAACCGAGGCGGCCACCAGGCGCGTATCGGCGCCGGATATGCGCGTCACCAGAAGGTTGCGGAAGTAGCGCGCCAGCTCGCGGCTGAAGTGCTGCAGGTTGTGGCCGTTGCGCTCCAGTTCATCGACCACTTCCAGCATGCGGCGCGAATCGCTCGCCACCAGCGCCTGCGTCACCATTTCCAGAGTCTCGAGCGAAAACGCGCCCAGCAGCGCCCGCACTTCCGCCGCGTCGAGCTTGGCGCCGCAGCAGGCGATGGCCTGGTCCAGCGCCGAAAGGGAATCCCGGACGCTGCCCTCGCCCGCCTGCGCCAGCACCGCCAGAACTTCGGCATCGGCCTCGATGCCTTCCTGCTGGCAGATCCAGGCCATGCGCGCCGCGAGGTCTTCGAAACCCACCGAGCGGAAGCTGAAGTGCTGGCAGCGCGAGGCGATCGTGGCGGGGATCTTGTGCGCTTCCGTGGTGCACAGCACGAAGACCACCCACGGCGGCGGCTCTTCGATGGTCTTCAGCAGCGCGTTGAACGCCTCGTTGGTGATCTGGTGCGCCTCGTCGATGATGAACACCTTGTAGCGGTCGCGCGCCGGCTGGTAGCGCACGTTCTCCCGCAGCTCCCGCATTTCATTGATCCCGCGGTTGGACGCCGCGTCGATTTCGATGACGTCCACGGCCCCGCTGGCGGTGATTTCCAGGCAGCTCGCGCACACCCCGCAAGGCGTGGCGGTGGGGCCCTCGATGCAGTTCAGACAGCGCGCCAGGATGCGCGCGACGGTGGTCTTGCCCGTGCCGCGCTGTCCCGAAAAGATGTAGCCATGCGCAATCCGTTTCTGCGCGATGGCGTTTTCGAGAGTGGTCTTGACGTGCTCCTGGTTGACCACGTCCCGGAACGTTTGCGGCCGGTATTTTCGAGCGATTACCTGGTACATGCGGCGGGTAGTTGCCAGGCCCCGGGTGATCCGCGGCACACGAACCGCACTGCTACCGTTGCTTCCTTCCGGACCTGGCGGGGTTTGCAGCCGCCCGCTGCACGGAGCCCGAGACCTGACAAGTATTCATCGTAACATGTGCGCAATTCAATGCTCCACCGCCACCGCCGCGGAACCGATGCCGTCCAGCTCCGCCAGGGTTTCCGGCGACAGCGTCAACCGGCCGGCGGCCATGTTCTCGCGGAGGTGGGCGATCGACGACGTGCCGGGGATTAACAGAATGTTGGGCGACCGGTGCAGCAGCCACGCCAGCGCCACCTGCATCGGCGTGGCCCCCAGCCGGCCCGCGACCTCCGATAGAGTGGACGACTCCAGCGGCGTAAACCCGCCGAGCGGGAAGAACGGCACGTACGCGATGTCCTGCCGGGCCAGGTCGTCGATCAGGGCGTCGTCGTGGCGGTGGGCCAGGTTGTAGTTGTTCTGCACGCACACCACCTCGGTGATCGCCTGTGCCTCGGCCACCTGCGCGGTCGTGACGTTGCTCAGGCCGATATGGCGGATCAACCCCTTGCGCCGCAGGTCGGCCAGCACCGTCACCTGCTCGGCGATGGACCCTTCCTCGGGGCCGTGGCCCGACCCCATCACGCGGTAGTTGACGATTTCGAGCGCGTCCAGGCCCAGGTTGCGGAGGTTGTCGTGGACGCCGGCGGTCAGGTCTTGGGCCGAGATGGCCGGATGCCATGACTTGTCGGGCGCCCGGCGGCCTCCCAGCTTCGTGACGATCGCCAACCCCGCCGGGTAGGGATGCAGGGCCTGCCGGATGATCTGGTTTGTGACGTGCGGGCCATAGTAGTCGCTCGTGTCGATATGGTTCACGCCGTTCGCGACGGCCTCGCGGAGGATGGCGATGGCGCCCTCCGGGTCCTTGGGTGGCCCCCACACCCCGGGGCCGGCGAGTTGCATCGCGCCGTACCCGATCCGTTGGACCGTCAATGATGTGCCGGGGAACGTGAACCGCCCGCCGAGCTTGGATTCACTCATTGTTCTGCTCCTCTCCAGTGCTGATAAGAGCAAGATCCCGCGATGCGGCCGCGGTTGTCAAGCGCGTCGCACCGTGAGAGTATCGTTCATGATGAAACGCCCTGTAGTCTTCGTCCTCGCCGTCGCGGCGTTGTGCTCGCCGGCTGCCGCGCCCGCTCAGCCGGCGGCAACGTACTGCAATCCGTTGCCAATACCCGATTATCCCGTCGGCAAGCGCGCCCGCGATGTGGTGCCCGGCACGCCAGTGGGCGCCACCGACCTGTGGCTGCAGAACCACATGGAGCAGTTCCGCGAACTCGCCGATGTCTCGGTCCTCTGGCATGACGGCAAGTGGTACATGTACCCTTCGGTCGACATGGCCTGGGTCAGCGGCGACGGCGGCGTCACGTGGCAGCACCATCCGCTCAACGTACGCGACATCGGCTACGCCCCTACCATCGTGCGTCACCAGGGCAAGTTCCTTCTGATGGCTTCCGAATCGGAGGTCTACACCTCCGCATCGCCCCTGGGGCCGTTCACGCCGATCGGCAGGATCCCAACCCCCAAGGACCTCCCCGTCCAGACCGATCCCATGCTCTTCTCCGACGACGACGGCCGCCTCTACTACTACTGGGGTTGCACCCCCACCGGCGGAATCTACGGAGTGGAGCTCGATGCCGGCAATCCCACGCGCCTCCTCGGCAAGCCTGCGAAGCTGATGGGCTTCGAACCGGACCGCTTCCCCTGGCAACGCACCGGCGACTGGAACGAAGACCCTGTCTCGGGCTGGATCGAGGGCGCGTGGATGCTCAAGCGGAACGGCACGTATTACCTGACCTACAGCGCCGCCGGCACTGAGAACCGCACCTACACGGTCGGCTGCCTCACTTCGAAATCGCCGCTGGGACCGTTCACGCCGCAAAAGAACAACCCCATCCTGCGCTCGACCGAAGGCCTGATCACCGGCACGGCCCACGGCAGTTTTACCGAGGGGCCGAACCATTCGCTCTGGGCCTTTTACACCCTGCGCGCCGCCGTCGTGCATGGTTTCGAGCGGCGCCTGGGCATGGATCCGGCATACATCGGCGAAGATGGCGAACTGCACGTGAATCCGCCCTCGTCTCTACCGCAGCGATTGACGGGCACGAGCCAGGGCGCCGTCGCCGCCGGATGGGTTCCGCTCAACGCCAACCGTTGGACCAGTGCCACCACCGCGGCCGGCAATCTTTCCAGCCGTCTGGCCGTCGATAACGATCTGCGAACATGGTGGCAGCCGCAGCCCGGCGATGCGGCTCCGGTGCTCACCAGTGCGCTCGTGGGCGGTGCCACCGTGCGCGCCATCCGCATCGTCTGGCGCGACATCGGCCTCAATACCGGAAAGGGAATTACGCCTGGCCCCTTCCGCTACAAGGTGGAGGTGCAGGCCGCGTCCGGTTCCTGGGTCGCGGTGCTCGACCGCGGCAACAGCACCGAGGATTTCCTCGTCGACTACCGCGAGTGCCCTCCCACCCCGGGCACCGCCGCGCGGCTGGTCATCCTGGGCGTGCCGAAGGGCATCACCCCCGGCGTGGCGGAGTTCACGGTTTTCGGTGACACCGCGAAGCGGTAACTGAGATCGATTGTGCCGGGCTAGGCGCAATACGGTTCACTTAAGCCAGNNCGGCGCAAGCCGTGGGAATGCGCTGATTCGGGCAAATACCGCATCCGATGCAAAGTTCGAGATCGATCCGAAAGATCATGAAGCGCAAGGGCGGAAAGACGCCCCGAAAAGGCGATGAGATGCCGTCGTAGCCCCAAGGGGCGCCTTGACTGGAACAACCTCATCCAGAAGGCGTCGAGCCGAGGTCGATCAGTTCGTCCCATCCCAGAGCATATCCCAACGCGCGCTTCACCTCTCTATGTCGCGATGACGCCAGCGTGCCGGCGCGCGATTCGAACCACTGCCGTGCCGCCGTGCGAATGTTGTCCAGGTTCGCGACACAAGGCGACGGCAGCCCCTCCCGANNTGCCCAGCCGCACCTCCACGGGAATCGTGCGGATGGTCGTGGTGATCTCTGCGACGACAAACTTGCCGAGGTACTGGTAGGCGTCGTTGCGACTCAGCAGCAGAACCGGCCTTCGTCCCGCTGGCGCAGGCAAAGTCGCCCACCAGATTTCGAACTG
>PLMF01000370.1 GCA_003142355.1 Bryobacterales bacterium
CCGCCGGAGTTGTTGGTGACGGTGAGCATCGCCAGAGGGATGCTGGGGGCGCCCTCGGAGACGATCAGGGATTCGAGCGCGGCCACGTCCATGTTGCCCTTGAAATCGAGACGGGCCTGCGTGTCGGCGGCCTCGGGGATGGGGAGGTCGACAGCGCGCGCGCCGGTGAATTCGATGTTGGCGCGGGTGGTATCGAAGTGGGTGTTGGAGGGGACTACGTGGCCGGGGTGGCACATGACGGTGAACAGGATGCGCTCGGCGGCGCGGCCCTGGTGGGTGGGGATCATGTGGCGGAAACCGGTCAGATCGTCCGCCACGCGCTTGAGGCGGAAGAAGCTCTCGCTGCCGGCGTAGGATTCGTCGCCGCGCATCACGGCGGCCCACTGTTCGGTGGACATGGCGCTGGTGCCGGAATCGGTGAGCAGGTCGATCAGAATATGGCGGGCATGGATGAGAAACAGGTTGTAGCCGGCCTGTTCGAGGTAGCGCTCGCGCTCCTCCGGGGTGGTGTAGTGCAACGGCTCGACGCTCTTGATGCGGAAAGGTTCGATGATGGTGCGCACGTGGAGATTATCGCACCGGNNGTCTGGTGGGCGGCGGCTTCCCATCGGCCGACCATCAGATCCACAAAGCTGAGCCAGGCGCCCTCGGGATGTTCCAGTTTTCGAAACAAGGCCACATACTCCGGCTTCTTCAGGCCCATCCCGGCAAAAGCCAGAAAGTACAACCCGTCGTTCTGAAACTCGGCCACCTGCTCCTTGCTCCACTTGCGGGGATCGCCAAGATACGGCTCGAGATAATCGATGACCGTGCCTATGGAGGCGCCATTTCTGGCGCGCAGGGTCCACAAGTCCGTCCCATGCGCCTGCGCAATCCGGCAGAGCATGGCGAAAGCCTCCAGGTTGAATGCCGAGTACGAGAGCGAGCGGGTACGGACCTCCTCGCGCGGGGCGCTGCCGTCGGCGCGGATCTGGCCGGGGAGGATGCGGTCGCGATAGTAGTCGAAGGCCGTCCGTTGGGCGGCGGGGTCTTCGACGAACGTCGCCACGGCGGCCACTTGCACCGTCCACCAGGAAGCGTGATTGTTGCCGCTCCGCCGTTCGTCGATGCCGTTCTGGCTATGTGCGAGCCACTGCAGGTACTCTTCGAACCACCGGTGCACGGCGGCCTGGTCCTTGGGGTCCCAGGCGCCGGTCTGAGCCAGGAACTCCATGCCCTGAACGGCACGGACCAAGACGCGGCCATCGAGGATTCCGGCGGCCCGGCCGGCGTCCACGTGGGGGACGGCCTGGGCGTGTTCCAGGCTGGGGTTCATGCGTGTTTTCGGATTGATGAACCAGGTGTTGATCACGCGCGCGGCGCGCTGGGCATAGCGGGTGTCGTCCAGATAAAAAGCGGCGGCGCCGAGCGAAAAGACCGCGTCGCACATGGAATTGAGAGCCGCCCGGTTGGCGGTGAAGCGGTCGGGGTTGATCTCACCATCGCGGCTGAGGTACGGGCCGCTGGGGTTGGCGGGGTCGGGCCACCAGTAGGGGGCTTCGCTGTAGTAGTCGTGGGGATCGAGGTCCACGCCTTTGGGCCGCTCGGAAGTCACCGTCCAGGAGCCTTCCCTCATGCGCCGGTCGGCGTCGGCGCGCAGGCGCCGCACGGCATCCTGCGTCCAGGCCTCCTTGCGGACGATGGCGCTGTGGATCGGNNGGCGGCCAGGATGAGATAGACGGCGGTCCTCACTATTGCGATTGTAGCGGATGCGCGCGGTGGGGATAGATGAAAAGATGCGCGAGAACTTACCGGTACGTCTCGCCGAACCGGAGGAGTATGCGGAGGACGGTGACGATACCTTGTTCGCGGCTGGTGCTGAAGAGGAGGCGGTAGTCGCCGATGCGCCGGCGGAACACGCCCCTCCATTCCCTGCCCTGAAGCGCTTTCACGTTACCCTGAAATGGGTCGGTGGTCATCTGCTTCAAGACGCGCGCGATGCGTTCTTTGAATGGCCTTGGGGACCTCGCGGAGGTCTTTCCTGGCGTCCTCGGTCAGCTCACAGACCCAGATCGTGTTTGACCTGAGACCAGGGTACTGTTTTCCCCTCGCGGACCTGTTTCAGGGCATGGCGCACTTTCTTCGCCTCGGCGGGTGTCAAGGTATCGTCGGAGTCTTGGGTAAGGGGTGGCTTCGGCAGGATCGTGACCATGCCGCCGGAGACCTTGAACTCTACCTTGTCGCCGGGTTTGAAGCCAGCCCTGCGCCGTACCTGATCCGGCACGGTGAGGGGAGTCTTGTCTCTGACGGTGACGGTCATGGCATCTAGCGCTTTTGGGATTCGACTTCGCTTCCAGTGTAGGCGGCTCCGGGGCGTGCGTCAAATGCCGGCAAGGGGCAGCCCACCCAGTGTTTCTTTCGGGCCAAGTTGAAACCCGCGCCAGGCTTTCTCGAACGCGAAGGCGAATCGGCTGCTGCCGTCAAATCTGCGGTTTGGGCGTGCCCCCCGGTTCCTCTCCGCGCGCCAGATCGTAGTGAAGCCGTTGATTCTTAAAGATCTCCTTGACCAGATGAAAACATCGAGCAAGAATGAACTTATGAACTGCGAGCAGGTCCTAGCTACGCTGCGCGCGCATGAACCGACGCTAAAAGCTGTCGGAGTCGTGCACCTGTCGCTGTTCGGCTCCACGGCGCGCGGCGATCGCCGCCCGGATTCCGACGTTGACTTGCTGGCCGCTTTCGATCGAACCCGCCGCATATCGCTTCTGGATGTGGCGGGCATGGAGATTCAACTCTCGGAATTGCTTGGGCAACCGGTGGATCTGATCGAGGAAGGAACGCTCAAGCCGCGTGTTCGGAGAACCGCAGAGGCCGAGGCCGTGCGTGCCTTCTAAAGGCCCACTCAGCGATTCGAAGACATCTTGGAAAACATCGTCCCGATCGAAGAACTCACGGCGGGCATGAATCTGACGGCTTTCACAGAGGACCTCAAGACCAGGAATGCGGTAGAGCGCTATCTGGAACGGATCAGCGAGGCGGCCAGGAAACTCGGTGGCGCGGCTGAGGAACTGTGCCCCGCTATTCCCTGGGCCCAATTGCGCGCCATGGGAAATTTCCTGCGGCACGAATACGACAAAATCGACATCGTTCGCGTATGGTTGACGATTGAGGACGATCTAGTGCTATGACCGCCTGAA
>PLMF01000251.1 GCA_003142355.1 Bryobacterales bacterium
TAGGCGGAGATGCGCTCGATGAAAGAGCGCGTGGCGTCCAGGGTGGTGGCGCCCAGCCGCTGGCGGGCGCTGATCTCGGGGACGTCGGTGGAGAACAGCCGCGTCACCTCGACGACCGGAGCGCCGTCCTTGGCGAACGCGGCCACCGGGAAAGTCATAATGATGGTGCTGTTGTTGGCCGCATTCACCGCCTCCGCGATGGGTGCCTTGGGATCGGCCACCACGTCGTAATTGTTCTCGCGAAGATGAACCCTGTTGCCTTTCAGTTCCCAATGGACCACGTGTTCGGTCAATTCCTGGTGGCCGTAACCGACCCCCAGGGTTGTCCTGGCGATCGACGTGTTCCAGAGGAACACTTTGCCGAGCTCGCTCTTGGGGATTTCGTAGTAATACTTTTCCTTGATCTGGTGCACGGTGAAGATGCCCTTCTTCGACTTGGCATCTTTGGTGATCACCTTCTCATAAGGTTGAGGTTCCTGCGACGGTGGAGTGACGCCGGGCCGCGCGGCGCCGGCCGGCGGCGTCTGCGCCGGGGGGCCTTCGGGCGGCGGCGGAGGCTCCTGCGCGGCCAGCACTGCAGCCGCGCAGAGAGTCAACAAGATGGCATGAGGCAATTGGTTCATCTTCGCTCCTTCTCGGGGTTGAGGATTATATTAGCAGCCGGTGAGACGGAGCAGGTGGGACAGGCGCTTCCGCCTGTCAACCCGGCGAACTAGACGGACGCTTACTTCGCACCCGCTCTCTGGACCGCCCAAAAGCCGCACATGCCGTGGACGCCGCCGCCGGGGGGCGTGGAAGAAGAACAGAGCCAGACACCCGGAAGCGGCGTGCGGTAGAGCAGGCGCGTCGGGCGGAGGAAGCATTGGCGGAGATCCAGGGCGCCGCCGGTGATGTCGCCGCCTACCAGGTTGGGATTGAGAAGCTCGAGCGCGGCGGGGGTGAGGACGTGACGCGCCAGAATTCGCGCGCGGAAGCCGGGAGCGAATCGCTCGATCTGAGATTCGATGGCGTCCGTCATGTCCTCGGCGCCACCGTTGGGAACATGGCAGTAGGCCCACGCGGTGTGTTTGCCGGCGGGCGAGCGCGTGTGGTCGAACAGGCTCGGCTGCGCAACCAGGACGAATGGGCGGCCGGTGTGACGGGCCTCCCATTCGGCGATCTCTTCCAGGGTTCCGCCAACGTGGACCGTGCCGGCACGCGCGCATTCGGGGGCGCGCCAGGGGATGCCCGCATCCAGCGCCCAATCGATTTTGAACGCGCCCGGGCCGTAGCGGTAGCGCGCGAGGGCGCGGCGAAAGGGCTCAAAGAAACGGCCGCCGGCCAGCGCGAGAAACTGGCGCGGGGTGACGTCGCACATCACGATGGGGGCGTCGGGAAGCGTCTCTATGCGCGATCCGGCGCGGATCTCGCCACCGAGCGAACGGAGGCAGCCGGCCAAGGCGTCGGCGATGCGCTGCGCTCCGCCGCGAGGAAAGGGCCAGCCCCCGGCGTGAGCGGCGATGGCGAGGACCAGGCCGATGGCGGCGCTGGGGAGCGCTTCGAGCGGCAATGCCGAGTGGGCCGCCAGGCCGGCAAACAAGGCGCGGGCGCGCGGACCGCGGAAATGGGCCTCCGCCAAGGCGCGCGCGGAGAGAATGGCGTGGAGGCCGAATCTCGCCATTTCGAGCGGATGGCGCGGGAGGTGAAGAGGCGCCAGCACGTCGTGACGCAGGCGCGGCCAGGCATCGACAAGCGGTTCGACGAGACGCCGCCAGGCTTCCCCATCGGGGCCGAGGCCGGCGGCGGTCGAGTCGATGGAGCGCTCCAGCAGCACGGCGGAGCCGTCGTCCAGAGGATGGGCCAGCGGAGCGTCCGGGTGGACCCATTCGAGACCGTGCGCGGCCAGCGGGAATTGCTCGAAGCAGGGGGAGCAGACGGCCATGGGATGGACCGCGGAGCAGAGATCGTGGGTGAAGCCGGGCAGCGTGAGAGCGGCGGAACGCGCGCCGCCGCCGATTTGGGCCGCGGCTTCGTGAACCGTCACCGGGTGCCCGGCGCTCGCCAGCAGAATGGCCGCAGCCAGGCCGTTGGGGCCGGAGCCGATTACCAGGGCGCGAGGTTTGATGACAGGGGGCAACGTTGGTTATTGTAGAAGATATGCAGAAGAAACGGCTGGGCAATAGCGATATGGAATTGACGCCCATTGGCGTGGGCGCGTGGGCCATGGGCGGCGGCGGCTGGGCATTCGCCTGGGGACCGCAGGACGACAGCCAGTCCGTCGCCGCTATTCACGCGGCGCTGGACCATGGCGTGAACTGGATCGATACGGCGGCGGTGTATGGGCTGGGCCATTCCGAGGAAGTGGTGGCGCGCGCCCTGGCGGGACGTTCCGAGCGGCCTTATGTCTTCACCAAGTGCGAGCTGGTCTGGAATGACAAGCGCGAAATCAGCAGGTGCCTCAAGGCCGACTCCGTCCGGCGCGAGTGCGAGAACAGCCTGAAGAGGCTCAAGGTGGAGACCATCGACCTCTACCAGATCCATTGGCCGGAACCGGACGAAGATATCGAGGAAGGCTGGGGGACGCTGGCCAGGCTGAAGGAAGAAGGCAAAGTGCGGTGGATCGGGGTCTCCAACTTCAACGCGGCGCAACTGGAGCGGTGCCGCGGGATTGCGCCTGTGACATCGCTGCAACCGCCCTATTCGGCGATATCGCCGGAGGTGGAAGAAGCGATGCTGCCGTACTGCGCGCAGCACGGGATGGGCGTGATCGTGTACTCCCCGATGAAATCGGGGCTGCTGACCGGGACCATGACGAAGGAGCGCGTGGCGGGTTTTCCGCAGGACGATTTCCGGCGGCGCGCGCCGGCGTTTCAGGAACCGCACCTTACGCGCAACCTGGCGCTGGCGGAGCTCATGCGATCCATCGGCGCGCGGCACGGGCGTTCGGCGGGCGAAGTGGCCATCGCCTGGACGCTGCGCCACCCGGCGGTGACGGCGGCCATCGTGGGGATGCGCTCGGCCGAGCAGGTCACGGGTGTAATCGGGGCGCTGGAATTCCGGCTGAGCCCGGAAGAGGTCGCGGAGATCGGGGGCAAGCTAAAGCATGCCCCACCGATGCTATAATGTAAGGGTTCTGCCCAGCGATTCAGGTCTTTCCCTATGTTCCTTAGTGTCAAAGAGTTGGAGCTGCGGAAGATTCGTTTCGACGAGACTTACCCGCCAGGGCGGATCGACTTTGCGGGTGAAGATCTGGAGCAAAGTTCTCCCCTGCGCGTAGCCGGGTCGGCCGAGGTGCTGGCGCATTCGGATGGCGAAGTGCGAGTCCAGGGGAAGTATACGGTGGAGATGGGGGCGCAGTGCGACCGCTGCCTGGGGCGCGCGCGCTTTCCGCTGGATGGCGGTTTCGACTTGTATTACCGGCCCGTTTCGGTCATCGCGCGCCAGGAAGAAGTCGAGATCGGCGAAGACGAAGTGGAGATCGGATTTTATGAACGCGGCGGCCTGGAGCTGGAGGACATCCTTCGGGAACAGGTGCTGCTGGCTTTGCCCATGCAGCGGACTTGCAGCCAAGACTGCAAGGGAATTTGCCCGGCCTGTGGCCGTAACCGGAACGAGACCACGTGCGATTGCAGAATCGAGAGCAGCGACGATCGCTGGGGAGCGCTCCGGAAATTAGAAATTTAGAGGAAGAGAAATGCCGAATCCCAAACGCAGACACTCCCAGAGGCGAACGAGCAACCGCCGCGCGCACGATGCGCTGAAGGCGTCCGGCCTGGCGGAATGTCCGAACTGCCATGAGCCCAAGCTCCCCCACCGTATCTGCCCGCATTGCGGCCAGTACAAGGGCCGCGAAGTGGTCGAAGTGGTGGCGGAGTAGCGGCTTCCCGACATGCTGACCATTGCGGTGGATGCAATGGGCGGAGAACACGCCCCCAAAGCCGAGGTCGAAGGGGCGATTCGAGCCGCCAGGAGTCTGGTAGTCAAAGTCATTCTGGTGGGCCAGCAGGATGTGGTCCGGCGGGAGCTTGCGCAGCACGAAGGCTACGCCGATCTTCCTATCGAAATCGTGCACGCCAGCGAGCGCGTCACCATGGAAGAGAGCGCGGGGCGCGCGTTCAAATCGAAGCGGGACAGCTCCCTGAGGGTGGCCTCGCGGCTGGTCCGCGACGGGGTGGCCCAGGGGTTTGTGTCCGCGGGCAACACTGGCGCGGTCATGGCCACCGCGAAGATCGTGCAGGGCGTAGTGCCGGGCGTGGACCGTCCGGCGCTGGCGGGCATTTTTCCATCGGTGGAAGGATCGCCCGTGGTGGTGGTGGACGTGGGCGCCAACGTGGATTGCTCGCCACGCATGCTGGCGCAATTCGCGGTGATGGGCGAGATGTATTCGCGCATCATTCTCCGGCGGCCCAAGCCGCGAGTGGGCCTTCTTTCCATCGGCGAGGAGGAGCACAAGGGCAACGATCTGACGCGCGCGGCCATGCCGCTGTTCAAGGCCCTCAACCTGGACTTCATCGGGAACGTGGAAGGCGGCGACATCTACGGCGGCAAGGTGGACGTGGTCGTGTGCGACGGCTTCATCGGCAACGTGGCGCTGAAGGTGAGCGAGGGACTGGGGGAGATGGTCAAACACCTGTTGCAGGAATCGCTCGAGGCCACCATTGCGGGCAAGATCGGGTACGTGATCGCGAAGGCGGCGTTCACCGATTTCAAGAAGCGCGTGGATTACTCGGAATACGGCGGCGCGGCGCTGCTGGGCGTGCGCGGCATGTGCATCATCTGCCACGGGCGGTCCAACGCCAACGCCATCAAGAATGCCATCCGGGTGGCGGCGGAGTTCTCGGGCGGCAGTGTGAATCAGCGGATCGAAGAGGAACTGCGTCTGACGGCGCCGGAAAAGACGGCGATTCGCGCGGACTGATAGCAGGTTTACTATGCACCAGTGTTTGCGTGTGAGGACGTGGCGCAGGCACTCGTGCCTGCGGCGTCGGCACTCATGCCGACGCTTCCCTTCGACACCGTGTCACAGCCGCGCACACGTGTCGACACGCCCGGCACGAGTGCCTGCGCCACGTCGGCTGGCGAGTGTGAGAAATGCGAGCTAGCACCAAGGCCATTGCATCTCTGCTTCTGCTCGCGGGCTGCGTGTTCGCTCAGCCAGACCAGCACGTCGAGTGGAGCCTGGCGCTGGAACGGGGATCTGTGCCGCCGGGAGCGCCGGTTCTGG
>PLMF01000194.1:0-537 GCA_003142355.1 Bryobacterales bacterium
GTAGGATGCTGCGGATGAATGACAATTCGCATGAGCAATTTGGAGCAACTGACGCTCGCCGAGATGGAGGAGTTTGTGGCGACCAGTCGGCACGTGACCTGGTCGGCAGTGGAACCGGGGTCCGTCTACAGGCTGGTCGAGCGGGTGCTGAAGGCACAGCCATACCGTCGACTGAGCAAAGGGCAGCGAGGAATCGTGAAGCGCTTTTTGGTGAAGATCACCGCTTTGAGCCGAGCCCAACTGACGCGACTGATCCGGCGCGTGCCGTTCCACGCGTCGCGANNCAATTGCCTCCCTGAGTTCGGGCGGCAAATCCGGCAACATGGCAAGACAGCCGGAGACATGAAAACCGCCGATCGAGACCTGCACACCGGCCCTGCGCAGGCGGCGTGCGATATCCATGGCGCGTGGAAATTGGTTGGTTTGCACTCCCACCAGGGCCACCAGGCCGCGGCCACCGCCGCGGGCGATCTGCCGCGCAATACGTTCCGGTTTGACGCGCGTATTGGTCTCGTCGAAGGCGGAGATGTCGATGAC
>PLMF01000194.1:544-4270 GCA_003142355.1 Bryobacterales bacterium
CCGTCGTCGTAGTGCGATGGCTTTGTCAAGACCAGGGAGAAGCGCTTTGGGGATCGCTGAGCCGTCATGACATTACACCGCGTTGAGCGGCCGAGCGCTACTTCGACTTGCTCAGCTTGCNNGCTGCGGACGCTGCCGTTGCCGGTGATCTTACTGGGATTTATGACGATCATTTCTTGATGAGCCCAAGGCGCACCAAGTCGTCCGCGATCCAGTTCGCCTGCCGCTCTATTATCGATTTTATGGTTTTGATGGTGAACGTGTCGCCGCCAGCGTGGGGGGCGACCGTCACGCGGCGCCCGTCGATATGGGCATAGCGCTGGTGCGATCCGATCTGGCGGACGAAATAAAAGCCATCGCGGTTGAGGGCGGCGATGAGTTCCCGCGCGGTGAGTGAACGGAGGCCCCGATAATCAATGGCCATGGTTTAGACGGTGACAGCAATACGGGGTGCGTCCTTCGATACCTCGGCAACCTCAACGTCGTCCGCGGGGCCTTCGGGAAGCGGCCGTCCTTCTTCAAGGGACTCCTCGACGATCATGTGAACGACTTCGTCGATGTTCTTCAACGCCTCGTCCCTGGTACGTCCCGAGGTCGCGGCGCCGATGCTTTCGAGCGCGGGGCAATAGGCGTGCCACGCCGGATTGCCAAGGGCATCCTCGTCCGGCTCCACCACGACTTTGAAAGTGTAGGTTTTCATGCTAAGGACATGCTTAGTTCCAGTGTAGCGCCCCGGCCATTCTCCTTCCAGGAGACCAATCTCTGCGCCGCCCCCTACTTCGACTTGCTCAGCTTGCGGAAGTATTCCGCCACGGCGTCGGCGTAGCCTTGCGGGACGGTCTCGCCGCCGGGGCTGCGGACGCTGCCGTTGCCGGCGGCCTCGTCCACCTTGCGGCGAAGTTCCATTTCCACCTGCTCGACGCCCGCCATGAGAGCGGCGTGAATGCGCTCCGCCAATAGCGGGTTGTTGGCGTAGGTGTAGGGATCGAGACGCTGCAGGTCGCGCATGAGCGTCTGGATGTCCTTCAGCATGTTGGGATCGGCCTGGGCCTGCTGTTCGAGTTGCCGCAGGCTTTGCACGGTATTGCGATAGGTGTTCTGGAAATCCTCCGGACGGATCGGATCCGGGCCGCCGGGGCCGCCGTTCCAACGATTGCCGCCGTACGGGCCATTACTCTGGCCACCATACTGGCCACCGCCCGGACCTGCAGGGTTGTTCCACTGCCCTCCGTTGGGGTTGCCGCGGCCGCCCTGCTGACCGGCTTGCTGCCCACCTTGGCCCTGCTGCCCGCCTTGGCCCTGCTGCCCTTGCTGTCCGCGCTGGGCCTGCAGTTGCTCCAGTTGTTGTCGCAAGCGTTCGACGTTGGTCAGCGCCTGCTCCATCGCCTTGTCATCCTGCCCTGGCCCGGGATTGCCGTCCTTGCCACCCGCCGCCATCGACTGCTGCACCTGCTTCAACTGGTCCCGCAACTCATTCAGGCCCTGTGTGATCATGGATTCGGACATGACCGCGTAATCGCCCATTCCGCGGCGGATCCAATCGGCGTTGCGCTGCATGTCGCGCGGCAACTCCGTCTGCTCGATGTCGCTGAGCGCCTCGCGCAGCTTGGTGGAGGTTTTGCGTTCGGTGGCCATGAGGTCGCGTACGGCGTTCTGCATGTCCTGCTCGATCTGCTTCAGGTCCTTGATCTCGCCCTCTCTTTGGCCGGCAAGCTGCTCGGCCTGCTCGCGGTTGACACCCTTGCTCTGCGGGCCGTAGGCGCGGCGCATCTGGCCTTCGAAATCCTGCTGGCGGCTGGCCAGTTCCCCGGCCTGGCGGGCCAGGTCGTCTACCTTCCCGCCGGCTTGCTGGCTGCGCAGCCCGGAGAGCGTCTGCTGCGCCTCTTTCAGACGGTCGGCCGCGCGCCGGGCCTCGGCCTCGCCCTGTGGCGTCCCGGCCTGTTGGGAGGATGCCGCCTGGCGCATATCGTCCACGGCCTGCTGCAAACGGTCGAGGGTCTGGCGCAATTGCTGCGCGTCGGCCCCGCGCGCCCCGCTCGACTGCTGGCCCTGTTGACCGCGTTGCTGGGCGGACTGCTGCCCCTGCTGGCCTTGCTGACCGCTCTGTTGTCCTTGCTGGCCCTGCTGCCCGTTGCGGCTTAGTTGTCCGCTGTCGCCCCGGCTCAACTGCTCCATTTGGCGCTGAAGCTCTTCGGCCTCGCGCCGCAGCATCTCCTGCTGCCAGCGCTGTTGGGAGGTCTGCTGCTGCTGGCGCTGCTGCTGCGCCAGTTCCTGCTGCCGCCGGGCGAGTTGCTCGAGTTTTTGGAGCGCCTCGTCGATGGCGCGCTGCCGCTGGTCGGCGGATTGCGTCATCCGGCCGCTCTCGTACTGGTTCTTCTCGGTGTCGAGCTCGAGGTCGAACAGCCCTTCGAGGTCGCGCGTGGCGCCGTTGCCGCCGCCACCGCCGCCGCGCCCGCCGCGGCTGCCAAACGCCACCTGGATGTCGCGGAAGGTGGCTTCCGCGCGCAACAGGTATTGCAGCGCTTTCTGCTCCGGCGCGAGCGCGTCCTGCCACTTCGCGCCCTTCAGCTTGTCGGAGGCCGGCCCCATCGACTCCACGGCCTTGTCCATGTCGCCGACAAAGCTCTTGAAAGAATCGCCCGCGCCCTGAATCTGGCGGGCCTTCATCCGCTCGGAAAGGGATTTCGCCTGGTCGCGCAGTTTCGACTGCACCGAGGAAAGGAACGCCGCATTTTCCGCATCGCTGCCCCTGGCGCCCGAGCCCTTGAGCTGGTTCCAGGTGGCCGTGATGATTTCCTTCTGGCGCTGCGAGATCTGGTTCTGCTGGTCGCCCTCGCCGCCATCGCCGCCGCCGTCCTGCTGGGATTGCGAGTAGTTCCGCTCGAAGGGCTGCGCCTCGATGAAGAACATATCGGTGTTGCTGATCGCGCGCCCATCCTTGGCGGTGGCGTACAGGCTGACGATGTCGCCCGGCTCCACTTTGAAATCCTCGAGCGCAATCACCGTGGTGCCGGAGGAATTCCTGGCGTCCCTGGCCGGCAGCATGGAAACCGTCTTCTCCGCGCCGCCATTCACGGAGTAGTGCAGGGCGACGTCCTTGAGGCCGAAATCGTCCTTGGCTTCCACCTGGACGGTGACTTCCTCGATGGGCGTGGCGCGGAAATCGCGGCCCGGCCGTGCGATTTTCACTTCGGGCGGGCGGTGCTTCTGCGCTTCGATGAAATAGTCTTCGCTGAGGCGCACGTCTTCGCCGTTCTCGACCGCGGCCACGTGATACAGGCCGTCCTTCTGGATGGGGACGCTGGCCACAAGCTCGTTCGCGCCGCCCTGGCGCAGCGCCAGCTTCGATCCGTCGTCCAGCAGGATGGCGCCGGTCGAGAGCGGCCTGTCGGTCTGAATGGCCACCTCGGCGGTGGTGCCCTCGACCGCCCGCAGATCGCCGCCGGGGTTCTCCACGCGGTCTTTCATCCCGGTCCACGCCGGGTAGCGATAGGTGACGCGGATGTTCTTGACCGAGGGCAGCTCCACCACGTTGAGCTTGTAGGACGACGACCGCACGCCGCCCGCTTCCACGTAATATTCCAGCGATTCCGGCACGCCGGCGATGAGGAACTGGTAGGCGGAGCCGCCCGGCTCGGTTCCCATCTCGGCCTGCTCCCATCGGGAAGAGCTGGCGTATTTCGCGAAGAAACGCACCTTGGCCGCGGTGAAGCCCACCAGCCGGGC
>PLMF01000263.1 GCA_003142355.1 Bryobacterales bacterium
GACGAGTCCACCGTGCGCACCATTATTCCGAGGCTGAAAGAGGCGGGTGGCGAGGGAATTGTCGAGTACCCGCTCAACAAGATCGTGCTGTGATTCGAATTCTCGAGAGTAAGGATATCGGTCCTTTGCTGGCCCGCCGTGGCGCGCGGCTGGCGCAGGCGGAAGCCGTGGTGCGTCCGATTCTGGAAGCCGTCCGCAAGCGNNCAGTTCGACGGGCTCGAGCGGAAATCCGTGCGCGTGCCCGAGGCCGAATTGCGCGCCGCGCGCCGCCGGCTCGCGCCCGCTTTCTGCCGCGCCGTCGAGACGGCCGCCGCCAACATCCGCGCCTATGCCCAGCGGCAAATGCCGCTGGAATGGTCGCGCCAAATCGAGCCGGGGTTGCGGCTGGGACAGATCGTGCGCCCGCTCGAGACCGTGGCGGCGTACATCCCCTCGGGCCGTTACCCGCTGTTCTCGACCCTCATGATGACGGTGATTCCAGCGCAAGTGGCGGGCGTGTCCAACATTTGCGCGGCCTCTCCCCAGCCGGTGACGGAAGTCTTCGGCACAGCGTCACTGCTGGGTGTGCGCCAGGTTTTTCAAATGGGCGGCGCGCAGGCCATTGCCGCCTTCGCCTTCGGCACCCGCACGGTCCCCCGGGCGGACCGCATCGTGGGCCCCGGCAACATCTACGTGGCGGCCGCCAAGAAGCTGCTGGCGGGCGAGGTAGGCATCGATTTCATCGCCGGTCCCACCGAGATCCTGATCATTGCGGCCGAAGGCGATCCGCGGCGCCTGGCGGCTGACCTCCTGGCGCAAGCCGAGCACGATGTGGATGCCTCGGCGATTTTGCTGACCCCTTCGAAACGCCTGGCGGCGGCTGTGGCGAAGGAAGTGGACCGCCAGCTTGCGCTGCTGCCGGCGCCGGCTGTGGCGGCCCAATCCATTGCCAGGAATTCAGCGGTGATTACGGTGCCCTCGCTCGAGCGGGCCATCGAAATCGCCAACCGTTTCGCGCCCGAGCACCTGAGCATTCCCGACGACCGCCTGCTCGCGAAAGTGAAGCACGCCGGCAGTGTCTTCGTAGGCCCATTCAGCCCCGAGGCGGCCGGCGATTATGCTTCGGGCCCGAACCACGTGCTGCCCACCGCCGGCGCCGCCCGCCAGCGCGGCGGCCTGTCGGTGACGGACTACCTCAAGGTGATCTCCGTGCAGCGTTTGAGCGCCGCCGCGCTGACCCGCTTGGCCCCCACGATCACGACGCTAGCACGGGCCGAAGGCCTGGAAGCGCACGCCCGCTCCGTCGAGGTCCGCTGTCCCACCCCACGTGGCGCAGGCACTCCTGCCTGCCGCGTCCCGACTCATCGGGACGCTCCCCGCGCCGCACTTCCGAGCCGCGACCGTCAGGGAGCGATTGGACCGGTCGTTTCATGACCAAGCTCCCCAAAGGTGTCCTCAAGCCCCGCCCCGCCGTGGTTGCGATGGCCCCCTACTCCCCCCCCACCGCCGCTCGCGCCGACAAGCTCCGCCTCGATTTCAACGAGAACACCGTAGGCTGCTCGCCCCGTGTCATCAAGGCGTTGAAGGACCATCTCGACGCCGGCCGCCTTTCGGTTTATCCCGAATATGGCCCGGCCAAGCAGGCCATCGCCGCCTACTTCCGCGTAAAGCCCGATCAATTCACCTTCACCAACGGCACCGACGAGGCCATCCAGGTCTTCGTCAACACTTATGTCGACGACGGCCAGGAAGTGCTGCTGCTCAAGCCCTCCTACGCCATGTACCGCTTCTATGCCGAGGTGGCCGGCGCGCACATCGCCGAGATTGCCTACCCGCCCCCCGGTATGGAGTTTCCGCTCCAGCACGTGCTCGCTGCCATCACCTCGCGCACCCGCGCCATCATTCTGGCCAATCCCAACAATCCCACCGGCACCGGCGTTTCCCTTTTGGGCATCGAGCGCATCCTGCACCACGCGCGCAAAGCGGTGGTCATGGTGGATGAAGCTTACTACGAGTTCTCCGGCGTCACCGCCCTCACCGAAATCGAGCGCGTGCCCAACCTGTTTGTCTCCCGCACGTTTTCGAAGGTGTTCGGCATGGCGGCGATGCGCCTCGGGTGCCTCTTCTCGCATGAAGCCAACATCGCCTTCCTGCGCAAGGCGCAATCCCCCTACAGCGTGAATTCGCTCGCCGTCGAGGCCGCCCAAGCCGCGGTCGAGGATACGGCGTATGTCCAGAACTACGTCGCCGAGGTCCTGGCCGCGCGCGAGTTGCTGTGCCTCGGCCTTGAGAAGCTCGGCATCCGCTACGTGCCCAGCTCCGCGAATTTCGTGCTGGGAGATTTCGGGAAACGGGCCATCGAGGTGTGCGACGCGCTGCGCGGCGAGAGTATCCTGGTGCGCGATCGAAGCTATGAAGCGCCCGGTTGCGTGCGCATCACCGTGGGAACCCGCGCCCAAACGCGCCGCTTGCTGGCGGCCCTCAACGAGGTCTGGAAGAAATGAGCCAGCCGCTTCTGGTCTTCGACATGGATGGCGTGCTCGCCGACGTCACCGATTCCTACCGCGAGACCATCGCCCGCACCGTGGCGCACTTCACCGGTGTCGAGATCGCCCCCGCGCAGATCCAGGATTACAAAAACCGCGGCGGCTTTAACGACGACTGGAAGCTTTCCCACCACATCATCGCCGACGCCGGCGTGGACGCGCCCTTCGACGAGGTGGTGGAGCATTTCCAGAAGCTCTTTCTTGGCGATGGCACGGACGGGCTGATCCTCCGGGAGCGATGGGTGGCGCGCCCCGGCATGCTGGAGAGCCTCAACCGGCGTTTCCGCTTCGCCATCTTCACCGGCCGCCCTAAGCCCGAGGTCGAGCTGACCTTGAATCGCTTTGCACCGGGCCTGGTGTTCGATCCGATCGTAGGCATGCACGACGTGGCCAACCACAAGCCCGCCCCCGATGGCCTCGTCCAGATCCGCAATGCCAGCGCCGGTTCGAAGCTCTACTACATCGGCGACACGCCGGACGACGCGCGCTGCGCGCGGGCAGCGGCGGTGCCGTTCATCGGCGTCGCGGCGCCCTCGAATCCACGCTATCTCGACCTCGTGTTCCTGTTTCAGGCGGAGGGCGCGTTCGCCATTGTGGACGACATCAATTACCTGGAAGAGGTGTTCGCGTCATGAGAAGCGCAACCGTTCGGCGCGATACGAAGGAGACTCGGATTTCGGGCGCGCTCAAGATCGAAGGCCGCGGCCAGTACCAGATCTCCACCGGCATCCGCTTCTTCGACCACATGCTCGAGTTATTCGCCAAGCACGGCGCTTTCGACCTGAGCCTCCGCGCCGATGGCGATCTGGACGTCGATCAGCACCACACCGTGGAAGACGTGGGCATCGTCCTCGGGCAATTGTTCTCGAAGGCCCTGGGCGCCCGTAAAGGCATCAACCGCGCCGGCTACTTTGTCATGCCCATGGACGAAACGCTGGCGGTAGTGGCGCTCGATCTCGGCGGGCGCCCCGCCCTGGTCTACCGCGACCTGGTCAAGGTGCGCTTGGTAGGCGACTTGCAAGCCGAGCTGGTCGAGGATTTCTTCGCCGGCTTTGTCAACCACGCGGGCGCCAATCTGCACGCCAGAGTGCTCTACGGCCGTTCCAGCCACCATAAGATCGAAGCGATTTTCAAGTGCTTCGCGCGGGCCATGAAGTTCGCCTGCTCCAAGGACGCGCGCTTGAAGGACGAGCTTCCCTCCACCAAGGGGCTGCTATGATTGCGGTCTTCGATTACGGCGCAGGCAACTTGCGCTCGGTCGAAAACACCCTCGCCGAGCTGGGTTCCCAGTATACCCTGGTCCGGGATTCCGAAGGCTTGCGCCAGGCCTCCAAAATCATTCTGCCCGGTGTGGGCCATTTCGGCCAGATGATGCGCGCGCTCGATGCCTTGGCCGTGCGCCGGACGTTCCTCGATCGCATCGCCGCCGGCGTGCCCTTCCTGGGCATCTGCCTCGGTTTGCAGGCCCTGTTCGAGACCAGCGAGGAGGCCCCGGAGGCCCGCGGCTTGGGCCTTTACGAGGGAACGGTGCGGCGTTTCCCGCTGGACGCCCGCGTTCCGCACATGGGTTGGAACTCCCTCGACGTGCGCCGCGATTCGCGCTTGCTGCGCGGCCTGCCTTCGCGCCCGTTCGTCTACTTCGCCCACAGCTACTATGTGCCCGAGAATCCTCGCGCCGCCGCGACGTGTACTTACGGCCTTCCCTACACCGCGGTGCTCGAGGCCGGCAACGTATTCGGCGTGCAATTCCATCCCGAGAAATCCGGCCCCGTGGGCTTGCAGATCGTCCGGAATTTCGTGGAGCTGCCGTGCTAGCCAAGCGCATCATTCCCTGTCTGGACGTCACCGCCGGGCGCGTTGTGAAGGGCGTCAACTTCGTCAACTTGCGCGATGCGGGCGATCCCGTCGAGTTGGCGGACCGCTATAACCGCGACGGCGCCGATGAGCTGGTGTTCCTCGACATTACGGCCTCGAGCGACGCGCGCGAAATCATGGCCGATGTGGTGGCGCGGACGGCCAGAAAGGTTTTCATTCCGCTGGCCGTGGGCGGCGGCATCCGCGCGGTGGCCGACGCGCGCCGCATCCTGATGTCGGGCGCCGACAAAGTATCCGTGAACACTGCCGCCGTGCGCCGGCCCGAGCTGATTACCGAGCTGAGCCGGGAGTTCGGCGCGCAGGCGGTGGTGCTGGCCATCGACGCGCGGCGGCACGGGGCGGGGAACTGGCACGTCTACACGCGCGGCGGCCGCGACGATGAAGGCATCGACGCCGTGGCGTGGGCGGCGCGCGGCGAATCGCTCGGCGCCGGCGAGATCCTGCTCACCTCCATGGATACCGACGGCGTGCAGGACGGTTTCGATTGCCTGCTGACCCGCACGGTGTCGCGCGCCACCCACATCCCCATCATCGCCAGCGGCGGCGCGGGCACGCCGGAGCATTTCGTCCGCGTCCTGACAGACGGCTGCGCCGACGCCGCCTTGGCCGCCTCCATCTTCCACTACGGCACCTACACCGTGACTCAGTTGAAAGAAGCCCTGGCCAACCGCGGCATCCCCGTGAGGCCGGCATGACCCGCAAAAGGGGTCAGACGCATTTTTCGCCGCGAAAAATGCGTCTGACCCCTTTTGCCCCTTTTGCCCCCCGCATGATCTTCCCCTGCATCGACCTGATGGACGCCAAAGTTGTCCAGCTAGTCCAGGGCCGCGAGAAGGCGCTCGAGGGCGGCTCCCCGGACGAGATGCTGCGGAAGTTTTCGGCCTTTCCCCAAATCCAGGTGATCGATCTCGACGCCGCCATGGGCCGCGGCTCGAACGACGCTATCGTGCGCATGCTGGCCTCCAAAGCCGTCGCGCGCGTGGGCGGCGGCGTGCGCACCGTCGAGCGCGCGCAAGCACTGATCGGGCAGGGCGCGCACCGCGTGATCGTGGGGACGTCCGCCTTCACCAACACTGGCATCCATGAGCCGTTCCTGGCCGCGCTGCGGGATGCGGTGGGCCGCGACCGGCTCATCGTCGCGGTGGATTCCAGGAACGGGCGCATCGTGGTGAAAGGATGGCGGCAAGCCACCGGGCTCACGGCCGAAGAGGTCTTGCGCTCGCTCGAACCCTATTGTTCCGGCTTTTTGTGCACTTATGTAGACAAGGAAGGCATGCTCGAAGGCACGGACCTCGATTGGTTCCGCCGCCTGCGCGCGGCAACCACCCTGGAATTGACGGCGGCCGGCGGCATCACCACCATGGACGAAGTGCGCGCCCTGTTGGCGATGGACATCCACGTGGCGTTAGGAATGGCCATCTATACCGGCCGATTGCGGCTGGAGGAGCTGGCGGCGCTTTCCGGACAGTGAGCCTGTCAAGTTAAGGTCAGTGACCCAATTCGCCACTTACCCACGGCGACTCACTTGTGAGTATAATCAGTTCTTTATGCCTACACATTTGGATTCCGAAACTCTTCAAGCGGCGCTGGTAGGCTATCAGCACCAGCTTGACCAGATCGATGCGAAGATGACTGAGCTTCGCAGCATGCTGAAGGGCGAGGCGCCCGCCGGTGCCGTCCTCGCCAAAGCAGCGCCGGCTGCTCCCGGTGGGAAGCGCCCGTTGACCGCGGCCGCCAGAAAGCGGATTGCACGCGCGCAGCGGAAGCGGTGGGCCGAGTACCACAAGGCCAAAGAGGCCCCCGCCAAGAAACGGAACATGAGTCCCGCCGCCCGCGAGCGCATTGCCGAAGCCACCAGAAAGCGATGGGCCGAGTTCAGGGCGAACAAGGCGGCGGCCCTGAAAGCCGCGGCCAAACCAGCCAGGAAAGCCGCGGCCAAAAAGTCCGCGGCAAAAAAGCCCGCGCCCAACACGGCGCCGGCTGCCTAGCATCCGGCCAACTGATGGGTCAGATGGGTTGCAGGTGGTGAGGTGTGCGCCGGTCCGGATCTGCGCGCTGTACCAGACTAGGTCTATAATGCGTCGAGTCTCCTGGCTTTCGTTGGCCGCCCTGGCGGCGCTGTACGGGCAGAACATCAAGACCGGGCCGGCCGCGGGCAGCCCGCTGCCCGATTTCTCGGCGCCGGACCAGGCGGGCCGGACCCAGACCCTGAAGTCCATCATGGGCCCCAAGGGCGCCATGCTGGTGTTCTACCGTTCCGCGGACTGGTGACCGTTCTGCAAGATCCAGCTCGTGGAGCTGGAACAGAACCTCGATCGTATACGGAAGCAGGGCCTCGGGCTGGCGGCTGTCAGTTACGACTCGGTAGAGGTATTGCAGAACTTCGCCGGCCGGAAGCACATCACCTTTCCGCTGCTCTCCGATCCGGAATCGAAGATCATCCGCGCCTTCGGCATTTTGAACGAGACGGTGAAGCCGGGCACGCCGCAGTTTGGCATTCCGTACCCCGGTACGTTCCTGGTGGATGCCAAGGGGACGGTTGTCGCCAAGTACTTCGAAGAGGACTTTCGCGAACGCGTATCCGCTTCCGACATCCTGGTGCGGCAGTTCGGAGCCGTGGCGAACGCGGCCAGCAACTCCGTCGAGACCAGCCACCTTCGCCTGACTGCGGCGGCGAGTGTGCCCGTGGCGCGGCCCGGACATCGCATCGCGCTCAGCCTGGAGCTCGATCTCGAGCCCAACATGCACCTCTACGCTCCCGGCGTGGAGGGTTACATTCCGATCGATTGGAAGCTCGAGGAAAGCCCCGCGGCGAAGGCGCACCCCTTCGCGTACCCAGCCTCGCGGAAGTTGCACCTGAAGGCCATCGGCGAGACGGTGCCGGTATACCGAGGTCGCGTGCGGATCACGCGGGATATCACCTTCGGGCCGGAAAACGCCGTGCGGCCGCTGGTCACCCCCACGGGCGAGCTGATCCTCAAGGGATCATTGCGTTACCAGGCTTGCGACGACCGAAAGTGCTATCTGCCGGAAACGGTCCCGCTGGAGTGGCGCTTCCATTTCGAGGGCCTGGACCGCGAACGGGCCCCGGTGAGCCTGCAGCGCAAGCTCCCATAAGGGGCCAGGGGCCAGGGAAAGGCAGCGCAAGCTCCCAGAGGCGGTACTGATCGGGGAGGGAGTGTATTCGCGCGCGGTTGGGGCGCGATGGTTGGAAAAACCGGCCCCAAAAAATTAAGGGCCCCGAGCTGGGTATCTCGGGGCCTGCACTCAGAGAGTTGGCGGTGGGAGGGGACTCACCGCCAGGGATGCTGTCTGTGTTGAAACTATATTAGCAATTTAAGGCCTGTTTGTCCAGTGATTTCTCAAATTATTTTGAGGGGGATTCGGACCTCCCTTTTTTGGGGGGACCTCCTGTAGTACTGGTAGATCGTCCAAGCTCGCGATTTCGCCGGAAAAAGCAAAAGGCCCCGAGTTGGGTATCTCAGGGCCTGCACTCAGAGGGGTTGGCGGTGGGAGGGGACTCACCGCCAGGGATGCTGTCTGTATTGGTCTGATACTAGCAGTTTAAGGCCTTGTTGTCCAGCATTTTTTTCGAGATTCTTTGGCGCCCGGTTCTTGCCGCGGACTGAGTGACCTATGTCCGGAGCGCTGCCTCCCTCGCGGTCCCCGTTAGCGCCTGCGGACTAACCAAAGACATCTTGAGCGCACTGCCGGTCCAGTGTAGTTTTGCGGAAGGAAGGTGGTGCGTGGTGACCGAGACTAGCGAGGAACAGACCGTCGGCAACGGGCAGCGGGAGAAGCGCACGAAACGGCGCTTCGAGATCGCTCAAGAAGTGCACTACAAGATGCTCTACGGCCAGCGCATTGCTGAGACTGGCTCGGGGAAGACCCTGAACATCTCGAGCGGTGGAGTGTGGATCACCACCGAGAACATGCTCACCGTCGGCATGCCGATCGAAGTGTCGATGGGCTGGCCGGTTCTGCTCAACGACTCCTGCCCGATGAAGCTCATGATCTACGGCTGTGTCATACGGAGCAATGAAAAAGGCGCGGCCGTTACGATCGAGCGGTACGAATTCCGGACCCAGGGTTCGCGGGCGTTCAGCCAGCCCGCCATACCGGCGCCCGTGGAATTCCGCCTGCACGGTTAGAACCGCAGCACCCTCGCCGGCAGCGTCACCAGCGCCCACACCAGCGCGAGCGCGCCGCCCACGGCAATGCCCACCAGGCGGAACGGCAGCAGCAGCAGCCAAACCAGGGGGTAGAGCACCAGCGCGACCAGGGCCACGGGCCAGCACAGCACCAGTAGAACGCACCACAGGAGAAACTTCACCACGGTAATCCTCCATTGAAGCTCTCAGCTATCAGCCACACCGGCGCGGCTGAAAGCTGAAAGCCGACCGCTGAAAGCTTATTACGCAAACAGCCAGATAATTGTTCGAGTCTGCTACGATAAAAATTCTTATCCGATGTTGCGCTTTGAGACGGCCGGAGAATCCCACGGAGAGTGCCTGGTGGCGACGCTCACCGGGCTCCCGGCCGGCATACCCATATCGTTCGAAGCCGTCAACCGCGAGCTTTGGCGCCGCCAGCAGGGGTATGGCCGCGGCGGCCGCATGAAGATCGAGGCGGACCGCGCCGAGATCGTAGCGGGCGTGCGCCATTCCCGCACCATCGGCTCGCCGGTGGCCGTCCTCATCCGCAATCGCGACTGGCTGAATTGGAGCGAGGCGCTTCCCGTGGAAGACACCGCGGGCGCGGAAGACCGGCGCAAGCCGGTGACGCGTCCACGGCCCGGCCACGCCGACCTGGCCGGCGCCATCAAGTACGGTTTCGACGACGCGCGCTACATTCTGGAGCGCGCCAGTGCGCGCGAAACCGCGGCGCGCGTAGCCGTGGGCGCGCTGGCCAAGGCGCTGCTGGGAGAATTCGGCATCCAGGTGCTGAGCCATGTGATCGCGGTGGGACCGGTGCGGCTTGAGAGGGCCGTTGCGTGGAGGGAAATTGTCGCTCTCAGCCGCCAGCCGGAGGTGCTACTGAGCTGTGTGGACGCGGAAACCGAAGCCCGCATGAAAGAAGCGGTCGACCAGGCGTACCGCAGCGGCGATACCGTCGGCGGCGTCTTCGAGGTGGTAGCGCGCGGCGTCCCCGTTGGGCTGGGGTCGCATGCGACCTGGGATTCGCGTCTCGATGGCCGCCTGGCGCAGGCCATCGTCTCGATTCAGGCCGTGAAGGGAGTCGAAATCGGCTTGGCGGCAGAGGGCGCGGCGAACTTCGGATCGAAGGTGCAGGACACCATCCGCTATGATCGCGAGGAGCGCCGCTTTGCGCGCGGCGCCAATCGCGCCGGAGGCCTCGAAGGCGGCATCACCAACGGCCAGGACGTCGTGGTGCGCGGGCTGCTCAAGCCCATTTCCACGCTACGGCGGCCGCTCGAGTCGGTCGACCTGCCAACCCGCGAACCGGCGCTCGCCGCCTACGAGCGCTCCGACGTGTGCGTGGCGCCGGCCGCGGGCGTCATCGGGGAGGCCATGGTGGCAATCGTGCTGGCCCAGGCGTTCCTGGAAAAGTTCGGCGGCGACTCGCTGGGTGAAACACGGCGGAATTTCGAAGGCTACCTGGAACAGGTGAGGAGTTTCTGATTCTTATGGTTTATCCGATTGTGAAGTTCGGCAACCCGGTGCTGGAGCGCGAGGCCGAAGAGGTGACCGAATTCGATACCCCGGAGCTGCACAAGTTCCTGGATGATATGTTCGAATCCATGTACGCCGCCAAAGGCGTGGGGCTGGCCGCGCCGCAGATCGGCTTCTCCAGGAAGATCTCCGTCATCGACGTTTCCAATGGCGAGAATCCGGCCGACAAACTCGTTTTGATCAATCCCCAGATCGTTCACGTCGAAGGAAAGCAGGAGGGTGAGGAGGGTTGCCTCAGCATCCCGGGATTTCGCGAGCAGGTGCGGCGGGCCAAGCGCGTCACCGTGCGCGCGCGCAACGCCCGGGGCGAGGAGTTCGAGAAGACCGGCGAGGACGTGCTGGCGCGTGCGTTCCTGCATGAAACCGACCACCTCAATGGCCGCCTCTACATCACCCACATCAGCGCGCTCAAGCGCGACCTGATGAAGCGCAAGATCAAGAAACTCCAGCGCGCCGGGGACTGGGGCTGAGACGCGGGATGCGCCTGGTCTTTTTGGGAACTCCCGCCTTCGCCGTGCCCACGCTCGAGCGCCTGGTGGCGGCCGGGCACCAGGTGCTGGCGGTGGTGACCCAGCCCGACCGGCCCCGCGGCCGCGGACAGCATCCGTCGCCCCCGCCCGTCAAAGAAGCCGCCGCGCGCATGGGGCTGCCGGTCCGCCAGCCGGAGCGCGTGCGGCTGCCGGAAGCCGTCGAATTCCTGCGCGCTCTCGGAGCCGAGGCCATGGTGGTGGTGGGTTACGGCCAGATCATTCCTCAGTCCGTGATCGACCTGGCGCCGCTCGGCATCGTCAACGTTCACGCTTCGCTGTTGCCGAAGTACCGCGGGGCGGGGCCGGTTCAGTGGGCCATCCTCAACGGCGAGACGCGCACCGGCGTCACCACCATGCGCATCGACGCCGGTCTCGATACCGGCGACATGCTCTTGCAGACCGAAACCGAAATCGGGCCGGACGAGAACGCCGTCGAGCTCGGCCAACGCCTGGCCGACATGGGCGCCGATCTGCTGGTGAAAACGCTCGCCGGTCTGGCGGCCGGAAGCATCGTTCCCCGGAAGCAGGATTCCTCGCAAGCTACCTGGGCACGGCTGCTGAAGAAAGAAGACGGGATTGTAGACTGGAGCCAGCCGGCGCAGTCGATTCACAATCGCGTGCGCGCTTTGCAGCCCTGGCCGGGGGCGCACACCACTTTTCGCGGGCAGCCCCTGCACGTTTGGAAAGCACGTGTCCACACGGGTGTGGACACGGCAGACAGGAGTGTCTGCGCCACGCTGCTCAGCCTGAAGCCGCTGGTGGTACGCTGCGGCTCCGGGGGCCTCGAACTGCTCGAGGTTCAACTCGAAGGCCGCAAGCGCATCTCCGCCGCCGATTTCGCCAACGGCCAGCGCTTGGTCGAAAATGAGGATATAGGAGGGTTGCACCTTTGAATCTGCCGCTCGGATACGCCTACGCCGCTGCCTACGCCGGCATTCGCCAGGTGGAAAAGGACGACCTGGCCCTGATAGTCACGGGCCTCGCGGCCAGCGCCGCCGCCGTGTTTACCCAGAACCGCGTCCAGGCCGCTCCGGTGAAGCTCTGCCGGCGTCATTTGAAGCTGTCGCGCGGCCTGGTGGGCGCCATTCTGGTGAACACCGGCAACGCCAACTGCGCCACGCGCACGGGCGACGCGGTGGCGCTCGCCACCTGCACAGCGGCCGCGAAACTTCTCAAGCTGCCGGTCTCGCAGGTGCTGCCGGCCTCCACCGGCGTGATCGGGGTGGAACTCGATCCGCGGAAGATCATCGACGCTCTGCCGAGGCTGGTGAGCGGCCTCGGCACCGATCGCTTCGACGACGCGGCCCGCGCCATCATGACCACCGACCTCGTGCCCAAGACCGCATTCGCCGAAACCCGGCTGCGGCGCGGCGTGGTGCGGATCGCGGGCATGACCAAAGGCTCGGGCATGATCCAGCCGCGCATGGCCACCACCCTGGGGTTCGTCATGACCGACGCCTCCATTCCGGCGGCGCCATTGCGCGCCATGCTGAAGCGCGGCGTCGAGCGCAGCTACCACCGGCTGTCGGTGGACGGAGATACTTCCACCAACGACACGCTGGTGCTGCTGGCCAACGGCGCCTCCGGAGTGCGCCCGGACCCCCGCGAGCTTGCCCAGGTGGAAGAGGAGATCGCGCGCGTGCTGGAATCGCTGGCGCAGGCTATCGCGCGCGATGGCGAGGGTGCGCGCAAGTTCATCACCATCGTGGTCTCCGGAGCTTCCAGTAACGATGGCGCGGCGCGGATGGCGCGCGCCATCGCCAATTCGCTCCTGGTGAAAACGGCGGTGGCGGGCTCCGATCCCAACTGGGGGCGCATCCTCTCCGCCGCGGGCAATGCCGGAGTAGTCTTCGATCCTTCCCGGACCGACGTCAGCATGCAAGGCGTCATGGTGTGCCGCGGAGGGCTGGCGGCGCCATTTTCCGAGCCCGGGTTGAAACGCAAGCTGGATGCCCCCGAGTGCGAAATCCGCGTGACCGTCCGCGGCAAGGGCAAGGGCACGGCGCGCTTCTGGACGTGCGACCTCACCGAGGGCTACATTCAAATCAACGCCAGCTACAGGACTTGATCATGACACGCCGCGCGCTGCTCCTGGTCCCCCTTGCCACCCGCCTTCGGGCCGATTCCGCGCAGCAGGTATGGGATCTCTTTACCTCCATGGCGTCGGCCCTGAGCGCCGGCGATGCCGCCGCATTTCTGAACGCTTTCGATCCCGCCATGCCGGGATACGAGGCGCTCCGCGCCGGCGTTACCGCCCTGCTGCGCGAGGCCGAAGTGCAGTCGTCGATCGAGCTGGTCGAGGATGAGGGGGACGATCGCAGCCGCGCCGTGGAGTTGGACTGGCTGGTTCATATTGTGGAGCGGCAGGATGGCGCAGTGGCGGCGCGGCGCCACGAGCGCGTGAAGTGCCGCGTCGAAAAGTCCGGCAAGAACTGGCGCATCGCCTCGCTCGAACCGCTCCGGTTATTCGCCCCTGCGCGGAGGTAGCCGACCGCTATTGCGTTTGGACTTCGCGCACCAGTGCGAAAGCAGCGTCTGTCTGCTCGATGGGGATGCGGAAACTCCCCGTGGCATTGGGCGCCAGGTTGTCCACCCGGGCGCTCACCGCTCCCAGTTGCGAACCGGTCTGATCGGTCAGGTTGAAGACAATCTCCGTCGCGCGAATCAGGCGGTCGGTATTGTTCTTGACACTGCCCACCAGTTGCATGCCGCCCTCACGCTCGATGTGCGCATCCAACACCTGCACGTCCTTGTTGACCTCGATCTTGACGGCCGCGTCCATATTCGGCAAGAGCTTCTTCGCCAGTTCGGCGCCAGAGATCTCGGCGGCGGGCCCAGGTCCCTTGGCTTGAAAGAAGCGGCTCAGCCCGAGCGCCGTGACGCCCACCACAATGAGGCAGGGCACCGCGATCACCAGCCCGACCTTCACCTTCTGGTCGAAGGTGCGATTGCTGAGATAAAGCGGGTCGGAGGGCGCCGGCCTGGTAAGAACACGCTCCAGCAGACCGCGCAGCGGGCCTAGCCATGGCAGGTGCTTCGCCTGTTCCCTGGGAGCCTCCGGCTTCAGGCCGGCGAAGACGACGGAATCAATGAATCGACGAAAACGCTTGAGCATAACCGGCGACACGCAATCGATGCCATTATACCGTTTATAACCGCAGCGTCAACTCTTTTTATGGCACTCTTTTTGTGGCCGTGGACCGACGTGAAATGCGGGCGGGCTCATCGGGCGGTTCCGCCAGACTCGGCCAGCAATCCTTCCAAAGTGCGCAAGCTTTCCTGACGGCCCATGACGATCAGGTAATCGCCGCCCTCGACGGCGGTGTCGGCCGGCGGGTTGAACAGCATGTGACCGTCGCCCTTGCGAATCGCCATGACGATCACGCCGACATCGCGCCGGTACTGCATCTCCTTGATGGTCCTCGAGACCACCTCGCTGGTTTCGGATACGCGCACCTGCTCGATGGCAATGTCCATGCCGATGTCGTGGGTGGTGAAGTCGAGAAACTGCACCACGTGCGGCCGCAGCAGAGACTGCGCCAGGCGGTGGCCGGCGATCGAGTAGGGTGCGAAGACGGCATCCGCGCCGGCGCGCCGCATCTTCCCCTCGGCGCCTTCTTCGGCCGCGCGGACCGCCACGTAAATGCGCGGATTGAGGCCTTTGGCGGAAAGCAGCACAAAGAGGTTGTCCGCGTCGGTAGCCAGGGCCGCCACCAGCCCGCGAGCGCGGTCGACGCCCGCCTGGCGCAGGGTTTCATCGCGGGTGGAATCGGCCGCCACGGCGAGCATGCCCGCCAAGAGGGCGCGTTCCACCCGTTCCGGGTCGATATCCACCACCACGAACGGGACGCCCGAGTGTTGCAGTTCCGCGGCGGCGCCGCGCCCCACGCGCCCGTAGCCGCAGATGATGTAGTGGTCCTTCAACTTGTCGATCATGCGTTTAGTCCGCCGCTGGCCGATGACATGGCCGAATTCCAGCTCGATAATGGTCTGGGTCATGGCGCCCATGGCGATGAAGATGGTGGTGACGCCGAAAAAAATCAGGAAAGAATTGAAGACCCGTCCCGCGTGCGAAAGCGGATGGATCTCGCTATACCCCACCGTGGTCATGGTGATGAGGGTCATGTAGAAGGCGTCGAACGGGGGGTAGCCATCGATCAGGGCGAACCCTACCGTTCCGATCAGCAGTGTTGCCGCGATCGCCAGGCCGAGAAACAGAAAACGGCGCGCCAGCCGGTTCATCGGTTGCCTGGACCAAGTATAGCCGCCGTCTGATAAACTGAACAAGTATCGTTTCGCATTGCCGCAACATCGAGGGCCGGTAGCTCAGATGGTAGA
>PLMF01000058.1 GCA_003142355.1 Bryobacterales bacterium
CGAGCGCATGGCGCAGTATTCCAGCGAATACTACGACCAGCACTTCAGCATGGTTGAGGTGCTCTTCGGCGAGGCCCGGGTCCACGTGCGCCGCGTCTAGACCACCTTGGAATCGCCGCGGCCAACCGGATTGTCTGCCGGGCGCCCCCCAGGTTTTTCCGGGATGCTCCTGTAAAAGCGGCACTTGCACGCGCGGCACCGGAAGGGACGCTTTTTCAGCGCCGCCATGAGCGAGTCCGTGAATCCGCGCCGCTGGGAAGGGCGAACATCCCGGCCGCCGCAACTCGGACACCGCACTGTGTCTTCGCGATCCGTAATAGCCGTCCTCGTTATGGTGAGCTTACCAGAACCATATGTGCCCTGTCACGACTAATTTGGGGCCATCCAGCCCGAAGCCTCGAGCGCGTCCATGTCGGGCGGCTCGCCAAACTTCAGCCCGGCCAGCGATCCGTCGATGGCGCGCAGCAGGCCAGTAAGCACGCCGCCGGCCCCCACCTCGACGAAACGCCCAATGCCCAGTGTCGCCAGATGGCGTATGGATTCCAACCATCGCACCGGATTGGGCACCTGCTGGTAGAGTCCCTCGCGGGCTTCGGCGCCGGTTCCAATCTCGCGCGCTTGCCAGTTGTTCACCAGGGGCCGGGAGAGGTCGCGGAAATCGGTGGCGTCGAGATCGGCTCGCAGGCGCTCCTGCGCGGGCTTCATGAGGGCGCAATGGAACGGGGCGCTGACGGGCAGGAGCACGGCGCGGCGCGCGCCCGCAGCCTTGGCCAGCTCCATGGCGCGGGCCACGGCTGCCGCATGGCCGGCGATCACGATCTGATCCGGCGAATTCAGGTTCGCGGCGCTCACCACCTGGCCCTGGGCGGCCTGCTCCAGGACCCCGTCGAGCCTTCCTTCCGGCAGCTTGAGCAGCGCCGCCATGGCGCCCACGCCCGGCGGAACGGCTTCTTGCATATACTGGCCGCGCTTGCGGACCAGCCGCACGGCGTCGGCGAATCGCAGACTTCCCGCCGCCACCAGCGCCGAATACTCCCCCAGGCTGTGGCCGGCGACGTAGTCGGGCGTAAAGCCCCGCTCTCGGAGCACCTCGAAAGCGGCAATGGAGACGGTGAGCAGCGCGGGCTGCGTGTTGGCGGTGAGCTTGAGCCCGGCCTCGGGGCCTTCGAAGCAAAGGTGCGAGATGGGAAAGCCGAGGGCATGGTCGGCCTCCTCGAAGATGCGGCGGGCGGCGGAGTGCGTGCCGGCCAGCGCCTTGCCCATGCCCGCGAATTGCGANNTTCGTTACAATGGCTGCTGTGGACACACAGAAACCGAGGCGGTGGCGCCGCCGGTGGGACAGCTTTTCGGAACTGACGCACGAGGTGCACCGCGGCTTCATTGCGGAATGGACGGTTACCATCATTCTATTGCTGTTCGCCACCACCACCCTGGTGCAGGCCTTCGTCATACCGAGCGCCTCCATGGTGGCAACGCTGCTGATCGGCGATCACGTGCTGGTGGATAAGTTCGTCTACGCGCCTGCGGGGGCCCTTTCCCGCCACACGCTGCCGTATCGCGAGGTGCGGCGGGGTGACATCATCGTGTTCCGCTACCCCCTCAACATCAAGGAGGATTACGTGAAGCGCGCCATCGGCGTGCCCGGCGACCACATCCACTTCGTGAACCAGCAGCTCATCCTCAACGGCAAGCCCGTTCGCGAGCCGTACACCATCCATTCCGCCGCTTACCCGGATCTCTACCGCGACAATTTCCCCACCACTCCGCCCAACATGCCGTTGCGGCCGCAAGCCGCGGACATGCTCGAAAACCACGTGGTGGAGGGCGACTTGGTCGTGCCGCCGGGTTCCGTCTTCGCCATGGGCGACAATCGCGACGACTCGGATGACAGCCGCTACTGGGGCTTCGTCCCGCGCGAGAACATCGAGGGCACGCCCCTGATCATCTACTGGTCATTCGAGGCCCCTACTCAGGACCTCACCAACGGCAACATCGGCATCGATCACATTATCGATGTGGTGTCGCACTTCCTCACCAAGACGCGCTGGTCGCGGACCTTCAAGCTGATCCGCGGCTATCCGCTGAAGTAGGGCATCATCGTGCCGGCGCCTCAGAACTCGAAGCCGCGTGTCCGCCGGATTGCTCCGCGTTGAATTCAAACACGTCGGTGTTGGTCCGGACCACCAGGCGGCCGGGCCCCAAAGGCTTGCCCTCGGTGGGGAAGAAGACCGCGCCATCGGTGGATTCACCGGGAGCCAGTTTGGTCTGCACCATTGCCAGCGCGCTGGCGGTGGCGGCAGCCTTCAGCTTCGTCGATCCCATGGACAGGGCGGCCAGCCGGCGCTGCTCGTATCCGTTGGTCGTCGACCTCAGGTGCAGGTTTCCGTAAACCCCGGCCTCATAGCTGCCGACCAGCTTGATGACATCGCTGCCGCTGCCCTTTTTTTGCAACATCGCAATCACTGTCCGGGCGGATGTCGCGCGAAGGGTGACGCTGCCGTCGCGGACGAAAGTGAAATCCTCCGGCCGGATCACGTACGGCCCGTCGGATCCATTCGAAACCGCTACCTGGATGGTGGTGTACTCGTGCAGATGGGACGGCAGAACGGCGAACATGACGGTCACGCCGGATTTCGTAAGCGTCTGGTATTTCAGACCGTTCGACTCATACTCGATCACCTGAGCGTGCGCGCGCGGGTACAGCAGCGTGAGCGCCAGGCCGCATACCCCGAGAAGCCGGTTCATGAGACAATCTTACGATAACGCACGAGCGACCTTCCGATCCCTCCCAGGAGGGACTGGCCGCGTCCGGCAACTGCCCTCACCGGATCGGCGAGTACCCCATCGCATGGTAAAGCGAAATCTGGGTCACGCTCGAGATCTGTCCGCTGCGATTGATCGATTCCTGGCGCACCCGGATCCATTCCTCATCGGCGGAAAACGCATTCCACGCCTTCTCGCGGGCGGCCAGGGTGTCGAAGGGAATGAGGTAGGTCAAGTTGGGACGGTTGGCCCCAAAAACAGTCGACGAATAGAGGAGGGGATTCACACCAACCCGGTGAAAGATCTTGACTTCCGAGTTCGAAAACCGCTCGTGCAGCGCTTTGGCCTGGCGCGCCGTGGGCGAGTGGTAGGTCCGAAGCTCGAAAATCCGCGGCACGGCCGGCGGCTTCTCAGGCGCGACGATCTCGGGCGAATAGTCGGTGGCTTCGAGCAGGGAAGCGCTGGCGGAAACGTAGGGCGGCTCGCCCAATTCCCACTGGTCGAACGCGCGAACCAACTCTTTGTCGGAAAACAACGCTTTTGACACCGACCAGACCTGGTCGCACGACTCGAGGCCGAAAATGGCGGCCACCTGCGGCAGGTGCGGCGCCATAACCGCCTCGAGAAAGATCTTCGGCCCCTTGTAGTTGATGCGCTCCATGGCTGGCAGCAGGGCCTTGGAGAAGAAATCGTGGATGCGCCCCGGCTGCGATCCCTGCTCCAGGAAGTACTGCTCGAACACGTAGAAGCGGGTCTTGCGCCCTTCTTCGGCACTGGCGGCGAGGCCGGCGGGCAGCAACGCGGGTAGTCCTTCGAGAAACTGGCGGCGATCGAGGATCATTCGTTTATTATAAGCCCGCATTTCCGTTCGTCTCCTCCGATTTGCCTTAACCAAAGTGAGCAGCGAAGAACGGCTCGCGCTCGCCGATAAAGTACTTATGCCATGTACCGTCACGGACGAACGGTTGTTGTCGGCGAGTCTGCCGGACGAAACCGCCCCCGAGATCGACTTCCAGACCGATGTCGTCACCATACCAGTCAGGCTGTGCAATCTCCCTCCATTCAATGCGATCGCCAGTCGGGTGCTGGCTATGACCGCGGATCCCGACATCGACCTGGGGCGCATATCGCGAGTCATCCAGGGCGACCCGGCCTTCGCCGCCGACATCCTCTTCGTGGCCAATTCGTCCCTGTTCGGATTCCCCTCCCGGATGCACTCCCTGCGCCACGCCGTCGCCCTGCTGGGGCTGGACCGTATTCAAGCGCTGGGCGTGACCGTGGCCATGCGCGGCTTTCTCGGCACACGCACCCCGTCGGTTCATCAATGCTGGCAGCACAGCGCGGCTTGCGCCCTGGTGTGCGAAGAGTTCTCGGCCATTTTCGATCTCTCCGGCGATCGGGCTTATACGGCCGGGATGATGCACGATATCGGCCGGCTGGGTTTGCTCAGAACCTATGCCAGCGAGATGACGCCCATCCTGAACGGCCACTACAACAGCGTGCAGGAAGTTCTCCAGGCTGAGCGGGAGGCGCTAAATGTCGACCACGCCCGCGCCGGCTCGTGGTTGGTCGAGAATTGGTGTTTGCCCAAAGACTTCTCCGAAATCTGCGCCCATCACCACGAGGCCCCGGATGCCGGCGATTCCGAGATCCTCCAACTGGTGAAGGCAGCCTGTACCATGGCGGATGCCATCGGCTTTCCAGCCGTCAAGTGCCGGCAGCAGCCCTCCTATCAAGACGCCACGTCGCCGCTGAAGCCCCGACTGGGACGTAAGGCAGCGTTTTCGGAAGAGGACTTGCGCGCCAGCGTGACCGCCAGGTTGCTGGCATTCGAAAGCTAATCGAGCCATCTGCCAAAAAACTGCCGGGTGTCAAAAACTGGACGCCACCCGGGTTCTCCATCACCCTGCAATGCTTGGATTCCGCGGTGGCCCTTCATGTGCACAGGCAAAGCTGAAGGTACACAACAATATGGAACTTCAAGTGATTTCATTGCTGGGCGCAACGATATCGTTGGAATGTGCGATTGTCCTTCTGGGAGCAGTCCTGTTCCTCGATTACCGAAGGGCACTGCGAAGACGCTGGTTGCTCGGGCATCTGGAAAGCATCCTCCAGGGCGATCGTGAATCGGAATTGATGGATATGCCTGACGCGGCGTAACCGTCAGAGTTTGCTCTCAACGGATTTCGACGATCGCCGCGCTGGCCGCAGGCAGCTCGATTTCGAGCTGTCCATTGCGCGCTTGGAGGACTTCCGGCTTCATTGGCTTCCATGTGCCCGCCGGTGTGACTTCCGCTCCACCCAGTGTAATGCCCGACTTCGCATCGATAGCGGGCCCGCTTAGCCGTGTGACAGCCGCCCGGCTGGCTTGCGTGTGATTGCCGGTAACCACGGTCAAGGCGGCTCGCCCGGCCCGTTTGTTGATCAAGGTAAGCGTAAGCGCTCCTTTGTTCGGCTGAGTGGCATACGCTTTCACGTCAGGCGCGCTCGCATCCATCTCCGCCTTCAGAAGGCGGCCTTTGCCACCGAGCGAGAAGGCGAGCATGCCATAGTACTCCGGCTTGGCCGTGTAATGGCCATGTTCGTCGTCACCGATCGGAGAGTATGAGCTGATGAAGTCGCGGTGGTTCACACCCGTTTCCATGTTTACGCCGGAGCAGCCGTTGGCCGCCAGCGTAAACATATAGTCCAGCACCCACAGCGCCGCCGCCATGCTATCGCTCACACCGGGCCGTCCGCCGCCGGAAAAGGAATTTACCTCGCAAATGCGATACGGCAGACCGCACTTCCGTGAGGCGGCGCTCAACTGGTCGAGTTGCGGCTGCAGCTTCGGATCGACACCCAGCAACTTTTCGATGGTGCTGCTCGGGCTCTGCCCTTCACGGTAGTAGTGATGCGTGAGCACAACGGCATCTTGGCCTTCATCCGCGGCAAATCGCGTTACCCAATCGGTCTTTCCAGCGACATCCGGCCCGGCCAATGGAATCCGTGGAAACTGCGCCCGCAATGCTGTCTTGTAGTGGCGGTATTCCGCCAGCCAATCCTCATAGCCGTACCCCGTCATACGGTGCTTCTGGTTAGGGAACAGATCCGGCTCGTTGCCGATCTCGACGGCCATCAGCCTCTCCCCGGCAATCGAGAGCACCGCGTCTGCCTCCGCGACCGCCTCGGATTCCGAGCCCTTTCCGAGGTCCAATCCCCAAATCAGTTTCCATCCGGTCGCCTTGAGAAAGCCGCCCAGGTCTCTCAACATGGCGTCGTTCACCACGGTCCCGTAGGCGCTTGAAACCGCGGCAGCGGTCGCGGAGTAGTGCGCGTAGTCGGAAGTGTTGCCGCCAATGCGGATGACGCCACATGCGCCCAGCGTGCGCACCAACTGCGCATACACGCGGTTGGCGCCATTCAGCAAACCTGGTCTGGCCACGGACGAGATCTCATATCCCAAGCCCATGAAATCAGGTGCGATCACACCCCGTGGCTGGTCTCGGTCGACCGTTACCAGCGCCGCCTGCTCGTCGTTTTGTGCGGAAACGGCGAGCAACGCGTTGGCGAGGAACTCGCGGCGATTCATCTCACCTCCCTGGAACCTGAGCATACCAGTACTTCCGATCCATAACCAAAGAGATCGCCACATTGCCGCGACGCTCCGCTCGATAATCAGCTCAAACTGGTGGAGGTGGAATTGCCATGCGGATGATGATTCGGTACCAAAACGGGCTCAGGGTGGAAGCGGTCTTGCTGGCTGCCAATCGTGAACGGATGCGGGCGGCAATCGCCTCCCAGCGTGACACCGTCGAATTGCATCGGGTGGATGGCCGCTGGTACACCCAGAGAGGGGCTGCCATCGAGATTGAGGCGCTCATCTTCATGGGCTAGCCTGCCGTTGAACAAGGAACCGATCCTTGCTATGGTAAGGATAGAGAGCTGGAAACGCCATGGCTAAGGTTACGTCCAAATACCAAGTGACTTTGCCCAGGAGAATCGCCGAAACGTACCGGATCCGTCCTGGTGATGACATAGACTGGGTACCGGCCGGCGAAGTGATTCGCGTGATTCCTCCAGGGAAACAGGCAGCATCACAGAGTCGGGAATCGCAACTCCGTTTGTTCGATCAAGCCACCGAACGCCACCGCGGGCGGGCATCGGCGCGTGCCGGCGGGCGGTCTCGCAGCCGAGGATGGGACAGAGAGGATCTCTACCGGCGTGGCCGCTCTCGTTGACACCAACGTCCTGGTCTATCGGTTCGACACCCGGTTTGCCGAAAAGCAGAAAATTGCAACCGAAATTCTCAGGCGCGGCATCATCGAAGACTCTGTGCGCCTGCCGCATCAAGCCATCATTGAGTTTGTCGCGGCGGTAACGCGCCCGATTCGAGGCCACGTTATCCTCAAACCAGCCGACGCCCTGCGAGAAGCGGAAGAACTTCTGAAACAGTTCACCGTTCTTTACCCGAATGAGGCGATTCTCCGTGAAGCCGTTCGCGGATGCGCAGCGTACCAATTGAGCTGGTTCGACGCACACCTGTGGTCGTACGCGGAACACTACGGCCTCCAGGAAATCCTCACAGAGGATCTTCAGCATGATCGGCTCTATGGCACGGTCCGCGCGGTGAACCCCTTTATCGGCTTACTCTAGGTCCTGCGTTCCTTCGTGGCGGCGCCACTTGGCGCCCTGGCGCTAGCGAAGCGCGGCGTCCCCTGGCCCCCGGCCCCCGGCCCCGCGAGCGAAGCGAGCCCCGCCATCTCTACGCCCTTCGTGCTCACGTAATACTTGGCTAGCATGTTGGGGTTCTCCCACGCCGGGAAGGTTTCCGGGCGCTTCAGGTACTCGAAGAACTGCTACGTCACCTGGGCGAAGTGCGCCTCGTGGCCCACGCGGTACTGGTCCGGGATGGTCACCCGCACGCGCGCTCCCTGTTCCTGGGTTGCGATGCCCGGATATTGGCTCGCCAGCGCGCTGATTTTCCGCGCTGGAGCACTTGACGCCGCTGGTCTACCGGAAACTGCGCGGGGCTCACGCTCTGGCGGTTATGGCAGCTTCGCGTATTCCGCCTTGGCTTCCTTCAGGACGGGGATGCCGGGGTCGGCGTCCTTCCAGAGTCCCAGGAAATCCTGATACGCGGCGCGGGCTTTGGCCGTGTCGCCCTCGAAGGCGTAAGCGCGCGCCAGTCCCAGCCGGGCCAGCGCGCCCCAGGGAAAGTTCATCACCACTCCGCGGCGGTCAGTGAATTTCTGGAATTCCGCTACCGCCCGACGTCCGTCGCGCAGCATGAGATAGGCTTCCCCACGCACATAAACCGGGCACAGGAATATCGTGAATTGCGATGGTTCGCTAAGTTCGATCGTGCTCGCCACCTTCAATAGTTCGATGGCCCGGTTCGGGTCTTTGCGCTCCAGGGCGACCCCCGCCCGGATGGTGGGCAGCCAATACCTCTGGACCAGCGTGTCCAGCGGGAAGATCTTGTCGAGTTCGGCCGCCAGCTTCTCCGCCCCTGCCACATCGCCTGCCCGCGCCAGAGCAAGCGCCGCCATGGCCCGCACATCGCGGTTCGGGGCCAGCTTCAACGCTGCATCGGCCTCGGCACGCGCCTGCTCCCGGTTTCCCGATTCCACCTCGCGCAGCGCTGCCGCTGCCTGATATGCCGCGCCAGCCTCTTTGGCTTGGTTGCGCTGGGCTGAATCCCTCGCCCGCCCGGTCAGATCGCGCGCGTTCTTCAGCTTGCCATACCAGCCTTCCGTGTCCGCTTGCGTGGCCAGCAACAGGTCTTCCGCGCCCGGCTTGCCCATGGCGTCTGAGACCAATTGCGCCATCTGTGCCGTGTCGCCCTTCAGAAATGCCAACCAGTAGCGGCTCTGGAGCAGCAACTCGGACTCCAACTTGCGCTCCTCCGCCTGCTCGTACACCGCCTCGGCTTCATCCAGCCGGTTGAAGACCGTGTAGGTTATGCCGAGGTTGACATAGTTGACCGCATTACTTGGATCCAGGCGCAACGCCTCTCGAAATCCCTCCAATGCCTTTTCCCAGTTTCCCAGGTCGGCGGAAACGAACCCCAGCATTATGTAAGACATGTCGTCTCTTGGGTAGGTCTGCCGCCACAGCTCGTAGGTCTGCGCCGCCTTCTCCAGCTCTCCCGTCACCTGTTGGTGGTACATCCCCTCGATCGAGAACCGCTCCCGTTCGCTTACCTTCTCCCGCAGGTCGTAAGCCTTGCGTATGTATTCGGCCCCCCGCCCTCCTTCGTTGAGGACGAAATAAGTGCCCCCCATCCAGGCGTAGGCCAGGGCAAAACTCGGATCAAGGTCCAACGCCCGGTGGTAAAGGGGCAGCGCGGCTGTTCCCCCTTTCGCATATTCCGTCTTTCGTCCCAAGCTGTAGGCTTTGAGCGCCTCCAGGGATGGCGTAGTCGCTTCCTCCAGCGGCGTGGCGTATTTCTGCACCGAGCTGAGCGACTCGCCCAGTTTGCTCCGCAGCCGGACTGCCGCTGCACCCAAAGCCTTCAGCACCGCTTCCTTGGCCGCCGCCTGCTCCTGAGCTTCCGCTATCACGTCCCCCGTCTCGCAGTCCATAGCCTTCAGGCCAATCACGTACTGGCTGCCCAGCCCTGCAATCGATCCGGCCAGCATGGCCTTGCTGCCCGTGCGCTGGCAGACCTCGCGCGTAACCTCCGGCGTCAGCCGGTCACCGGCGGGACGCCCCATCAGCTTCAAGATCTCATTCACCCGGCGCTCGGAAACCAGCTCGAGAAAGGGCGATTGCTCAAGCTGCACCGAGAGTCCTTGCTTCAGTGTGTCGTCGAAAACGCTGTCGCCCGTGGTGTTGGTGAAATCGGAGAGGACAATGGAGTCCTTGTCGGTCAGTGGCTTGGTTTGATGCGCGCGGTAGTACACGCCGCCGGCGGCGAGCACAGCGGCCAGCAGGACCGCAATCGCAATCCTCCAGCGCTTCGCCAACCACCAGCCGATCGGCGAGCCGATTCGCCCAGACCGGAAACCCTCGCGCAGGCCTTCCAACACGACCCGCGCGTCGTCAATGTGCTGGAGGCGGCGCGCGGGGTCCTTGCGTAAGCACTGGCGCACCAGTTCATCGAGCCGCTTGGGCACTCCCTCCAGCGCTTTCGGTTCCGTAGTGACGGTAGCGGCGAGCGCGGCGGTGATGGTCTCGCCCGGAAACGCCCGGTGCCCGCTCAGCAGTTCGTAAAGGATGCAGCCGAAGGCGAAGATGTCGCTGCGCGTGTCGGCCGGCTGGCCTTCGATCTGCTCCGGCGCAATGTAGCCGGGCGTGCCCACGAGGCCGGCGCCCTGCGTGGAGGCTGGCGCGCCCTCCTCCTCCGGCCGTTTCGCCAGGCCGAAATCCAGCACCTTGACGGACCCCCTTTCCGTCACCAGAATGTTGCCCGGCTTCAGGTCGCGATGCACGATGCCCGCCGCGTGCGCCGCCGCCAGGGCATCGGCTATCTGAATGCCGTACTCGATGGCCTGCTTCACCGGGAGGGGGCCTTTGAGCGGCCTTCCTTCGACCAACTCCATGGCGAGGTACGGCCAACTTTCGTGGTCACCGACTTCATAGAGCGTGGCGATGTGGGGGTGGTTCAACGCCGCTACCGCGCGGGCCTCGCTCTCCCACCGGCGGCTGAATTGGGCCTTGACGAACTTCAAGGCGACGCTGCGGCCCAGGCGGGTGTCGCTGGCTTTGTAAACCACGCCCATGCCGCCTTCGCCGAGCTTCTCCTGAATCTGGTAGTGGGAGACTCGCTGTCCGGCGGTTAGCCGGGCTGCCTCGGGCGGCAGCCCGCCGCCTGCCTCAGTCTCCCAGGCGGGCCGGTCGAGCATGCCGGCCGACGACGGCTGCGCCAGCAAGGATTCAACCTCGCGCCGCAGGTCTTCCTCGCCGGCGCAGGTCACCGCCAGAAATGCCGCCCGTTCCTCCGGCCTTCGTTCCGCCGCCGCCTGGTAGATCTCCTCGACGCGCCGCCAGCGGGCTGGATCCATAAAAACCTGAGCGGATTATAGCACCGCCAAGGCCGGAATCTCATGACCTCTTTTGTGCGTTCATTACATGCAAAAAAGATTTCAAATGGATTATAGTTTCTGCCCCGATTTTCCGCTTAGCCGTGTGAGGGAGGAGACGATGAGCATCGCGGGCTAGCCAGGAACGGCGGCGCTGACTGCCATTTTCCAGGCTGGTCCGTGCTTCGCGTATCGGCTGTCTGCCTCCCCAAAGGAGAAAACTATGAAAACGCGGAAAAGCTTTATGGCATGGGGGATGCTTCTCCTGGCCATGTGCATGTTAATGTTGGGGATCCCTGCCATCGCTCAACAGCCCACCATCACCACCATCGACGCTCCGCACGCAGGCACTATCGGCGGCTACGGCACGGAGGCCATCGCCATCTGCCCGGCGGGGCAAATCGCGGGGTTCTACGCAGACTATAGCAATGCGATGCACGCCTACGTGCGCACTACCGACGGCAAGATCACCACGTTCGACGCCCCGGGCGCGGGCAGCGGAGGCGGGGCAATCCCCTTCCCCACCACGGGGACCAATCCGGGCACCTACGCCGTTGCCGGCGACGCGTGCGGGTTGGTCGCGGGATATGTCATTGACTCGCGCAACGTGGCCCACGGCTACGTGCGCGGGGCTGACGGCACTTTCACCACGTTCGACGTTCCGGGCGCGGGCACGGGATACCTCCAGGGCACCTTTGCCGGGAACCTGAGCATGTCGGGGGAACTGATCGCGGGATACTACGTTGACGCCACCGGTATGAATCACGGCTTCCTGCGCGCCGGCAACGGCGCCATCACCGAGTTCGATGTCCCAGCCGCTGCCAAAGGCCCTGGTCTGGGCACGATGGCTTACTGGGCCCAGTGCGTCAACCCGGCTGGCGCGATCACGGGAGTCTACTTTGACCAGAACGGTGCGGCTCACGGCTACGTGCGCGCTCCAAACGGCACAATCGCAACGTTCGACGCTCCGAACGCGGGCACCGGCTCCGGCCGGGGTACTTTCGTCTGGGCCATTAACCCGGCGGGGACAACCGCGGGGACCTCCCAGGATAACAACGGCGTCTATCACGGCTTGCTGCGCACGGCCGACGGCAAGATCACCATATTCGACATTAAGGGCGCGGGCACGGGCAACGGCCAAGGTACCCAAGCCGAGAACATTAACCCATCAGGCGTAGTCGATGGATATTACACGGACGCGAGCAATGTGTCTCATGGTTACGTGCGCGCCGCTGACGGCACGTACACTTTCTTCGACGCTCCGGCCGCGGGCACGGGCAGCGGTCAGGGCACCTTCCCCATGACCAACAACCCGGCGGGCAGCATCGTCGGATATTACGTGGACAACAACGGCGCGTATCACGGCTTCGTGCGGCAGTAAGCCGGCAGGTCTGACGGGCCTCGCCGGACCCGGCGCGGCCATCATCTCCACCCGCGCAGAAATGTCGCTCCAATTTTCCTCCGACGGCCGCCGCGTCGCTTTGGGCGAAGGCGGCCATTCAAGCGAAGGAGAAAACTGCAAGCCGGGGCTATAATTCTTGTGGATGGACTCCCAGACGGCGGAAGTCACGCGCTTACTGCGAGCTTGGGGCGGCGGCGACCATGCCGCGCTCGACCAGTTGACGCCGCTGGTCTACGGAGAACTGCGCCGCATGGCCGGGCGCTACATGCAGCGGGAAAAACCAGGGAACACCCTACAAACGACCGCCCTGGTTAACGAAGCCTTTCTACGCCTGGTGGATGTCACCGGCGTGCGCTGGCAGGACCGCGCCCATTTCTTTGCCATCTCTGCCGGGATGATGCGGCGTATCCTGGTGGATGCGGCCCGAGCCCGCGGGTCCGGCAAACGGGGAGGCGGGGCGGTACGCCTGGATCTAAACGAATCCATCGACGCCCTGCCCGAACCGGACAGCCGGCTGGTGGAACTGGATGAGGCGCTCGAATCCTTGGCGCGATTCGATACCCGCAAGGCCAAAGTAGTGGAACTGCGTTTTTTCGGGGGCCTGACCGTCGAGGAGACCGCCGAAGTGCTGAAAATCTCCCCGCAAAGCGTCATGCGCGACTGGAAACTCGCTCGCGCGTGGCTCATGCGCGAACTGTCGCAGTAGAAGAGCCGCGCTTGGACGGCGCCCCACCCACCCTACCCTTTTTGGCTCAGCTCTACGCCCTTCGTGGTCACGTAATACTTGGCCAGCATGTTGGGGTTCTCCCATGCCGGGAAGGTTTCCGGGCGCTTCAGGTACTCGAAGAACTGCTTCGTCACCTGGGCAAAGTGCGCCTCGTGGCCCACGCGATACTGGTCCGGGATGGTCACCCGCACTCGCGCTCCCTGGTCCTGGGTTGCGATGCCCGGATATTGGCTCGCCAGCGCGCCGATTTTCCGCTCGAGCGCCTGACTCGCCCCCGCGCCGTGCGGAAACACGTACAACTCCGGCTGGTACTTTTCCTCTTTGCCCTGCCTGATCTCGATGCGCGAATTCGACCCTTGATATACCGCCAGGTGGGTATCGCCGGTCCCCGCCGGCGCTTCCCATCGCCACAGAGCGTCCAGCTTGATGTGGATGCCGCGCAGCGCGTACGATACGCGCGTATTGCAGAAATAGTCCAGCCCCTCGCCCGGCCCGCCGGTCACCTGCCGGAACTGCGCGGCCGTGATGGCGGTGGGCCAGCGGCTGGCCGCCAGCATCTCGATATCGGTGCGATAGTCGATGGCGCGCTCGGGGAAGAGCGTCCACTGGGCCAGGTCCACCAGATGCGTGCCCACGTCGGCCAGCGCCTCGCCTTGCTCGTGGATGTCGAAAAACCAGGCCGGCCGCAGGCTGGGCACGCCCGCCACCAGCTTCAGCAGATGATGGACGCTTTCCATGTACACCGCGGGTTCCCGCTCGGTGCCCGGCAGCATCTCGCCGAAGGTCTCCCCGTCGTTCACCAGTTCGCGCTGCAAAATGGTGGTGATTTCGTAGCGCTCGGTCATGATGTCGTAGGCCACCAGGGCGCGGCGGCTGGAAGTAGCCAGCGCCTCCTCGAGCGCCGCGAGATCGGCCGCGCGGATGATCCACGGCTTGTCGGCCAGCACGTCGAACCCGGCATCCAGGGACGCGCGGATGAGGTCGATCTTGCCGCGATTGCGTCCCGAAAGCACCACGATGTTGCCGGGGCGCTCCTCGATCATCCGCTTGAGGAAATCCGGCGCGGCATGGATGTCCAGTTCCCAGGAGGTCGGGTTCTCCGGGCGCAGATTGAACCGGGCGACGCGGTTCAGGTGCTCAATCAGATCCGGCCCCAGCGGCGCATAGACGGCGACGCGCCGGGAGACGCCGGAATACATCTCTTTCTGGATCAAGGCGGCGTGAAAGTGGCCCGGATCGAGCGTGATCAATCGGAATTCGTACATGCAAAATCAGGTTACTATCGAATGCACTCCCGGGGCAATCCCCCGTTCCCCGGCCGGAAGCAGCCATACTGGAGAGCGAAGCTGGCCAGCGCGGCCTGTTTGTCGATCTCCTCACCAACGATTCCGGAAGTGGACATCAGTAGCCGTAGCCATCATGACACAGGGCAAAACCTTTTTGTCGCGCGGCCAATTTGGGGACTGATCGGCAGCAGGTGCTCAAGCAGCGCGGTGCCGGCCGTTGGCCCACGTGTCCCGGCACGAATAAAAGGCGAATACCAAACCCTCTTCACACCCAAGTAAATTCTTGTTAAGATAGAACTTAAGCACTCATCAGGAGCTACGTTGGCAGATTCCGAACTACCACCACAAAGCCCGCCCCCGCCGCCGCCCGGCCCGCCGCCCCCAGTGCCCCCGGTGGCCGGTGGAGACGGCGCTAAAAACCTCATTCCCATCAATATCGAAGACGAGATGCGGCGGTCGTATCTCGATTACGCCATGAGCGTGATTGTGGGCCGTGCGCTCCCGGACATCCGCGACGGCCTCAAGCCGGTGAATCGGCGCATCCTTTTCGGCATGCACGAAATGGGATTGACGTACAACAAGCCCACGCGCAAGTGCGCCAAGATCATCGGTGAAGTGATGGGCAAGTACCATCCGCATGGCGACTCGTCCATCTACGATGCGTTGGTGCGCATGGCCCAGCCATTCAGCATGCGCTACACGCTGGTGGAAGGGCAGGGAAACTTCGGCTCGGTGGATGGCGACCCGCCGGCCGCCATGCGATACACCGAGGCGCGCCTTTCGCGCATTGCGGCCGCGTTGCTGGTGGACATCGACAAGGGGACGGTCGATTTCCGTCCCAACTACGACGAGAGCGAGCAGGAGCCCGAGGTTCTTCCCACGCGCGTGCCCAACCTGTTGGTGAACGGGTCGGCGGGCATCGCGGTGGGCATGGCGACCAATATACCGCCGCACAATCTGAGGGAAGTCATCGACGCCACCATCCACCTGATCCAGAATCCCGGCGCGCCGCTGGCGGAGATTCTGGAGTTCGTCGAGGGGCCGGATTTTCCCACCGGCGGCTTCATCCTCGGGCGGCAGGGGATTCTCGCGGCCTACACCACGGGCCGCGGGCAGATCAAGCTCCGGGCCAAGGCGGCCATCGAGCGCACCGGCAAAGACCACGAGCAGATTATCATCACCGAGATTCCCTACCAGGTGAACAAGGCCAGGCTCATCGAGCATGTGGCCAGTCTCATCAACGAAAAGAAACTCGAGGGCATGAATGAGCCGCGCGACGAAAGCGACCGCGACGGCATGCGCATCGTGTTCCCGCTGAAGCGCGGCGAGCAGGCCGAAATCATCCTCAACAATCTCTACAAGCACACCCAGCTCCAGACCGGTTTTGGCATCATCATGCTGTCCATCGTGAACGGGCAGCCGCGCGAACTGGGCCTGCTCGAGATCGTCAAGTGTTTTGTCGAGCACCGCATCGAGGTTGTGCGGCGGCGCACGGAGTTCGAGCTGCGCAAAGCGCGCGACCGGGAGCACATTTTGCTCGGCTTCCAGAAGGCCCTCGACAACCTGGATGAAGTCATCCGGCTGATCCGCGCGGCCGGGGCGCCCAAGGAAGCTCGGGAATCGCTGATTGCGCACTTCGAGTTCACCGAGAAGCAGGCCCAGGCCATCATCGAGCTGCAATTGCAGCGGCTCACCGGCATGGAGCAGCAGAAGATCCTGGACGAGCTGGGGGAAATCGAGCGGCGCATTGCGGAGTACCTGGGCATCCTGGGCTCCGACAAAATTCTTCGCGACTTGATCGTCGATGAGCTGAAGGAAGTCCGCAAGGACTACGGCGACGAGCGGCGCACCCAGATCATCGAAGATACCGGCGAGATCCTGCTCGAAGACCTGGTGGCCGTGGAAGACGTGGCCATCACCGTGACGCGCGGCGGTTACTTGAAGCGCACCTCGGTGGACACCTACCGCCGCCAGACCCGCGGCGGGAAGGGCAGAATCGGCATGGGCACGCGCGCCGAAGACTTCGTCGAGCGCCTGCTCATAACTTCCACTCACAGCTACCTGCTGATCTTCACCACCCGCGGCCGCGTCTATTGGCTGAAGGCGTACGAGATTCCCGATGCCACGACGGTAGGGAAGGGAAAGCACATTTCCAATCTGATCGCCTTGCAGCCGGACGAGACCGCCAAGGCATTCCTTTCCGTCAAGGATTTCGTGCCCGACCAGTTCATCATCATGGTGACCCGGGACGGCGTGATCAAGAAATCGGAGCTGACCGAATTCGATAATCCCATGTCGCGCGGCATCATCGCGGTGTCACTGGATGAAGGCGATGAGTTGATCTCCGCCAAGATCACGCCCGGCGACAACTATGTTTTCCTGGGTTCTCACCAGGGGCAGGCGATCCGCTTCCTGGAAACTCAGGTGCGGCCGATGGGCCGTCAGGCGCATGGAGTCCGCGGCATGCACCTGGGGGAGGGCGACTACCTGATCGGCATGGAAGTGGTCGAGAAAGACGGCCTCATCCTGTCCATCGCGGAAAACGGCTATGGCAAGCGCACGAAGCTCGAAAACTACCGGCTTACGGCGCGCGGCGGCAAGGGCGTCATCAACATGAAGACCACCCACAAAACCGGCAAGGTGATCGACATCCTTTCGGTGAAAGAAGACTCCGACCTGATGATTGTGAGCCAGAACGGCAAGATCATCCGCATCGAGTCTTCCACCATCCGCCAGGCCGGACGCTCCACGCAAGGCGTGAGACTGGTGTCGCTCGAGGAAGGCGACAAAGTGGCCGCCGCTTCCGTGATTCCCGACGCCGAAAGCGGCAATGGCAACGGGCAGGAGACCCTGCCTCTTCAGTAGAATAGTAGGGGCCGGGTACTCCCGGCCCGGAGACTTATGGCCGCACTGGTAAATTTCTCCACCCCCGCGAGCTTGCTCGATAAAGAGGAGCGGCTCTTCACTAATCTGCGGAGCATGGACCGCGTCATTGTGGCCTTCTCGGGCGGCACCGATTCGGCCTACCTGGCGTGGGCCGCCAACCGGGTGCTGGGCCGCAATGCCGTCGCCATCACCGCCGACTCGGCCTCGCTTCCCGCATCCCATAAGCGCGACGCCGAGGCGTTCGTCGAGCGATTCGCCATCGTGCACGAGTACGTCCGGACCACCGAGTTCGAGAATCCCGACTACGCCCGCAACGATCCCAACCGCTGCTTCCACTGCAAGGACGAGTTGTTCACCCGTCTCGAGCAGGTGGCCCGCGCGCGCGGTTACGAGCACGTCATCTACGGCGTGAACGCCGACGATCTGAGCGATTATCGTCCGGGCCAGAACGCCGCCAAGCAGCACCAGGTGGCGGCGCCGCTGGCCGACGCCGGCCTCACCAAGGCGGAGATCCGCGAGCTTTCCCGGCTGGCCGGCCTGCCCACGTGGGACCGGCCGGCGTCAGCCTGCCTGAGCTCGCGCATTCCCTACGGAACCCCCGTAACCATCGAAACCGTGAAGACCGTCGAAACCGGCGAAGAGCTTGTCAAAGCGCTCGGTTTCCGGCAGTTCCGCGTGCGCTTTCACGGTGAAATCGTGCGCCTCGAGATTGCGCGGGACGAGATGCCGAAAGCCCTGACCATCGAGATGGCGCAACGTTTCACGGCGATCTTCAAGGAACTGGGCTTCCGCTACGTAACGCTCGACCTGGAGGGCTACCGCCAGGGCTCGATGAACGAAGTGCTCAATCTGTAGCGCTGGAGTTGGCAGGCGAGCACCGCCTGCCGTGTAGGGGTCGGGCATGCCCGGCCCTGGCAGGCTGAAGCCTGCCCCACCTAAAACTCGTCTTCATCCGGCTTTTTCTTGGCCTTGCGCCTCAAAAGCACGATGGCGATGAGAAGCACCGCGAGTAGGCCGGCAACGAGCTGTACGGTTCCCTGCGTGATGAGAATGGCGGCTGGCGTCATGCTGGGTCTCCAATTGGTCCGCAACGGCAGTATAACATTGTGAGCGGGAGATGCCACATGAGCTCGCTACATCGGGTGGTAATTGTGGGCGGCGGTTTCGGCGGCCTCTATGCGGCCAAGTCGCTGGGCAAGGCGCCCGTCGCCGTGACCCTGATCGACCGGCGCAACTTCCACCTCTTTCAACCGCTGCTCTACCAGGTGGCCACCGGCGGGCTTTCACCCGGTGAAATCGCATCGCCGCTTCGCGTGGTGCTGCGCGCACACCCCAACACCGAGGTGCTGCTCGGCGAAGTGGTCGATCTCGACCCTGAACGCCGCCGCGTCATTCTGCGCGACGGCGAGGCGGCCTACGACGACTTGATCGTCGCCACTGGCGCCACCCACCACTACTTCGGCAACGACCAGTGGGCGCCGCTCGCGCCCGGGCTCAAGACGGTCGAGGACGCCACTGAAATCCGCAGCCGCGTGCTGGCCGCCTTCGAGCGCGCCGAGCGCGAACCGGACCTCGAGAAACGCCGCGCGTGGCTGACCTTCGTGATTGTCGGCGGCGGGCCGACTGGCGTGGAGCTCGCCGGCGCCTTGGGCGAAATCGCCAACGACACCCTGCGCCACGATTTCCGCCGCATCGATCCCGCCCAAGCGCAAATCCTGCTGGTCGAGGGCGAGGACCGCGTGCTGCCGCTGTTTCCCCCGGACCTTTCCTCCAAGGCCGAGAAACAACTGATCGCCCTGGGCGTACGCTCACTCACCGGCGCCAAGGTTACCGGCATCGACCCCGACGGCGTCGCCATGCGGGTCGGCGGCCAGGAGCAACGCATCGCCACTCGCACCGTTTTGTGGGCGGCCGGCGTGCGGGCATCGCGGCTGGGCAAGGTGCTGGCGGAACGCGTCCGCGCGCCGCTCGACCGTGCCGGCCGCGTGGTGGTCGAGCCGGACCTGAGCCTGCCGGCGCACCCCGAGATTCACGTCATCGGCGACCTGGCCAATTTCAGCCACCAGGGCGGGCAGCCGCTGCCCGGCGTCGCGCCCGTCGCCATGGCCCAGGGCCGCTACACAGCTCATCTCATCATCCGCAAGTTGCGTGGCCAGCCGGTCGAGCCGTTTCATTATTTCGACAAAGGCAACCTGGCCACGGTGGGCCGCAACAAGGCCGTGGCGCAGTTCGGCGCCATCCACATCGCCGGCTTCCTGGCATGGTTGGTGTGGGTGTTCGTGCACCTGATGTACCTGGTGGAGTTCGAGAACCGTCTGCTGGTGTTTGTCGAGTGGGTGTACAACTACCTCACGCGCAACCGTGGCGCGCGGCTTATTACCGGTGCGCGCCACGGGAGCCCGTAACTTTTACCAGCTTGCGGGCCAGGCCGTGGGGGCCATCGAAATCCACTTTTCTTTAGCCGGCGTTGAAAACGAGAGGGATCCACAGAGTGCCACTGCCTGGTGGTGCTGTCGCATGACATCGGCGGCCATTTGCTTGCTAGATGAAGAGCTGTTCACCAAGCCAATAGGGAGAGGAGACGTACTGTCATGAGAAAGCCGCCCGCAATCGAAACGAGAGCAACTGAAATCGTAACCGTTCTCTCCGTCAGCCCGACGGAAGAGGTTCACTTTTCGCTGCAAGACATCTTCAACCACTCAAAATGGAAGCTGTCGAAGACCCATAGCCTGGCGTCTGCGCTGGCTTTCCTACGAATACAAAAGACTCCCGTGGTTCTTTGCGAAACTGACTTGCAGCCGGGCACGTGGAGGGATTTGTTGGAGGAAGTCACCAGCGCTCCCAATGCCCCGGCCGTCATCGTGAGTTCCCGGCTGGCGGACGATCGGCTGTGGGCCGAGGCTCTCAACCTTGGCGCTTGGGACGTGCTGGCGCGGCCATTTGTCCAGAGCGAAGTGTATCAAGCCGTGAGCGCGGCCTGGCGGCATTGGAGGAATCAGCAAGTCAGCTCCACCACAGCCATGCAGGCGATGAGAGCTGCTGGATGGGGAGCTACTGCCTCAGCCGCCGCGCGCTGGTAAAAACTACCGGCGCCGGACGCCGTGTTTCGTGGATCTTATTGCAAAGAAAGGCGATATCGGTTTGGCAGGGGGCTTGCTCTATTGTACGAGTGGAGGAGGTGCTCCCATGAATGAAGAAATCAATCAAACCAATGGGACCGAAAGGCCCCGCACGTTTCCTTGGACGCCGGTTCTCGCGGTCGTAATCTTGGCTGTCGGCGGGTTCTCCTTTTTTTATGAGAACGGCCAAACTAAAGATCTCCGGCGCCAGGTTGTCGCGTTCCAGCAGGACAACGCGGCGCTCCGCTCGATCCTGTCACAATCGAATTCCGAACTGCAATCGGCGCTCAACGCGGTGCGCACGGACCTCGCCAGCTCGCGCCAGGACACCAGTTCGGCCGTGGCTAAGGCGCAGGCCTCAGTCAGGAAGCATACCGACCTTCTGGCCGGTCGCATCACGCAGCAGCAGAAACAGCAGGGCGAACAGCTTTCGGCCGAGTTGAACCAGGTGAAGGAGTCCACCAATGAGACAACCACCAAGCTGGACGGTAAGCTGAATGGCATTTCCACGGAAGTCGGCACGGTCAAATCCGATGTGGCCTCGGCCAACTCGAACATCGAGGCGACGCGGGGCGAACTCCAGCGAACGAAAGGCGACCTGGGCGTGATGAGCGGCCTGATCGCCACCAACTCGACGGAAATCCGGTACCTGCGCGACCTTGGCGATCGGAACATCTACGAATTCAGCATCGACAAGATGGCCGGCATGCAGAAGGTGGGCGACATCCAGGTGATCCTCTTCGGCGCGCGCGAGAACTTACCCACCCCTGCTTTCCAAAAATGACCCAGGCATTCTGATCTGAGCCGCGGACCGTCCGTGCCG
>PLMF01000022.1:0-1941 GCA_003142355.1 Bryobacterales bacterium
CGCTTATTGGGGTCCGCCCCACTATCGTCTCCTCAGTTCCTGGCGCACCCGCTCCACCACCATCGGGATGGCCGCGGCGACCTCCGGGGAGAGTTGCGTCCCCACGCTGGCGGAATTGACCGTCACCAGAATCCAGGTGAACTCCGTGTCGTGAAGCGTGGGGGTTACCTGGCGGAGCAGGGCAAGCATGGCGGGGGCCGAGAGGTGGTGCGCGTGCTGCTGCCCGTCGAGCGGCGGGGATTCGCGCAACACGGAAATGCTGCCAGGGACTTCGCCTTCGACGGCGTCGATGAGCAACACCCGCCGGCGCCGCTCCATCCGGTTGGCGCAGCTTAACACGTCGGTATCGGCGCAAATCACATCGACCCGGCGCGCCAGTCTGCGGTCGTTGGCGAGGACTTCGGCGGCGGCGGCGCCGGCCCCGTCATCCCCCATCAGCGGATTGCCGAGGCCAATCACCAGGTCTGGTTTCATCTCCGTATCAAGTGCACGGAGCAGGAAATGCAAGGGTCGTACGCGCGCGCGATCATCTGGAGTTTCTTCTTGAGCGTGGCTTCATCGCGCTCCGCGCTCTGTTCGACGGTCTTGCGGAGGTGCTGCTCGAGGCTGGCGGCGTTCATGGCGGTGGGCGTAATCACGTCCGCCGCTACCACCGAGCCCCGGTCGTCATAGGTGTAGCTGTGAACCAGCAGCCCGCGGGGGGCTTCCGTAATGCCCACGCCGGTTCCGGCGCGGGGAGTTATGGGGACGCATCCTTCGTCCTGGACGCCGTCATGGATCAGCCGTTCGACCATGTCGAGGGCCAGGGCCAAGTCGTTGACCAACTCCAAGGCCTGGGCCTTATTGTTGTCCATGGGATTGTCCGACGGGATGGCGAGCTTGAGCTTGTCGGAGGCCGCGGTGACGCGGGCCGGGTTCACGGTCAGGCGCGCCAGCGATCCGACCATAAAGGGCTTGCCGTGGAACGAGCTGTGCTTGGCGTGGGAATGCGCGACGGGCTTCTCGTTGGTCAGGGAACGGTAATCGGCCGCCGGGATGGTGGCCCGATCCCCGTTCGAGACAATCATGAGTTGGTCGCCGGCGTAGTAACGGTCGGAGTCGGGAGAATCGAGCGCGGCGTACGCGGTAGGGGTGTGGCAGAAGCCGGCGTCCGGCAGGGAGGCGATGAGATCGAGCATGGCTTCAGCGTCCGGAATGGCCTCGATGAGGGCGCCGCGGAGGGCGATCAACCGGTCGACGCTGGGGACCTTGCCGAACCCGCCGGGCACCGCGTTGACGGGGTGGATGGCCCGCCCGCCGATGGTCTCCTGAATGAGATTTCCCAGCCTCTTGAGCCGCAGCCCCAGCATGACGGCGGCGGGATGCTCGGCAGCCACGGCAATGGCGCTGGGGCGGTCGAGGTAGTCCGGCACGGCCAGGAAAAACAGGTGCAGGGCGTGACTTTCGATGCTCTCGCCGCGCATGAGCAACTCGCGAAGCAGATCGGTCTGGGGGCTCACCTGGACACCAAAAGCGTTCTCAGTAGCCTTGAGGGAGGTCAGGGAATGCGCCGCCGAGCAGATCGCGCAGATGCGCGAAACAATGGGCGAAATCTCGTCGTAGCGGCGTCCGCGCACCAATCCCTCGAGCAGGCGCGCGCCTTCGAACACGTCGAAGCGCACGTTCTGGACGGCGTCGCCTTCCAGTTCCACGGTGATGCCCCCGTGTCCTTCCACGCGGGCTAAGTGGTCGATGACGATGGTGCTCATTGGCCTACTCCTATGGGCGCGAAGGTTCGCAGTTTGTCTTCCACCTGCCGCCGCCCGATGCCCTTCTTCTCCAGCATTTCCAGCATGGAGTTGGGATTGGCGTCGTCGAGCGGCCCGCGGCAGCCGATGCACGCGATGCGCAGTTCGGGGCACCGCGCACCGCAGCCGGCCACGGTGAGCGGGCCGCAGCAGA
>PLMF01000022.1:1958-4079 GCA_003142355.1 Bryobacterales bacterium
AGGTCCACCTTCACCACCTCATGCAGCGCGCGGGCCGGCAGGGAATCGTACGCACTGCCTGTGTCGCCGTAGATTTCCTTGAGCAGCTTAGGGCGATCGGCGCCGCGATCGAGAGCGGCCACGCCGCCCCACACGGCGCAGGTTCCCAGGGCCACCAGCAGCCCGGAACGCCGGCGAATGGCGCGCAGCGTTTCGGCGTCGCGCTCGGTGAGCACGGCGCCATCCACCAGGGCCACGTCCAGCGCGCAGCCGGTGTCGTTTCCCGAAGATCCCATCAGGAAATCCCGGATGTCGATAAAAGAGACCAGATCCAGAAGCTCATCTTCGCAATTGAGGATGGCGAGCTGATCCCCCGCGCACCCGGTAAGGCCGAAGATTCCAACCGTCGGTTTGCCCATCCGCTTCGCTCCTTTCAAATCATCTCGGGCAGGTTGATGGCGTCCCAGTAAGTGAAGATGGGACCGTGCAGGCAGGTGTACTTATAGCCGATGCTGCAATGCCCGCATTTGCCGACTCCGCATTTCATGCGCCGCTCGAGCGACATGAGAATCCGGTTCTTGGGGAAGCCGAGCGCCAGCAGCCGCTTGAGGATGAACTTGTAGACCACCGGCGGGCCGCAGACCGCGGCGTAGGTGCGCGCCGGATCGATCTTGGCGTAATCGAACATGGTCGGCAGCAGGCCGACGTGGTTCTTCCACGTGCCCGAGGGATCCGCGTCGACGGTGAGGAGGCAGTTGATATCGGCGCGGTCCACCAGGGCCGACAGTTCTTCGCGAAAGAGCATGTCCTCGGGCCGCTTGCTGCCGTACATGAGGGTGAGGTTGTTGAACTGGTCGCGGTGGTCGAGGGCGTACCAGAGCAGCGAGCGCAGGGGCGCCATGCCCAAGCCGCCGGCGGCCAGCAGCAGGTCGTGGCCGGCGATCTCCTGCATGGGATATCCGTTGCCGTAAGGCCCGCGGACGCCCACGACATCGTTGGTCCGCATGCGGTAGAGCGCGCTGGTGACGCGGCCCACCTTGCGCACGCACAGCTCCAAAACCTCGGGCCGCGTGGGCGAAGAGGAAATGGAGATGGGCATTTCGCCGGTGCCGGGGATGCTCAGCATGACGAACTGGCCCGGCTGATGGCGGAAGCTGCGCACCAGGTGCTCATCCAGAAAGCGCAGGGTGAAGACTTGCGTGTTCTCGATCATCTTCTCGATGCGCACGATCCGCGCCAGGTTCGGCTGGTACGGGTTGTCGCTCAAGACGGGTTGGTGAGTAGCGACTTCATCGGCTAGCAACATGTTCCACCTTCCGCAGGCTCTCGAGCACCTGCACGACGTCGATGTTCACCGGGCAGGCGGAGATGCACCGCCCGCAGCCCACGCAGCTTGGCCGGCCGTATTCGGCCACAAAACCGCGCTGCTTGTGATAGAAGCGAAACTTGATGCGGCTGGCGCGCGAATGGCGGAAATTCTCGCCGCTGGCGATTTGCGCGTGGCTGGCGAAGAGGCACGAATCCCAGGAGCGGGTGCGCGTGCCGGCGCGCGAGCCAAGCTCGACGTCGTCCGCCACGTCGTAGCAGTAGCAGGTGGGGCAGACCATGCTGCAACTGCCGCAGGAAAGGCACTGCTTCCCCAGTTCGTTCCAGACCTCGCTTAGATACTCCATCTCGAAGATCTCGGGCAGNNCCGTGGTCCACGAAATCGGCGCGCATGGAGCGGCAGAAGCATTGCTTGTCGGGGACGCAGTCGATACCGATGATGGCAATGTTCTTGCGGCGCGCCTGGTAGTAGGGATCGTGGTACTTGCCGGTGTAGACGCGGTCCGAGATATTCAACTTGCAGGCGTAGACGCGGTCCAGGATGTTCAAAGCGTAGATGTCGCAGGCGTGCACGCCAAACAGGACGATGCGCTTGTCCAGGCCCTCGGTGGAAGGGACGAAGCCCTCCCCGGGCCGGTAGCGGAACATGGCCTCGCGCGGCGGAAGAAAGTACTTCTTCGGGGGCAGGATGGTGCGGTCGTAATCGAGGCGCGCATCCGACCAGTGCGTGAGCCGTTTAAAAGCGTACTTGCCGTCCTGCTCGACGGGAGCATGGAGCTCCCCGAACTGCTGCACGACGGAAGCGAATAAATCCAG
>PLMF01000395.1 GCA_003142355.1 Bryobacterales bacterium
GGCGGTCTGTAACGCGGTGAGCGCGACGCGGTCTCCATTGCGCAGGTGGTGATGACTGCTGATGGTCATGCCATCACGCAGTCCGCAGAGACGCAGCGCGGTTTCCAAGTCGCGGACGCGCTTGTCCCCGTTTGTGGGATAATCGGCGCTGCTGCGGATAGGCGGGGTGGCTTTAGTTCCCGTGGGAGTTTGTTGATTAACTCCGTTGTACGGCGATTCTTGGCGGCCGTTGACATGAGTTGGCACGCGCCGGCCGGCAGCGTTCGTGACCAAGCTTGTTGCTACGCCCGCACTCATGATGCTTCTCCTGCCGGCGCCTGATCGGCACTGATGCCCATCTTCTTGGCCAGGGCGACCAGCTTCACGGCGCGTTGCACGACCGGGGCGTCAATCATCTTGGACCCTAAGCTCACCACGCCAAGTCCGCGAGCTTGCGCCTCGTCGAAGGCTGCAACGATTGCAAGCGCCTTCTCCAGTTCGTTCGGCGCAGGTGCAAAGGCACGATGAATGATCTCAATTTGCACCGGATGAATGCAGCCCATGCCTTCAAACCCCATGGCGCGTGAAGCCTCGCCCCAATACAGCAGTCCCTCGGTGTCGGCGACGTCACCATACACGGAGTCGATCGCCTGCACATGCGCGGCGTGGGCGGCGTTCACCACGCGCATGCGGGCATAGAGCGATTCGCTTCCGCCTGCTGTCTTGGCCACGCCGAGATCGGCAGTGTAGTCCTCCAATCCGAGAGTGATGGCCGCAATGCGGTCCGACGCCGTGGCGATGGCGAACGCATTCTCAATGCCCAGCGCCGATTCGAGAATCGGCATCAGCCAAATGGGACGCGTGACGCCCACTCCTTTTGCGATTGAGTCGATAGCTCCCACAACGTCAGATATCTGCGCAGCAGTTTCGACTTTCGGAACCAGAATGAGATCGGGCGACTGCGGAACGATTTCTTCCAGATCAGCCAGCCCGAGCGGGAGCTGATTGATTCGGACCATGCGCTCTGCCACGCCGAAATCCACCGCCCGCAGCGCATTGCGAACTAGCAGGCGCGCCGCATCTTTCTCGGCATAGTGCACCGAATCTTCCAAGTCGAGAATGACCGCGTCCGGCCCATGCAGTCCGGCATTAATGAAATACTTGGGTTCGTTGCCGGGCAGATAAAGCCGCGACCGCCGCAGACGGTCTCGCTGCGACGGCGCCGCCAGCGTCACCGCTTCCGGCAGCACTGACTTGCGTTGTGCGAGCCCGGCGCGGCGCACCGCCGCCTCAATGCGAGCTGCGATCACGAACGGCAGCGCGCCTTCATCCACGATCTCGATTAACGCGTGCTCGACGCCCAGCGTGCGCAGGACGTCGTGCACCTGCCGCCGGATGACCTCACCGTAATACAATTCAACGCGCGAGCGCAGGCCGATCTCAATCCCGCCGCTGCCGCGTTCCTCGAAGCTGACGTACAAGTCGGAGCGAATGTCGTCGCCGCCGCGTCCCGCCTCGCCTCGCCGCAATTCGCTAATTTTTGCCACTGCCGGCATAAGCCTTCTCCACCGTCACCCCAAGCTTCGCCAGGATGGCGTCTGTCATCTGCGTTGTCGAGGCGGCGCCCTGGGCCAGCGATTTCGCTCCGCCGGGGATGCGCATCATGTCATAGGTGCGCACTTGGCCTTCGGCCACAACCGCCGCGATAGCATCGCGAATCTTGCGCGCCTTATCGTTCTCTCCAAGATGATCAAGCATCATCGCTGCCGAGAGAATCATAGCAATCGGGTTGACGATCGCCGGATCCAACTCGGCATACTTCGGAGCCGACCCATGCGTGGGCTCGAACACCGCGACCTCCTGGCCAATGTTGCCCGACGCCGCAAAACCAAGCCCACCAACCAGTCCCGCGAATGCGTCGCTGATGACATCGCCGAACAAGTTGCTGGCCACGATCACGCCATACTCTTCCGGGTTCTTGGTCAGCCACATGGTCTGCGCATCGATATTGGTGGACCACAGCGCAATGTCGCTATATTGCTTGTGCACTTCTTTGGCGGCTTCTTCCATCATGCCCGAAGTTTCGCGCAGCACGTTGGGCTTCTCGCAGATGGTCACCGATTTGTAGCCGTGCTTGCGCGCATGAAGGAATGCGGCCTCGCAAATCCGGCGCGCCCCCGGACGCGTGATGACGCGCACTGAAATCGCCAGGTCCTCGCCGGCGACGTTGGCGAACGGCTTGAACTTCGGATGGGTGCGTAATGCGTCACGCACCGGTTGCGGAGGATTCGTCCACTCCACTCCCGCGTACAGTCCTTCCGTGTTCTGGCGGAAGACCACCACGTCCACCTTGGGCTCCTCGTACCCGCCAGCCGGTTTCTGGCGGATAAAGTTGAGCGGGTTGCCGGGGAACGACAGGCACGGCCGCATGCACACATCGAGGTTGAAGATCTGTCGCATGGAAACGATCGGGCTGAAGTATTGGTAGCCTTTGCCGCGTAATGCAGGGCTCAACTCGGCCTCGGCCTCCTTCTTCGGCTTCGAGGTGATAGCGCCGAACAGACCGACCTTGTGCTGGCGCAGCAGTTCGATGGTGCGCTCGGGAAGCGCGTCGCCTTGCTTGATCCAGCACTCCCAGCCGATGTCGGCGTGTACGTACTCAGCCTCGAAACCAACGGCGTCGAGCACCCGAATCGCTTCGGGCAGGACCTGGTTGCTAATGCCATCGCCCGGCATGGATACGACTTTACGTTTCGCCATGAACGCCAACTCCTCTACTTGCCGCTACGCCGTTACCGTACTCCATTCCGCTTGCCATCCCGGGCGAGTCGAGGGACCTGCCCAAACGCCAGCTCTACCAAACTGACAACTGACTACTGGCAACTGACAACTCCTTCACTTCGCGTACTTCTCCGGCTCGGGCCCGCGCTCCAATGCCGCCTGGTCCAGCACCATGCCCTCGCGGCTGTACAACGCCATCTCGTAATCCTGGGTCAGCTCCAGCGCGTCGGTCGAGCAAGCCTCCTCGCACAGGCCGCAGAACATGCAGCGGCTCAGGTCGTAGGTCCACGAGACCACCTCTTTGCGCTTGGTCGCCGGGTTGCGTTCGCCCTTTACCACGATGAGTTGCTCCGGACAAGCCAGCGCGCACAGGTTGCAGGAGATGCAGAGCGTCTCGCCGTTATCCGGATTGATGTTGAGCCGCGGCGCCCCGCGATACCGCTCGGCCACCTTGGGCCGTTCCGCCGGGTATTGCTCGGTAACGATGTACTTGGGTTTCTGGTACCCGAACGTAACCGCCAGCCCCTGGAACAGATCCACCAGAAAGATCTTTCGGAAAAGCTTCCCCGCGCTCACCGGTCCACCTCTCCGAGTACGATGTCCAGCGTCCCAATCACCGCGCAAATGTCCGCCACCAGCGCGCCGCGGACCATGCGGTCCAGCGCCTGGAGATTGATGAACGACGGCGGCCGCACACGCACGCGGTACGGCTGCGTGGAACCGTCGCTGACCACGTAATACCCCAGCTCGCCCTTGGGCGCTTCGATGGAAACGTACGCTTCGCCCACCGGCGGCTTGATCACCTTTCCCACCTTGCCCATGATGGGGCCTTCGGGAATGTTCTCCACGGCCTGCCGGATGATGCGCACCGACTGGCGCATCTCCTCGATCCGCACCATGTACCGGTCGAAGGTGTCGCCGTTTTGCCGGATGGGGATTTCGAAATCGTATTTCTCGTAGCCCGAATACGGCTGCGCCTTGCGCAGGTCCCACTTCACGCCCGCCGCGCGCAGCAACGGCCCGGTCACGCCGTACTCCTTGCACTCGTCGGCGGTCAAGACGCCCACGTTGGTGAGCCGCCCCAACCAGATGCGGTTGCCGGTCAGCAGTGCTTCATACTCGTCCACCTTCGCCGGAAACATGTCGCAGAAGGCCTTCACGTCCTGCTCGAAGCCTTCATAGGTCTCATATTGCAGCCCGCCGATGCGGAAGGCGTGCGTGGTCAGCCGCGCGCCGCAGTACTTCTCGAAAATGTTGAGCGCCTCTTCCCGCTCGCGGAAGCAGTAGAACACGGGCGTAATGGCGCCGATATCGAGCGCGTGCGTCCCCAGCCACACCAGGTGGCTGGCAATGCGGTTCAACTCGGTGAGGATGACGCGCACCACTTGCGCTCGCGGCGGCGCCTCCACGTTCAGCAGTTTCTCCACCGCCAGGCAGTAGCCCAGACCATTGGGTATGGCCGCCACGTAGTCCATGCGGTCGACGTACGGATTGAACTGCGCCCAGGTGCGGTTCTCGGCGATCTTCTCCACGCCGCGATGCAGGTAGCCGATGACGCAATCCGTCCCCAGAATCTTCTCGCCGTCCAGCTTGAGGATGACGCGCAGCACGCCGTGCGTGGAGGGGTGCTGCGGCCCCATGTTGAGGACCAATTCGGTCGAATCTAGAAAAGTGGCATCCGGCATATTGGCGTCACTGGCCGCTTTCAATGCCCAGGTTCTCCTGCACCCAGCGCTGATCCTGCTGAAGAATGGAGTAGTCCTTGCGCAGCGGATGGCCCTGCCATCCCTCGGGCATCAGGATGCGCCGCATATCCGGGTGCCCGGCGAACTCGATGCCGAACATATCGAATACTTCGCGCTCCAGCCAATTGGCCGTCAGGTGCACGCCCACGGCGGTCTCCGGCTTGTAGCCGTCGGGAATGTGAGTCTTGATCCGCACCCTCTCGTTCCTGGGGAAGCTATATACAATGTACACGAGGTCGAAGCGCTCGGGCCGTTTGGGCCAATCCACCGCGGTGATATCGACCAGGTAGTCGAAATCCGCTTCCAGCTTCAGATATTCGAGGATGGCGACCGCCGCTTCCGGCTTGGCGACGACGAAGTTCTGGCCCAGGTAGGTGGAGGTTTCGCCGATCCGGTCGCCAAACCTCTCTTTCAACTCACGCGCGAGGTCGTTTTCCCAAGGCGTGGCCGCCATGGTCGCGGGCGGCTTCGGAGCCGCCGCGGCGGGCTTGGGAGGAGATGGTTTTGCCGGCTGTCCCGCCGCCTCACCCCCAGGCTTTTGCTCGTCAGCCATTCAGTCTCCTCGTGAAGACTCTTACACATATCACCCGCCGTGGAGAAGTGTCAAATTGCGGTAGCGCCGGTCGGTTCCGCACGCTCCGCGGACCGCCACGATTGTGCTGTAATAAGAGCACTTGGCGGTATGTCGCACTCAGTCCAGTACCTCAGAACCTGGAACCGCCTGCACCGGCGCATCCGTGAGCTCCGGATGATTGCCAAGGGGCTGGCCTCCACCGATCATCCCATCATGGCGCACGTCATTCCCATGCGCCGCTGCAATCTTTCGTGCGCCTACTGCAACGAATACGACGACCATTCCAAACCCGTGCCGCTCGCGGTGATGTGCCAGCGGCTTCGCCGCCTGGCCGAACTCGGAACCACCATCGTCACCATCAGCGGCGGCGAGCCGCTGCTGCACCCGGACCTGGACCCGATCATCGAGCGCATTCGCCGCCACGGCATGATCGCCGGCATGATCACCAACGGCTACCTGCTCACCGCCGAGCGCATCCAGCGCCTCAACCGCGCCGGGCTCGAGCACCTGCAAATCTCCATCGACAACGTCATGCCCGACGACGCTTCCAAGAAGAGCCTCAAGGTGCTCGACAAGAAACTGCGCATGCTGGCCGAGCACGCCGCTTTCCACGTGAACATCAACTCGGTGGTCGGCGGCGGCATCCGCAATCCCCAGGACGCGCTCGTCATCGGCCGGCGCGCGCTCGAGTTGGGGTTCACCTCGACGGTGGGGATCATCCACGACGGCGAAGGCCAATTGCAGCCGTTGCGCGACCAGGAGCTTGAAGTTTACAGGGCCATGCGCTCGATGGAGAAGAGCAGCTACGCGCAGCTCAACTATTTCCAGGACAACATCGCGCACGGCAAAGAGAACCAGTGGCGCTGCCGCGCCGGCGCGCGCTATCTCTATATTTGCGAAGACGGCCTGGTGCATTACTGCTCGCAGCAGCGCGGCTACCCCGCCAAGCCGCTGCTCGAATACACCGTCGAGGACATCCGCCGCGAGTACCGCACCGCCAAAAGCTGTGCGCCGCGCTGCACCGTGGCTTGTGTGCACCAGGTGGCCTATATCGATTTCTGGCGCGGCGCTCAGGACCTGGCGCCGTCGCCAGGGGTGCAAGGGCTGGTCCAGCTTCAGTGAGATGCTATTAATATGTCCCTTCGACCAATTAAACGGCTCAGCCAGGCCAAACCAACCATCGAAGGCGCGGGCGTGCACCTGCGCCGCGCATTCGGCTTCGGCAACACCACGGAGTTCGACCCGTTCCTCCTGCTGGACGACTTCCGCAATGACGTCCCCGAGGATTATCTGGCGGGTTTCCCGTGGCACCCCCACCGCGGGATCGAAACCATCACTTACGTCCTCACGGGGACCGTGGAGCACGGCGACAGCATGGGCAACCATGGCGCCATCGCCGCCGGTGACGTGCAGTGGATGACAGCGGGGAAAGGAATCATTCACCAGGAGATGCCCAAGGGCGATCCCGAGGGCCGCATGCATGGTTTTCAGCTCTGGGCGAACCTGCCGTCGGCGTTGAAGATGACCGCCCCCCGTTATCAGGAGGTCAAGGCAGCCGATATCCCCCTGGTGCAAGATGACGATGGCACCGCGGTCCGCATCGTCTGCGGAAGTTTCTGGGGGAAGACAGGCCCGGTGCAGGGCATCGCGGCCGACCCCACCTACCTGGATGTATCGGTGCCTCCGCGCCGCAGGAAGACCCTCCCCGTGGAGACCACCCGCCACGCCTTCGCCTACGTTTTTTTCGGAGACGGAAAGTTCTGCAACGCTTCGGGTCCGCTGGCGGTGCCCACCGAAGCCGTGGGATGGGCGGATACCAAGCCTCCCACGGAGGCGAACAATCGCTCGCTGGTGCTGTTCGACCGTGGCGACGAGATCGAGGTACAGGCCGGAGAGGACGGCGTTCGCTTCCTGCTGGTCTCGGGAAAGCCGCTTGTCGAGCCGGTGGCGTGGTACGGCCCCATCGTGATGAACACGCAGGAAGAGTTGCGGCAGGCGTTCGACGAACTGGAGCGAGGGACCTTCCTCAAATGAGACTTTCCTTCGAGCGGGCCACACTGGGCCGCACCGGCCTGGAGGTCGGGCGTCTCGGGATCAGTGCCAGTTACGGCGTGCCCACGGCCGCGGTCGAGCGCGCCTTCGAGCAGGGAGTGAATTACCTGTACTGGGGCAGCATGCGCACCAAGCCGTTCGCGCAGGCGCTCCGCAACCTGGCCGGCCGGCGCGATCGCATGGTTCTGCTGATCCAATCGTATTCGCGGATGGCGGCCCTGGTGGCAGGGAGCCTGGAGCGCGCGTTACGCGCCATCGGCTATGACCACGCCGACCTGCTGCTGCTCGGCATGTGGCAGAAGCCGGTCCCGCCGCGGATTCTGGATGCAGCCCGCGAGGCGCAGCGCCGCGGCCTGGTGCGCCACCTGGCGGTATCCACGCACAAGCGAACGCTGGTTCCGGAAATCGCGCGCGGCTCCGATTATGACGTGGTGCACTTCCGCTACAACGCCGCGCACACGGGCGCGGAGCGCGACATCTTCCCGCACTTGCCGGCCGGGGACCGGCCCGGGCTGGTCTCGTTTACGGCGACGAGTTGGGGGCAGTTGACGCGGAGCGGGCGGTGGTTCGCCCGGGGCATCCCGCAAGGGGAGCGTACGCCGACTGGTGGCGACTGCTACCGCTTCGTGCTGGCCCAGTCGGACGTGGACGTCTGTCTCACCGGCCCCGGGACCGCGCAGCACGTGGACGAGGCGCTAGAAGCACTCCGCCGCGGCCCGATGACGCCCGAGGAGTTGGACTGGATGCGGCGTGTGGGCCGCGCGGTGAACGGGAAATAGCGGGTGGGGATATGAAGCCGACTCGTGAAAGCAAGAAGGCCCATTCGGCCGAATCCATCGCCCGAATGGCCGACCGAGGCGAAGATGTGTCGGGTTTCTTCACGAACCTTGGCAAGATGATGCACCCCCATTCAGCGGGCAAACGTGGATTTGCCGGCTCCATGCCCCAGGAGTTCGGCCAAGCGGCCGCGGAGTTGAACGTGAGCCGCAGGCTGCTTCGTCAAGTTTTTCTGCAATAAAACTTGACAACAATGATTGGAGTCGAACTTCGTTCAGCGAATGAACGAGGAATTCAGGCGGATGCCCTGATTTCGGCGCGGCGTCCGGGAATGCGATCTATACTGGAGATGTTCGACCTTCGAGAGTGCCGTTTTGACGATGCTGGTCTCCAACGCGCGCGAATCTCAACCGGTTCAGAATGAGACGGTCCGCTGCGCTATGCAGGATCTCTCCGAATTTGTGCCCAAGGAGGTCCTCCCGCTCAAGAATCCACAAACTGACATTCCCCGGATCGCAAAGGATGAGGGACTCCTGCGGTTGATAGAGGAATCCGTCCGACGCATCCCAACCCGACACGAGTTGCGGCAGGGCGATGCGCGCGCAATGGATGAACTCGCGCCGGAGAGCGTGCACCTAGTGGTGACGTCCCCGCCCTATTGGACGCTTAAGGAGTATCGCGATTCAAAAGGGCAAATGGGGCACATCGAAGATTACGAGGAATTTCTAAGGGAGCTCGATCGGGTCTGGCAGCATTGCTTTCGAGCGCTCGTGCATGGCGGCCGGCTGGTGTGCGTGGTTGGCGACGTTTGCCTATCCCGCCGCAAGAATAACGGGCGACACACTGTTGTTCCGCTGCATGCCTCGATTCAGGAGCATTGCCGGCATATCGGCTACGACAACCTTGCTCCGATCATCTGGCATAAAATTGCGAATGCAGCCTATGAAGTGGAGGGCGGACCGGGTTTCCTCGGCAAACCGTACGAGCCTAATTCCGTGATCAAGAACGACATCGAGTTCATCCTCATGGAGCGCAAGCCCGGCGGATATCGAACTCCCGATGTTGCTAGTCGAGTACTTAGCGTAATCTCCGCAGAGAACCACAAGAAGTGGTTTCAGCAGATTTGGGAGGGGGTGACAGGCGCTTCGACTCGCCATCATCCCGCCCCCTACCCCAACGAGCTCGCGGAGCGTCTGGTCCGAATGTTCAGTTTTGTTGGTGATACGGTTCTCGACCCCTTCCTGGGCACCGGCACCACAGCGATAGCGGCGGCAAAGAATGGCCGCAATAGTATTGGATTTGAGATCGACGAGTACTACTTCGATCTGGCGCAAACGCGCATTTCGAACGAGACCTCCTCTCTGTTCAACAAAACGACAATCAACTCTCTGAAAGTAGAAGAACCAAGTTGAGCCTCAATCGCGACCTGAAGGCCCGGCTCCGCGCCGCTGTCAAGCAGTTCTGGGCCACTCGAGAAACGCAAGCCCAAAAACAGGGGTCCGTATCCGGCGCTAAGGACGCCGGCGCCCGGTCGGCAGTGACCGGCGGGGCCCAGATGAACGGTTTCGTCAATCTCGTTCGCGACCTTCTGTGCGACAGCGGTCTTCCGAAACCGCATGTCTATTGCGACAAGTACGTCGAGATTCCGGGATGGTATCGTCCGGAGAAGAAATGGGATCTGCTGATCGTCGCAGACGGCCGATTACTGGGCGGAATCGAGTTCAAATCGCAAGTGGGCTCCTTCGGGAACAACTACAACAACCGCACTGAAGAATCGATCGGCAGCGCGGTGGACCTCTGGGCAGCGTATCGCGAGGGAGCGTTTAAGCCCTCCGGGAGGCCCTGGCTTGGGTACCTAATGCTTCTGGAAGAGGCCCCGGGCTCAATGACTCCGGTCCGGGCCCGAGAGCCGCACTTTAAAGTGTTTCCTGAATTCAAAAACGCGCCGTACGCGAAGCGTTACGAGGTGCTGCTGACAAAGCTCGTCCGTGAGAGGCTTTACGACGCGGCTTGTTTCTTGATGTCGAGTGCTGCCGATGGAGCGCGTGGAGTCTATCGCGAACCTGCCCCCGAGCTCAGCTTCGAGAACTTCATTACTTCCCTTCTTGCCAAAGCAATAGCGGTGGCCAAAACCAAGGAATGAAATCGGTCCGCTCCGGCCGGGACCGCACTCAGCGCGCCCCCGCCCTCGCCGTCTTCCCCAGCCTCACCGCATTCTCAATAAGCTGTAGCCCGTAGTTCGCTCCGGGCGTGAGGGTCAGGATGGATTCGGGGTGGAACTGGACGGCTTCGATGGGCAGTTCTCTGTGCCGCACTCCCATGATGATGCCACCCTCGGTGGATTCCGCGGTCACCTCGAGACACGCGGGGAGCGTGCTCCGGCGCGCGTAGAGGGAGTGGTAGCGGCCTACCTGAAACTCCTCGGGCAGTCCTTCGAAGACGCCCACTCCGTGGTGGCGCACCATCGAGCGCTTGCCGTGCATGGGGTAATCCAGCACGTCGAGGTCGCCGCCGAATGCCTCGACAATGCCCTGCAAGCCCAGGCACACGCCGAATACCGGCAGGCCCAGGCGTACGGCGGTCTTCACCAGGTCGGGTACACCGAAATCCGCGGGGCGGCCCGGTCCCGGTGANNGTCTGGATGAAGCAATCGTCGTTATCCACCAGCAGGAGCCGGGCGCCTTTGCCGGTGGCGCCGTGCTCCACCACGACCGGCGGTGGAACCGGATCGGGCGCTCCCAGGATGCGGAAAAAACCGGTCGCCTTGAGGCGCGTTTCGCGCTCTTCCATGGCCGGCACGGAATCGTAGAGCAGCGTCGCGCCCGCGGGATAGGAAGCCATTCCGTCGCGCAGATAGGTGGTGCGAATGAGGATGCCCGTGTTGATGTTGCCGTTGAGCAGAAGCATTCCGACGGCGCCGCCGTACCAGCCGCGCGCGTCNNCTGAGGAAGGCGTCGAGCGAATCGAAGCCGTCCTGGAGAATACCCTCGACATGGTCCACCGTGTGAAAGACGCCGGCGTACTTCTCGATGAGGCGGCGCTCGATCACCTTGACGGTTCCCGGCTTGCAGACCCGCGACTTGTCGTTGCGGTCCACGTCGGTGCACATGGTGAGTTCGGATTCTTCCTTCAACGATCCGATCAGCTCGGCGATGTTCTCGGCGTCGCGCAACGGGTCGCCGGTTCTCTGGGCCGTTCCCGCGATGGGGCAGGTCTCGACGCGCGACTCCTCCACCCTGATGAACATCTCCGGCGACGCCCCGACCAACTGCTCGTCGCCGAATTGCAGGAAGAACTCGTAGGGGCTGGGACTGGCGTCCTGGACGCGCTCGAACAGCTCGGAGGCCTTGCCCGAGTAGGGCGCGCGGAAGGTCTGGCGCAGCACCACCTCATAGTAATCGCCGCGGGCCATTCCCTGGCGCACCTTCTCGACACCGGCCATGTATTCTTCCGGTGTGTGGTCGGAAGCAATCGGGCCGGGAGCGCGCTGGGGCGGAGGCGCAATCTCCGCGGCATCGCGCGCGAGGCCGTGTGTGGAAACGCCCTCCCGTTCGAAATCGTACTGGTAGTGGTCGATCTGCTCCTTCTTGCGATCGGAGAAAAAGATGTCGTCGCACAGAAACAGGTGCAGGTCTTTGTGCCCGGTGCGGGGCAACCGCTTGACGATGGGCTCGAACTGAAACAGCAGGTCGTAGCCGAATGCGCCCACCAGGCCGAGGTGCGAGTCCTTCTCCTCGCGGAACTCGTCGATCAGCGCCCGCAGGACGGAGAACACCGAAGGCTGCCGGCTGCGCTCCTCTTCGGGGAACAGCGTAGGCATCGGTTTCAGCCGGCCGGCCAGTATGCCCGATTCGAAGCCGAACTCCTCCCAGTGCGGATGGCCGGCCAGCACCGGATGGAACATCTCGAGGATCTTGCAGCCGCGCTCGTTGAGCGGGCGGAGCTCGACGCGGCGGTCGTAGGAAACGATCTCGAGCGGCGGACAAGCGGAGCCGATGTCCCAGCGCGAATATCTCCCGGGATACTCGTATCCCGACGAGAGATAGATCCCGCGGTGGCGGTCCAGCTCGCGCGCCAGGTGCGCCAACCCTCTTCGGTAGACGACCTGCGAGACGGTGCGAGTGACCTCGATCCCGTGGGGAGTCTTGTAGCGGTATTCGCGCATAGGCTGGGGGAGCTAGTAGGGGCCGGGCATGCGGTACGCACGCAACGTGCCCGGCCTCTACTGCTGGAGCGCCAGAAACACCACCACGCCGCTGCCGCGGAAAACCAGGTTCGCGGGGGCCTGCCTGGCGGCCTCGGCCTTGCGCGATTCCACGCGGCCATAGATTACGGCCCAACGGTCGTAGTCCGGAGTGCCGAAGCGGAATTTGCCGAGCGATGTGTGTTGCCGCATGAGGGCGAGCTTGCGGTTGAGCGCCACGGCGTCCAATTCGAAATCGCCGGGCGGCTTGGGGCCGTCGCGCGAATCCTCCACGAGCCAGAGGAGCGGCGGAGTGCCCCCTGAGCCCGGCGCGCCGGCGTCGCAGGCCTGTTCGCCCATCCAGCGGCCGCTTTGGCGGAAGGAGTACCGGCCAACGACAGCCACGCCCTTGCCCTCGTAAGACGGCAGGTCGTGCAGCACCTCGCAAACGCTGAGCGGGACGAGCGGCGCATCGGCCGCCAGGGGGAACGCGCAGAGCAGCAGCGGCAGGTATGCGAATCGCCAACCTCCGATGTTTCCCTGAACCCTGAACGTCATGGTGCGGCCCGGCCGATGGTAAAACAGAATAGACTACCCGACACTTCCCACCGGTTACACCCATTATGCCCGACTGGCGCAGTGGGGCGGTACAATCGAATCGACCCGTGCTCCAGTTCTGGGACCATTTCCGCCTCTTCCTGGACCGCCGCATTCGGTACAAGATCACCCGCGCCGGCCTGCTGTTCACCTTGGTCATCCTGGTGGTCGGCTTGGGCGCCGTCATTTCCGCCAACAACCTGTTGTTCCTCATCACGGCCGCCATGCTCGCCACGCTGCTGGTCTCAGGACTGGTGAGCCGCCTCTCGCTGGCGGCGCTCGAGTTGGACTTCCTGGTGCCCGAGCACGTCCCCGCCAGGCGCACCGTCCCCGGCAAGCTGTTCGTGCGCAACCAGAAGTGGTTCATGCCTTCGTTCTCCATCCGGGTGGAAGGTGTTCGAGACCCTGCCAGCCCTACTCTGAAATCGGTATATTTTCCGCTGATCGCCAGCGGCGCCACGCTCGAAGAGACGGTCGAAGTGCGCTTCCCGAAGCGCGGCGCCTATCGCCAGAACAGCTTTGCATTCTCGACTTCTTCCCCCTTCGGCTTCCTGGAGAAATCCGCGCGCGTCACGTTGCGCCGCGAAATGCTGATCTACCCTTCCATCGACCCACAGCCCGGCTTCGACGATCTGCTGGCTGGCATCGCCGGAGAAATCGAGACGCACTACCGCGGCCTGGGCAAGGACTTTTACCGTATCCGGCCGTACGAGGCGTTCGAGAGCGCCCGCCACGTGGATTGGAAAGCCTCGGCCCATACCGGCAGCCTGGAGGTCCGCGAATTCGCGCGCGAGCAGGAGCAGACCGCCGAGATATTCCTGGACCGCGACATCCCGCCCACGCTCGACGCGTGGTTCGAGCACGCCATCGATTGCTGTGCGTTCCTGGCGTGGCGCCTTTCCAGCCAGGGCGCGGCCATCCACTTCCGCTCTCAGGGCTTCGACTTCCGGCAGCCCGAGGACGGCGACATCTATACCATCTTGAAGTACCTGGCCCTGGTCTATCCGCAAAGCGCCAATGCCCCGGAAGCGCCGCTGGACGACACCAGCTACAAGATCGTCTTCACGCCGTCGCCGCGCGCGTTCCGCGATGCCGGCTGGATGGACGCGCGCATCCTGACTCCCGATGTGCTTCCCGCTCCCGCCGGCGGCCCGGGACCCGGCCCGTTGCACTAAGTGACCAGAAGTGGTCATAATGAAACCATGAAGTCGAAGGTCGGCATCGCCGAATTGAAGGCTCACTTGAGCCAGTATGTTCGCGCGGCGCAGAAGGGCAAGGAAGTCATCATCAAGGATCGCGAGACGCCCGTTGCGAAGCTGACGCCCCTGGAGCCTGCACACAAGTTTCTGCGAGTGATCCCCGCCACGCGGTCCATGGCGGAAGTTGAACGCATGCTGGACGAAAACCCGGACGTGCCGGTTCTGCCTCCAGATCTGGTCGAAAGGATCTTCGAGGATACCAGGAAGGACGTGTTCGATAAGTGGATCGCCGGAGAGCTTACCTAGATTCCTCCGTCTTATTGCGCAGGCTCCTTCGTCAACCCGATGCCCTGTCCGGTCTATCGCGATGGGATCTGGTTGCGAGTGAACTGCTGGAAGTCGAAGTCCGGCGGACGTTGCATCGTTATTGCGCCGCCCAGTTGTTTTCCGAACAGGACCTCGCCCTGCGCACCGCCGAATTGCACGCGCTTCTCGCTGCCGTGGACCAGGTGCCACTTTCAAAAGTTATCCTGAATCGGGCCGGGGGCCCGCTCGGCGGCGCTCTCGGGACTCTCGACGCCATCCATCTGGTCACGGCGATGCTCTGGTCCGAATACAACGGCGCAGACATCGCGTTCCTCACTCACGACCGCCAACTCGCCAACGCCGCGCGGGCCTGCGGTCTGACTGTCTATCCCGATTCGTCGCGCCACGCCGCAGGCCGTTGAAGTAACATGGAGATAGGAGACGCCACCCTCCCATGACCATCGACGAACGCCTCGACCGGCTCACCGAGCGCCACGAAGCCCTCACCCAGACCGTGGAACTCATCGTCGCCGCCCAGATCAAGAACGACGAACGCATGGGCCAGGTCATGGACACCATGAACCGCCTGGCCAACATCATCATCGCCCACGAGCAGCGCATCGAACACCTCGAAGACCGCCAGCCATAGCGTCGGGCGCGGCGTCTGATACCATTAAGAATCACCCTTGACCGGCACCGTTCCAGACATCCTGGCCCGTATTGTCGCCAGGAAGCGCGAAGAGCTTGCCCGCGGCGTCCCACGGCTTGACCAGTGGGAGGCCGAGGCCGAATCGCGTCTCGCCGCGCGCCGCGATTTTCGCGCGGCCCTGGGCGCGCGCACGCCCGCCATCATCGCGGAAATCAAAAAGGCTTCGCCCAGCAAGGGCGTGCTCTCGGCGGATTTCGACGCCGCGCGCATCGCCTCGGCATACCAGCGCGGCGGCGCCTCGGCCCTTTCCGTGCTCACCGATGAGACCTTCTTCCAGGGGAGCCTCGGCGATCTCGACCGAGCCCGCGCGGCCGTCTCGCTTCCCGTCCTGCGCAAGGATTTCACCATCGCCAACGCGCAGATTGTCGAAGCCGCGGCCCACGGNNGCGCGCTACCGGATGGCCGCGCTGGTGGAAGTGCACAACCGCCGTGAACTGGATGCCGCCATCGCCGCCGGCAGCGACATCATCGGAGTCAATAATCGCGATTTGACCACCTTCGAGGTCAATCTCGAAACGTCCTTGCGGCTCGCGGAACACATTCCCGGCGGCGTGCTCCGCGTCAGCGAAAGCGGCATCGACAACGCGCGCGACATCGCCACGTTGCGCGAGGCGGGCTACACCGCCTTTCTGGTGGGCGAGCATCTCATGAAATCAGGCGATCCGGCCGAGGCCCTGAGGAAGCTGGTGGCGGCATGATCCTCAAAATCTGCGGCATCACCAACCAGGAAGACGCCAGCGCGGCGGTGGCGGGCGGCGCCACCGCCATCGGTTTCAATTTCTACCGCCCGAGCCCGCGCTACCTCGCCCCGGAGCGCGCCGCCGCGATTCAATCGGCACCGGGAGTGCGGCGCGTCGGCGTGTTCGTCGACGAAGCGCGCGAACGCGTCGAAGAGATCGCCCGCATCGCGGCGCTGGATGTCGCGCAACTGCACGGCGACGAAACGCCGGCGGATTACCCCGCCTCGCTGGCGGTATGGAAAGCCGTGCGCGTGGGAGAAGTTCTGGACCTTTCGCGATGGCGCGATTGCCCGGCTGAAGCCCTGCTGCTGGATGGTCCGGCTTCCGGCTCGACCTTCGACTGGCGGCTGGCTGTGCCGGCTCCCAAGCCCGTCATTCTGGCCGGGGGCCTGGATGCCTCGAACGTCGCCGAGGCGGTGGCGCTGGCCCATCCCTGGGGCGTGGATGCCTGCTCCCGCATCGAAAGCGCGCCGGGCAGAAAGGACCACCGGAAGATGAACGAGTTTCTCGAGGCGGCCAAGGCGGCGCTGGGCGCATGACTCCGCAACCCGATCGCGGCGGCCATTTCGGACCATACGGCGGGCGCTACGTGCCCGAGGTCCTCATGGCGCCCATCGAGGAGCTCGAGAAAGCCTACCTGGCGGCGCGCGACGACGCCGCGTTTCAGTCCGAGCTGGCCGAGTTGCTGCGGACCTACGCCGGCCGTCCCACGCCGCTCTATTTCGCCAAACAGCTCTCCGAGACCCTGGGCGGCGCGCGCCTCTGGCTCAAACGCGAAGATCTGCTGCACACCGGCGCGCACAAGATCAACAATTGTCTCGGCCAGGCGCTGGTGGCGCGGCGCATGGGCAAGCGCCGCATCGTTGCCGAGACCGGCGCGGGACAGCACGGCGTGGCCACTGCCACCGTCTGCGCGCTGCTGGGCTTCGAGTGCGTGGTGTACATGGGCGAGGAGGACATGCGCCGCCAGCGCCTCAACGTCTTCCGCATGCGCCTGCTGGGCGCGCGGGTGGTGGGCGTTTCCACCGGCAGCCGCACGCTCAAGGACGCCATCAGCGAAGCCATGCGCGACTGGGTCGCCAATGTCGCCGGCACTTATTATCTGCTGGGCTCGGCGCTGGGCGCGCATCCCTACCCCATGATGGTGCGCGATTTCCAGAAGATCATCGGCGAGGAAGCGCGCCGCCAGATTCTGGAATCCGAAGGCCGCTTGCCGGACGCCATTTTCGCCTGTGTGGGCGGCGGTTCGAACGCCATCGGCATCTTCCACGCCTTCCTGCCCGACGGCTCGGTGGAGCTGACCGGCATCGAAGCCGGCGGCCGCGGCAACGCCCCGGGCGATCACGCGGCGCGCTTTCGCGGCGGAGCCCCCGGCGTCCTGCAAGGCGCCTATAGCTACGTGTTGCAGGACGACGACGGCCAGATCGCGCTCACCCACTCCGTTTCCGCCGGCCTGGATTACGCCATGATCGGCCCCGAGCACGCCTGGCTGCACGACCAGAAACGCGCCCAGTACACCGCCGTTTCCGACACGGAAGCGCTCGAAGCCGCGCGCCTGCTGTCGCGCACGGAAGGCATCATTCCGGCCCTCGAATCGGCGCACGCCGTGGCCGAGGCGGTCCGGCGCGCCCCCGCCGCCAAAGGGAAAATCTTTCTGGTGAACATCTCCGGCCGCGGCGACAAGGACATCGATATCTACCGCGAGAATTTCGAGGAACTCGACCAGCCATGACGCGCATCGGGCGCATGTTCGACGGTTTGAAGCGGGACGGCCGCAAAGGCCTCATCGCCTATCTCACGGCCGGCGACCCGTCGCCGGACCGCACCCCCGCGCTGGCGGAGGCGCTGGAGCGCGGCGGCGCCGATCTCATCGAGCTGGGCGTGCCGTTTTCCGATCCCGTCGCCGACGGCCCCGTCATCCAGCGCGCCGGCGAGCGCGCTCTCAAAGCCGGCGCTTCGCTCCGCACCGTGCTCTCCATCGCCGCCCAGATCCGCCAGCGGTCCGAAATCCCGCTGCTGCTCTTCACCTACCTCAACCCGGTGATCCGCTACGGGCTCGAGCGCCTCGCGCGGGACGCCTCCGCCGCCGGCATCGATGGCTGCCTGCTCACCGACGCTTCCGTGGAGGAGGCGTCCGATTATGTCGCCGCCATGCACCGTCACGGCCTCGACACCGTCTTCCTGGCCGCGCCCACCAGCACCGAACGCCGCCTGAAACTGATCGCGCAATATTCCACCGGGTTTGTCTACCTGGTTTCGCGGACCGGCGTCACCGGCGAGCGCGATTCGCTTTCGGACGCGGTCGCCCCGCTCATCCGCGCGGTGCGCGCCGTCACCGATCTGCCGCTGGCCGTCGGCTTCGGCATCTCCAAGCCGGAGCACGTGGCGGAACTGGGCCGGCAGGTGGAAGCGGTGGTGGTGGGCAGCGCGTTGGTCCGGTTGATCGAGCGCAACCTCGACAATACCTCGCTCGAGATTCAGCTCGAATCCTTCGTCCGCGAGCTCAAGCGCGGCTTTGGAGCGCACGCATGACCCCGGACGAGGCCCGCCACAAGCTGGAGGAATTCCGCGTCCTCATCGATGACGTGGACCGCCGCATCGTGGCGCTTCTCAACCAGCGCACGCGCGTGGTCGAAGACATTGGCCGCGTGAAACGCCAGACGAATCTGCCCATTTATGAGCCCAAACGCGAAGACCAGGTCTTCGCCAATATCAGCGCCACCAATCGCGGGCCGCTGACCGAAGAGGCGGTGCGCCGCATCTTCGAGCGCATCATCGACGAAATGCGGATGATCCAGCGCGTGTGGATGAAATCCAATGGAGAGAAATAGATGATCATCGTCATGCAGCAGGACGCCACGGAGCGGCAAATCCAGGGCGTGATCGACCGCCTGGTGGAGATGGGCTTCGATGTGCACCGCTCCACCGGCGTGATGCACACCGTGCTGGGCGGCGTGGGCGGCAAGGAACAAGTCGACCTCGAGATCTTCGAGGTGATGGACGGCGTCAAGGAAGCGCACCGCATCGTCTCGCCTTACAAGCTGGCCAGCCGCAGCTTCCGGCCGGCCGGCACGGTGGTGAAGATCGGCGATGTCGAGATCGGCGGCCCACGCGTGGTGGTCATGGCCGGCCCCTGCAGCGTCGAGAGCCGGGACCAGATCGAGCGCTCGGCGGAAGTGGTGGCGCGCGCCGGCGCCCAAGCGATCCGCGGCGGGGCGTTCAAACCGCGCAGCTCGCCCTACGCCTTCCAGGGCCTCGGGGAAGACGGTTTGCACATGTTGCGCGAGGCGGCGGACCGCAACGGGCTGCTGGTGGTCAGCGAGGTGATGGACCTCACCCAGGTCCCGCTGGTGGCGCAGTACGCCGACATCCTGCAAGTGGGCGCGCGCAACATGCAGAACTTNNATGCAGAACTTCAACCTGCTGCGCGAGCTGGGCAGGCAGCGCAAGCCGGTGCTCCTCAAGCGCGGCATTTCGGCTACCATTGAAGAGCTGCTGCTCTCGGCCGAGTACATTCTCGCCGGCGGCAACTACGACGTGATTCTGTGCGAGCGCGGCATCCGCACCTTCGAGACCTACACCCGCAATACCATGGACATTTCCGCCATCCCGGTGGTGAAGAAGCTCTCGCACCTGCCGATTGTCGCCGACCCTTCGCACGGCACCGGCCGCCGCGACATGGTGCCGCCCATGGGCCGCGCCGCCGTGGCCGCCGGCTCCGACGGTTTGCTGGTGGAGGTGCATCCCGATCCGGACCATGCCTTGAGCGACGGCGCCCAGTCGTTGCGCTTCGAGCAGTTCGAGGAGCTGATGTCTCAGTTACGGGTCATTGCCCCCGCCGTGGGACGCAGCATGGCCGGGCCGCGGGTATGAGAAGGCGGGAAATAATTGAGCTGCGCAGGCGGAACCGCCTGCGCCACCACAACAGGTCCTGCATTTTCAGAGGTGGGGCAGGCGGTTCCGCCTGCCGGCCGAGGCGTCCCCAATGAAAAGCGTAACCATCGTCGGCACCGGCCTGATCGGCTCGTCCTTCGGGCTCGCCTTGCGCCAAGCCGGGTTCGATGGACCGATCACCGGGGTCAGCTCCCCGCGCGCCATCGCCGATGCCATTGCCGCCGGGGCCATCGACCGCGGCGCGCCACTGGCCGAAGCCGTTGCCCAGGCCGATCTGGTCTTCCTCTCTCAGACCATCGGCCGCATTCTCGACACCGTCCGGCATCTCGATCCGCTGGTCCGCCCGGATGCCATCGTCACCGACGCCGGCAGCACCAAGTGCGAAATCGTCGACCTGGCGCGGCAAAGCATCGCCCGCTGCCAGTTCCTGGGCGGCCACCCCATGGCCGGCAAAGAGAAGCGCGGGGCGGCGGAAGCGGACGCCGGTCTTTTCCGCGGCCGCACCTGGGCGCTGACGCCGGACTCGCCGTCCGAGCTGGCAACGCCGGCGGCCCGCGATTTCCGCTCGTGGCTCGAGCGCATCGGCGCGCGCATCGTGATCCTCGATGCGGAGGAACACGACCGCGTCGTCGCGCTCACCTCGCACCTTCCGCAACTGGCATCCACCGCGCTGGCGGCCACCGTGGCGGAGCGCATGGGCGCCTCCCCGCGCTGGCGGATGGCGGGCCCCGGCCTGGAAGACATGACCCGTCTCGCGCTGGGATCGTACGATCTGTGGCGCGACATCCTGGCGACCAACACCGAGCACATCGAGCGCGCCTTGGCCGTCTACATTCAAAAGCTGGAGCACATGCGCGAGAACCTTCGGACGCGGCAGCTTCAAGAGGAGTTCGAACGTGGCGCCGCCATGGCGGGCCGCTTGCGGACCCCATGATTTGTTGGGGGCCGGGCAACTTGTCCGTGTGTAGCCGGATGCCCGGCCCCTACGGCGCTGAATTAGGATAAACTACGCATGAGGCTATTGAACGTAGCTACACCGCCGGCGGACGGTTCGCCCGCCAGCGGGCCCGCGGCCTTCCAGGCGCGCAGGACCTCCAGGTCCGGCGCACACGGGGCCGGATTTAAGGAATTCAAAATGGAACAAAAACTCAAGATCGCCGTGTTCATCGATTTCGACAATATCGAGATCGGCGTCAAGTCCACGCTGCACCGCGAATTCGACGTGGCTGCCGTGCTGGACGCGTTGAAAGAACGCGGGGAAATCGTCACCAAGTTCGCTTACGCCAACTGGGGAAGGCAGGATTCCGCCACGCGCGCGCTTTCCGAGCACGCCGTGCAGATGGTCCAGCGCGACCCCTCGCCGCGCGGCGACAAGAACGGCGCCGACATCAACCTGGCTCTCGACGCGCTCGAGATGGCCTTTACTCACGACCACATCAATGCTTTCGCCATCGTCAGCGGCGATAGCGATTTCATCGCGCTGGTCAACAAGCTGAAGCAGTACGACAAGCGGGTCTTCGTCGTCGGAGGCCGCGCCTTCACCAGCACCATTCTCCAGAAGAACTGCCACGAGTTCGTGGCTTACGAATCCATCATCGATGAGCCGCGGCCGCGCTCCGGACACCAGCAGCAACAGCAACAACAGCAACAACAACAGCAGCAACCACAACAGCAGCAACAACAACAGCCGCCGCAACAGCAGCAACAACAGCAGCCGCAACAGCAGCAACAACAGCATCAACCGCAGCAGCAGCGCCAGGCGCACAAGCGCGTGGCGCTCGATCTGGCCCAGTCCATGCCGTTGGTCGAGCGCGCGCTGGGCGTGCTGGAGCGGCGCGAAGTGCGCCCGCAGCTCGGCCTGCTGAAATCCACCATGCTGCAGCTCGACTCCACCTTCAATGAGAAGGCTTACGGCGCCGGCTCATTCACCGATTTCGTCGAGAAGCTGCAGAAGGCCGACTTTGTCGAGGTCACCGGCGGCGAAGGCCGCTACATGATCCGCATGAAGGGCGGCGGCGCCGCCCCCGAAAAGCCGGGTCACAGGCCCGAGGAGGCCATCCCCCTGCTGCGCGACGTGCTGGAAACGCACCGCCTCGAGGTGGACAACGGCTCGCTGGCGGACGAACTGGCCGAATGGGTGCGCCAGGAGCAGCCCAAACTCGACTGGCGCGAGTACGGTTTCCAGGAGTTCAGCGAGTTGTTGAACTATGCGCAGGATAAAGGCCTGGTGCGCAACCAGGCCGACGAAGAGAGAGGTCTCATCGTCTACCTGGGATCCGAATTCCATCCGCCCGCGCCACCGCCCGAGCCGGAACCGGTGGCCGCGGCCTACGAGGAAGAAGAGGAGGACGAGCCGCAGCCCCTGGTGCCCGGCCAGCCTACCGCCACCGGCGAGATCCCCATTCCCGAGGCCCCACCCAAGCCTCAGCGACGCCCCCGTGCGCCACGCAAGACCTCCGGGGAACCCGGCGCCAAGAAGCGCATCTCCCGGCCGCGCAAGAAGCCGACCATGCAGTAGGGCCACCGCCAACCGATCGCCGCATAGCCAAAAGATAATCGAGCTAATTCGCCGATATTGGCTTAGAATTGGAAGTAGCAAGGAGTACCCGGATGACCAGATGGGGGATGCTAATCGGTGTCGCCCTCTTGGGTCTTACCCAGTCGGCGGCAGGAGCCACTGCCAACGGTCAAGTCTGGCAACAGGGCGAACTGGTTTCGAGAAGGACCGTCCCTGTCGGCCACGACGTCTTCCAGAAGCAGTTTGTTTATCGGGTGCAGGCGGGTTCCGCCCGGTACGTGGTGGTTTCCGATGAGCCGCTGAAGCTGGACCTGCATGTGCCCATGCGGTTCACACTGACCAGGAGACACCTCGTCATCCAAGACCTGGATGGCAGCGAACGCAAGACCGCTATACGGAGAAAGCTCAAGAACACGTCCCACAACCGGTAGGGGCCGGGCATGCCCGGCCCCTACACCGCACACTGCGCCCGCGCGCCGCAGGGGTCGCGGTATTGGTAGCGCCGGCGGCAAGAACGCCAGCGCTACTGTAAAATGGGCATCATGCCTGAAAACCCCGACGAGTTTTATCGCATTCGGAAGCTGCCGCCTTATGTCTTCGCCGTCATCAATGAAATGCGTGCGCGGGCGCGCGCGGCGCAGATCGACGTCATCGATCTGGGGATGGGGAACCCCGACGGCGCCACCCCGCGCGTGGTGGTGAGCAAGCTCGTCGAAGCGGCGAGAAATGCGCGCAACCATCGCTACTCGCAATCCAGGGGCATTCCGAGGCTGCGTGAGGAGATCACCCGGCGGTACCAGGCCAACTACGGCGTGGAACTCGACCCCGATAGAGAAGCCATTGTCACCATAGGAGCGAAAGATGCGCTGGCGCACCTGCTTTTTGCCACCGTCGGGCCGGGGGACGTGGTGGTTTCGCCGAACCCGGCATATCCCATCCACCAGTACGGGGTGATCATGGCGGAAGGCCAGGCCGAGATGCTGCCCATGCCCGACGCGGCTACCTTTCTGAATCGCCTCGAAGACCTTTACCGCAACGGCTCGCCGAAACCGAAGCTGCTGCTGATTTCCTTCCCGCACAACCCCACCACNNTACGCCGACCTGGGCTTCGACGGCTACAAGGCGCCCAGTATCCTGCAAGTGGAAGGCGCCAAGGAAGTGGCCGTCGAGATCTTCTCCATGTCCAAGAGCTACAACATGGCCGGCTGGCGCGTGGGTTACTGCTTGGGGAACGCGAGGGTGATCGCCGCGCTGGCGCGCATCAAGAGCTACCTGGATTACGGCGTGTTCCAGCCCATCCAGATCGCCTCCATCATCGCCCTCCGGGAGTGCGAAGAAGATACCCGGAAGATCTGCGCGGTGTACCAGAAGAGGCGCGACGTGCTGGTGGCCGGGCTGAAACGGGCCGGTTGGGCGGTGGAGAAACCGCGGGGCACCATGTTCTTGTGGGCGCCCGTGCCGGAGCGGTTTCGCGAAATCGGCTCGCTCGAATTCTCGAAGCTTCTGCTGGAGAAGGCGCAGGTGGCCGTTTCACCGGGCATCGGCTTCGGGCCGCTGGGCGAAGGGCACGTGCGATTCGCGCTGGTGGAAAACGAGCACCGCATTCGCCAGGCCACGCGGTCCATCGGGCAGTTTCTGAAGGAATAGCTGTCAGCCATCAGCTTTCAGCCGTCAGCTTCGTGCTCCCGCCGCGAAGGGCTGATAGCTGACCGCTGAAGGCTGACAGCTTCACTGGATCTGATACGGAACGGTGACCTCGACCGTCTTGGGCGGGAAGCAGGCCCGGTCGTTGCACGCCTGGTAGCGCAGTTTCCCCACCGCCGCGCCGGGGCCGGCCGGCGCGTTGGGCGCCACCTTGAAGTCTGTCACCAGCTCGAAGTTGCCCGTGAAGACCGAGAGCGGCTTCTCGGCAAACTCGTACTTCTCCAGGGAGGGCTTCGGGTAGGTCACCGATCCGCCCTCGAGGGCGCCGGCGGAGGTCCACGTCAGCTTCAGCGGGATGAGATATTCCTCCGCGGGCGTATTGCTGTTGACGTGGAACCCCGGGCGGACGGACACCGGGATCTTCGCCTGGACGGCGGCATTCCGCTTGCCGGCCACCTTCCGCGGCTCGCCCACCGTCAGGTAGCCGCTACTCTGAGCGAAGAGTGAAGGCAGGCAGAGCAGCGCGGCTAGCAACGGCAGGCGCGGGAGACTGCAAAAGCTGTTCGACACCATCTTCGAAATCCCTCCGGTCCGTAAGACCCACGTGGACCGCGGCGATCTTTCCGCCCCGGTCGATGAGGAAGGTGGTCGGCAGCGCATCCACGCCGCCGTAAAGCTGGGCCGTTTCGCCGTCGCCGATCACCACCCGGTAGTTCACGCCCAACTGAGAAAGGAACGGTTTCACCGATTCCCAACCATCGTCGTCCATGGAAACGCCCAGCACCGCGAAGCCCTTGTCCTTGTTTCTGCGCTCGAGGTCCACGAACCACGGGATCTCGATCCGGCACGGGCCGCACCAGGTGGCCCAGAAATCCAGCAGCACCACTTTGCCGCGATAATCCGAGAGGCGAACGGTCTGGCCGTTCACATCCTTCAGCGCAAAATCCGGGGCCTGGTGGCGGTCTTTGTCCGGCTTCACCGGACCGGTTCTCGCCGGATGCGGCCGGGGAGAGTAGAAATATAGGAAACACCCCGCCAGGAGCGCGATTGCGAGAGCGGATATGAGGCGGCGTGCGGACACAGATTCCTTTCCCCGATCCAATTATATCGACAATCGCCCGGACTCGATTCTCTGGGCAAACCAGGCGCGGCGGCGGGCGCGGCGGCCGCCCCCGAGCGTAAACTCATCGTGCCGCGCGGCGCCGGAATACAACCACGCGGCGGTGTCGCAGAAGCTCTCGCAGCAGTACTCCCGCCATCGGCGGCCGCGGGATTGAACGTCGCCGGCGGCGAGGGCGCGTTTTCGCCACTCCGCCGACCAGCCCAGCTCGCCGCGCGCGCCCGCCTGCCATTCACCCTTCACCAGACGTTCGTAGGATCGGCGCGCCGGGTTGCCCAACCTCGCCCAGATGAAGTGAAACAGCTCGTGGACGAAGATGCGCGGGAACTCCGCCCGGCTGCAATCAAACGCCATACGCCGCTCTCGCACAAACGTGCCGGCGTGCACTACGCCGCGCCGGCCGCCCAGGGCCCGCGCGCTTTGGATGCGGATCGGCGCGCCCGAGATCGGCGGCAGACGGCGCAGCATCACCCGCACTTGGTCCCGGCGGGAGGCGTCCTCGAACACAAAAAGGCGGAATACCGGCACTCTCCAAGAGTACAAGAACCTGAAAATCGGCATAATGGGATGGGGAGATACCGATGCACTGCCGAGCACTGATACCTTTGCTGGCAGCCGGGACGACGATCCTGGCGGCCGCGCGCCCGAGCGTGGCGCAACAGACCGATTTCGCCAACTGGCCGGCGGGAACTTCGCCCGCCGAAATTGGCAAACGCGTGGCGGAGCACTTCGTTGTGGCGCCGCACCAGGATCTCCGGCGCATCATCTACCCGGAAGTCTGCGCCTGGTACGGGGCCTTGACCTTCGCCCAACTGTCGGGAGACAAGGACCTCTCCGCCCGCCTCGTCAAGCGCTTCGATCCGCTCATGATGCCCGCCGAGTCCGCCCTGGTCTCCAAAGAGCGGCATGTGGACTTCTCGGTCTTCGGAACCGTCCCCCTGGAGATTTACATCGAGACCAAGGAGCAGAAATACCTCGACATGGGCAAGGCCGTCGCCGACCGGCAGTGGAGCGACCCCACACCGGATGGGCTGACCAGCGAGACCCGCTTCTGGATCGACGACATGTACATGATCACGGCCGTCCAGGTGCAGGCGTACCGCGCCACCGGCGATGCCAAGTACATCGGCCGCGCGGCCCTGGAGATGGTGGCTTACCTCGACAAACTCCAGCAGCCCAACGGGCTGTTCTTCCATGCTCCGGATGTGCCGTTCTATTGGGGGCGCGGCGACGGTTGGATGGCCGCCGGAATGGCCGAGTTGCTGCGCTCGCTTCCCCAGAGCCATCCCCGGCGCGCCCGCATTCTGGAGGGTTACCGGAAGATGATGAAGTCGCTCCTCGAGTTCCAGGGCAAGGACGGCATGTGGCGTCAACTGATCGATCATCCGGAGGCATGGCCGGAAACCTCCAGCACGGGCATGTTTACTTTCGCCATGGTCAC
>PLMF01000415.1 GCA_003142355.1 Bryobacterales bacterium
TGTGAATCACGTCCGGAAAATGAGTTCCCTCAGCAGCCAGCGCTGGCTGCTGACGCTCAGCAACGGCCAGGAATTCATTGTGAGCAAACGGCAGGCCGGCGGCGTCCGGCAGATGCTGCAATGGTGAGGGCCCCAGACTCACCGCTTCATGGCGGCCGCAACTGCCGCCCGAGCGGCGGCTGTGCTCATAGAGCAGGAGCGATGGTTGTTCCGGCAACTCGCGATCGTCCGGTTGCAATCGCAAGGACAGCGCTGCGCGTTGAGCTTCTTGAGCAACGCTCCCAGTTTCTCCGGGGGCACGCCGCTCAGGTCGACGTCCGGCAGCTTGCTATAAAAAGGTTCAGGCGGCTCCGGTGTCCGGGATTCCTTCCAGACGGTCGATTGCAGCATCAGACAACTGAATCCAAGAATTGCCGCTGTCGAAAGGAACAGCCCTATGGCCGCGCTTCGGCTCAGCCGTTTCAATTCGGTCGTGCTGCGCGCCATGGTTGTGTGTACAGTATGGTAGGAAGCTCCGGCCGGCCGTACTTCTTTCTAACCACTGGCGGGAATCACCTGGCCAGCGGACGGTTTTCAGGCGCCGGCGGGGGCTGAGGCCATGATCGGAATCAACCAGCCCCTGCTCATCAATATCCTCGGGCACGCCAGCGGAGCGCTGATCTTTGCAATATTCCTCTGCCTGCTGTTCAGCGGCCGCGGGTGGTCTGGCGCGCGTGGGCGCTATCTATCGGGATTGGCCGCGGCCCTGTCGCTGCTGTGGAACCTCGGCTCCCTGATTGTCTTGCTGTGGCCTGGTATGCCGGCGGGAGCATCGAGGCTGATGGTGGCCCTCAGTTTCTCGGCGTTGAGCCTGCTGCCCGCCGTGCTGCTCGATGTGTCGCTCGGCGCCCGCCAGCGCGCGGTGGTCGCTTGCGGCTACGTGCTGAGCGCGATCGCGTTGGGAATGCACTTCTGGGAGATTGCCGGCAACGGCGCCGCGCTCCACCAGGCGGCGTTGCTGCTCATCACGGTTGGCTTCCTGGCGTTGACCGCGATTGCGGTGGCGGCTGCCGCCATTCGGCGCGACCCGCTGCGGCGCTCGGGCGGAGCGCGCATTGTGGCGGCCATGTGCCTGGCGCTGTTCGCCATGTCTTTCGTCCATTTTGGCGCCGGACACGCCAGCCAAGCGTGGTCCAGCGAACTGGTGGTGCACCACGCCGGCATCCCGCTGGCGCTCTTCGTTCTCTTGCAGGATTATCGTTTCATCTTGCTGGACGCATTCGTCCGTTTCCTGGCCAATGCCCTTCTGGCCGCGGTGCTGACATGGCTGGTCATCCAGGCCACATTCCGCCTGGTGCTGGCGGAGCGGGCCGCGCCGGAACCTTTGCCGGAAGCGCTCTTGCTGATTGGCGTCTGTCTTTTCCTGGTGTTGTTCGCCTGGCTGCGCAACCGCGTTCAATCGTGGCTTGCGCGCGCGGTCTTCCGGCAAGGTAGCCTCGCGAATCTCGCCGGCCGCCTAAGGGAACCACCGGCCTTTACGGGCGAGGGGCAGTATCTTGATTGGGCGGCCGCCGTCACGGCCGTCGCTGTCGGGACCAAGGATTTCGCTGTCGTCAACCATGGCGAAGCGCAGGCGAACTGGGCCGAGGCCCTGATTCCCATTCGGCTGGGCGAGGGGGATTCACTCGTGCTCGTTTTGGGACGCCGCCAGGGTGGAAGGCGCTATTTGAGCGAGGACCTGGACACGCTGGCCAAGGCCGCCTCGGAGATCGCCGCGAGAGTGGAATCCTTGCGGCGGCAGGAGATGAACCGGCTGGTCAGCCAGGCGGAACTGCGTGCGTTGCAGTCGCAGATCAATCCTCATTTCCTGTTCAACGCCCTGAATGCGCTCTACGGCGCCATCCCGCGCGAAGCCGCCGGGGCCCGCCATATGGTGCTCAACCTCGCCGAGATCTTCCGCTACTCTTTGCAGTCGGATAAGGCCTTCGTGCCGCTGGCGCAGGAGATGCAGATCGTGCGCGCCTACCTCGAACTAGAACAGTGCCGCCTGGCCAGCAGACTCGACGTTCAAATTGAGGTGGACGATGCCGCCCTGCAAATTCCCATCCCGGCGCTGTCCATACAACCCCTGGTGGAGAACGCCGTTAAGCACGGCGTCGCCCTCCGCGTCGAGCCGGGTTACGTGCGGATCAAGGCCCAATGCCGGAATGGAGAATTGCGGATCTCCGTCGAGAACAGCGCCAGCGGGCGCGCCACAGAGGCGCCGGTTACAGGCGTCGGCCTCCAAAATGTCAGGCGGAGGCTGGAAATCTGCTATGGCGCGGGCGCGGATCTGCGCTTTTCGCCGGGCCTAGCCTGCACAACCGTCGAGATTCGCGTGCCATTGGCAAGGGCTGGAGCCGAAGACTTAAGCTAGCCCGTCGTAGGGAAACCAACTGCCGGACGGGAGCGTGGTCTACGTGCCCGAGAGCGCGGGCGGGGAGAAGCCATCTCCGGTACGATAAGGAAAAGCGGTCTGGTTTTCGCGCTCACCCGCAACCGGGGCGCACAAGCCACTGAAAAGGGAGGCCGTTCCACAAGTATCCGAGTATGGGTTCATTTGGTAAAAGCCTCAAACGAGGGGCGGCATTATTCTCCTTGGCGCTCTTGGGATCCATCGCGGCGCTCCAGGCACAGCGCCAGACCGGTGAAATTCGGCTTGAGGTCAAGGACCCCTCCGGGGCTGCCATGGCTGCAACCGGCAAATTGCAGAATCTCTCCAGCGGGTGGGTCCGCAGTTTCCAGACGGACGATCAAGGGGCGTATTCCTTTCTCAGCTTGCCCAGCGCCCGCTACCGGCTGGAAGTATCGAAGAGTGGTTTTGCCACCCAGTCGTTGCTGGTAGATGTGCAGTCTGGAACGCCTCTCTCGCGTACCGTCACGATGCCGCTGGGCAGGGCATCCGCCCAAATCGATGTGGTCGCGACTACACCCCTGCCGGGAAGCGGCCTCTCCCTCAGGGAGACACCCGCCCCGGTCCAGGCGGCGACCCAACAGGACATCGACGCCAGCGGCGCGCTCGACCTCCCGGATCTTCTGAACCGGCGGCTAAGCGGCGTGAACATCAATGAAAATCAGGAGAATCCCTTCCAGCCCGACCTGAACTATCGCGGCTACACGGCCTCGCCGCTACTCGGGACGCCGCAGGGAATCTCGGTATACCTGGACGGAGTCCGGCTAAACCAGCCGTTTGGCGACGTAGTGAGCTGGGACCTCATTCCGCGCATCGCAATCGCGGAGGTCGTGCTGGTGCCGGGGTCCAATCCGATGTTCGGACTGAATACGCTGGGCGGCGCGGTCTCAATTGAAACCAAGGACGGCCGGAGCCAACCGGGCACGTCGATCCAGGCGAGTGGCGGCAGTTTTGGCCGCCGGGCAGTTGAATTCGAGCATGGCGGCAGCAACGCCAAAGGACTGAACTGGTACGTTGCGGGCAACCTGTTCCATGAGGACGGTTGGCGCGTCACCTCGCCCTCGGATGTCCGTCAGGCGCTCGGCAAACTCGGCTGGCAGGGCGCAAAGACCACTGTCGGGATCTCCTTTGCTTATGCCGACAACTCCCTGACCGGCAATGGCCTGCAGGAGCAGCGCTTCCTCGTTCGCAACTATTCGAGCGGCTACACCCTTGGGGACGTCACCAAGAACCGATCTCCGTTTTTCAATCTGAGCGTGCGTCACGCTGCCAGCAGTGCGCTGACGTTTTCCGGGAACGCGTATTTTCGTTATATCCGGGCGGACACTGTGAATCCGAACCTCAATACCAACTCGCTCGACGAATCGGTGTACCAGCCAAGCGCCGCCGATCAAGCGGCCCTCAAAGCCGCGGGCTATACTGGATACCCGACGAGTGGCGCCACTGCCGCGAACACGCCGTTTCCGTTCTGGCGCTGCATCGCGCAAGCCCTGCAACAGTCTGAGCCGATCGAGAAGTGCGACGGCGTCATTACCAGTTCCGCCGCCAAGCAGAACAATTACGGTTTGTCCGGCCAGCTCACCTGGGTGACCTCGACAGGTGGTCATCGGAATCAATTCACTGCCGGGTCGGCGTGGGACCGCAGCAGCCTGAGCTTTCAGCAGTTGACCCAATTCGCGTATATCAATCCCAACTATACGCTGACTCCAGTGAACGCATTTGAGGACGGCACAAACAACTCCAACGGCACTCCCGTCGACACGCGCGTCAATCTGCACGGGCTGCCTCAAACGTGGAGCTTGTTTGCGACTGACACTCTATCAGTTGGCAAAGCGTGGAGCTTCACCGTTTCCGGCCGCTACAATCGAACAACCATCGACAATCGGGACCGGCTCAATCCTGGCGGTGGGCCTGGCTCGCTCGATGGGCAGTACGTCTTCGGCCGGTTCAATCCAGCCGTCGGTGTTACCTACAGCCCGGCCGGGTTCCCGACTGCGTACGCGAGCTACAGCGAAGCCAGCCGTGCGCCAACTTCCATTGAGCTTGGCTGTGCCGATCCGAACAACCCATGCAACTTGCCTAACGCCCTGGCCGACGACCCGCCGCTAAATCAAGTGGTCACGAGGACTTTTGAAGCCGGCGTCCGCGGGGGCGAGGAGCGCAGCGTGAATTGGAGCGTCGGGTGGTTCCGCGGAGGAAATCACAACGATCTCCTGTTCGTTTCATCGCCTCAGACGGGAAACGGCTATTTCAAGAACTTCGGTCAGACCCTCCGGCAGGGCGTGGAAGTGCACTTGAGTGGTCGAATTCGGCGCATCACCATGGGCGGGAACTACACGTTTGTGAGCGCCACCTATCAAAGTCCGGAAACAGTCGACGGCTCCAGCAATAGCACCAACGACTCCGCCTCGGGGGGATCTCCAGGTGTAGACGGTCTGATCCAGGTTCAACCCGGCGACCGGATTCCGCTGATCCCCCAGCACCTGCTGAAAGCGTTCGCCGATTTTCAGGCCACCAAGAAGCTCTTGTTGGATCTCGGCTTTGTGGCGGTGTCGAGATCCTGCGCGCGTGGTAACGAGAACAACCAGAGCCAGCCTGATGGTGTGTACTACCTCGGACCTGGAACATCCCCGGGCTATGGCGTGGTCAATATCGCGACGCACTATCAGTTGCACAAACGGCTGCAGCTTTTCATCGAGGTCAACAACCTGCTCGACCACCACTACTACACTGCTGCTCAGCTCGGACCGACCGGATTCAACAACCAGGGCACCTTTGTCGCCCGACCTTTTCCCGCCGCAGCAGACGGGAACTTCCCATTAGTGCATGCGACGTTTTTTGCGCCCGGCGCCCCGTTTGGCGCTTGGGGTGGAATACGCCTCAGGTTCTGATAAGGTACATTCTGTAATCGCGGAGATTCACATCTGAAAGTGAGGTCAGACTGCTGTCATTTGCCCTCAATCAATTCGCGGAATAATTCACGAACGTTTTCCTTGGCCAGTGCCAAGGCCTTCCGTCCGAGCGGAGTGGCGCGATAAACCTTTCGGAGCGACTTGCCGTTTCGAACGTCCACCCCCTTCAGGTACCCCTTCTTTTCAAGCCCATGCAGGAGTGGGTAGAGGGTGCCTGGGCTTACCTGGTACCCATGCCGGCGGAGTTCGTCAATCATGCCGAGTCCGAAGATGGGATACTCCACCGCGTGGTACAGCACCTGCAAGCGGGTGAGGCTCTTCCTGGAGATGCTGCCGGCCGGCGTGCCCAGCGAGATCGTACCCGGAATTGGCGCCTTTCAGGCGGCCAGCGCCGCGCTGAAGATAAGCCCTCCCTACGGCTATGACACCAACGCCGTGTGATTGCACTGCGGCGCGACCGGCGACGCGAGCAACCTCGAGGTGGACGACGCTGCTTGGAGTTGTGAACGGCACGGGCGCCACGCGGTCCAGTGCAGAGGAACCAACCGGCCATCGATCGCCGCGCGACGCGGCCCGGGCGCGCACGGGGGCCAAACGTCGCGTAAGACGCGGGAGCGCGGTGAATTCTGGGACCTGGCTTTGCACTTTTCCCGGCGGGTTGGACGGCCCCGCAATGTGGCTACTTAGAGTGAATATTTCAGGTGGTCAGTGCAGGTGGTCAGTACAGGTGGTCATCGTTCGCCGGACCGTTTAACCTGTTTCGAGTCAATCGGTTACGGCGGCCCTCGATCCCGGCACTTGACAACCAAGCTCAGCCGGGCGGCTCGCAGGTCCGTTGGCAGTTCGCGGACCGGCCAAAATGGAGCACGCCGCAGGTGGTGTGGCCGGCCCTGGCCATCACCCGAGCGCCAAGAGGGATGGCGCACGACAGCCGCCTGACTGCATGCTTGGCGCTCATCGACCCGAAGGGTGCCTACCTGTCCGCGCACCCGCCATACGCACCTGGAAAAGTCGGTCTATCTAAAATACTCGTGCCTGGAGTTAAACCGCAGAAAATAAGTGAGTTCCAGGTCCCAAGACTTGAACTGGCAGTGCCCAGATTCGCGTCGGATGCCACCTGGCGGCGACGTGGTGCGCCGTGTTGCGGTGTCTGGCGCCGGGTTGGCTGGATGCTGGCCCTCCCCCTTCGGCGCCTCAGCCGCCCATGATTCCCCCGAGCGATGGCTTTCGGCTCCAAAGCCCTGCTCGAGAGAGACCAGCCGTACTGCGGAGATTCCGCAGTCCCCGAAGCACGGGCTCCCCTCTGCAAGTTCGGAACAATACTCCCTAACAGGTTGCTGAAAAAGGGTATTCCGATGCCGGAAACGGACCAATTTCGCACTCGGCTGAACGTAGAATCAACAGGTTGCGGATGTTAGTAAGTGGCATTGTCAGTGTTCCAGGGACTTTTTCAGCAGCCTGCTAAGTGATCTGGGTGCGGGCTTGGGCCTCCGGACAGGGCCTCGCCGATCCTGCAATTCGGCAAAATCTTGCCATATACAATAGCCTCAGTGTCCGCCGCCGGGTCCGGCTCGGCATGAATCTTGGGAGATTCAGCGGAAGTGACGCCTACAAAACCTACAAAACCCGGTATTGTAGGTTTTGTAGGCGCGCTCCCCGCCGAATCCGCCAAGATATGGGCCTTAGGTTTCCAATCCAGCCACCGGCTCCGCTTCAGCGAACCGCCTCACTGGGGAAATTCCCCAGTCGCTGGTGGCTGCATCGAACTTCCGGAATATTTTCCGGAAGTCGCGGCGGCTCACACCGCGGCCGGTCGCCTTCGACCGTGACGTCACGACGACCCGCTTCCACTTCCAAGAGATTGCTCGGGCGCCAACTTCCGCTCAAACTTCCGTTCAATTGCGCGGGGTTCCCTCTCATGTTGGTTTCATCGACGCACCGGAATCGCCCGCTGCCCCAACGAGGCAGCCCTGCGCGATCTTCACCAATGCCGCCGCCACCTCCTCGATGCGCCACGCCGGCACGCGCCGGATCACCGCCAGGCAGTTGTTGGTGATGGACCAGTTGCGGCCGCTCGGGCTCAGTTTGTCGAAGAGCGCGGCCATGTCGAGGACGGCGGCATCGGTCAGACGGAAGCCGGCGGGGTAGGTGTCCAGGATGATCTCCGCCAACCGAGCGCCGCGCAGCACCAACAGTTTCATCCGCCCTTCGCGCTGGCACGCCGTGTCGTACTCCGTAATCCGACGCCATTGGTTGCGCATCGCCACGACGTAGCCCCTCTCGCGCCATCGGTTCCGCATCAGCCGGCCGCGAGTGTAAGTCCCCAGTCCTCGCTTCTCCCAGGCATTCAATTCCCATGACGGCTCCACACGGAATCGCCAGTTCACTTCCCGTGGATTCACCGGAGGAAAGCCCGCCGCCAGCATCGCGCCCTTGAACATCCCGTTGGTCACATAGAAGCCCTTCGGTTCCCGCTCGAAATCGTGCTTCATGATGTAGCTGTTGGGACTGTACACGCGGCGCGCCGGGATCAGGACATCCCGAATCCAGCCGATCAGGTCTGCCTGCTGTTCGGCGGAAAGATCGTTCAGACACTCAGGACTATTGCCGTAATCCACTTTCATTGCTGCACCCCCTTCCCCATTGCGGATGGGTCCTTCTGGCGACCGACTCCAAAACGTTTGGAGTGGGCGTGTTCAAGTCCGGCCACCGAGCGGTGGTCCGTGGCCATCTCGCGCGCGGCGGCGCGGTGGTCGTCCATGGTCATAACGGTACAGTGTCTTCTGTTCATAGCAATTCTTCGCATTGTGGTCGGGCGCTGATGCCGACAGGGGTTTTGTAGGTTTTGTAGGTTCGGGTTTGGCGATTGCCGCCAGAATTCAACGGCAGAGCCGCCGCTTCGAATTGACTGATTGTTAGTTTTGGTGGTTATCTTTCTTCAGGAGTTGTTCTCTCCGTTTCCGCTCACCGTGTAGAACTGTCGCAGCCGTGATCCGTCCGGACCGTCCGGTGACGCCCTGCTCCAAGAAGAGCCGGTTCAGTTGGGTGGCTTTCCATTCCGTCCACGAGGTAGCCTTCGAACCCCAGCCCATCTCCTGGAGCATGCGGTCTCGAACCTTCCAGGGTTCTCGAGGGCTCCGCTCCATTTCCAGCAGCACGTTCTGGGGAACAGGTTCGCCTTCCACCCGCCGCAACTTGTAGCACATGGGGATGGCGGCCCCGTCGAGGTAGCGGACGGGCAACCGGTCCGATCCGTAAACGCCCAGCGCCGCGCGAACCTTCGGCCCGTCCAGGTCGCTCCAGACGCCGATGGTGGTCACGCCGTCCAGTTGCATGATGCGGGCACCGGCCCTGTTCAGGACGCTGGAGGCGCGAGCCAGTTCCGCCGCGTCCGGTTCCCTTTGCATCTCGGGAGATTTAGCCGAAGTGGCACCTTCAAAACCTACAGAACCCGGTTTTGATGGTTTTGTAGGCTCACCCCCGGCAGAACCCGCCGAGATAGAGATCTTCGGACGCCAGTCCAGCCACCGGCTCCGCGTCACCGGCCCGACTACCGCGGCTCTCATTCCCACACCGCCGGATTCACTTCGAAGCGGTTGGAGGGACGCCCGCCGTAGGGCCCGGATTCGCCGGATAGGTCGCGGACCCACCCGGCGTCCTGAAGGATTTCCGCCGCCAGCTTCACAGCCTCAGGAGTATTTAAACCACTCCAGCCCTTCAGGTACACCTCGCGGCAGGAGAAGAAGCCGCCAGCGCCCAGCTTCCGGTTCTTGATCTTCCCCGCAAGTTCGCTCGCCGCCCGCAGTTGCGGAGTTACCACGCAGGAGTAGACCCGCCGCGCGTGGGACTCCAGGTATTGACACCAGGCTGCCGCCTGCTGTGTGTGGCGCAGGGACACCGTGTGTATCTTGGAGGAATCTCCCGAGGGGGCGCCTACAAAACCTTCAAAACCCCCGTTTGCGGTCCGGTCCGCCAGTTCAAAAAGCAGCGCCAAGCCGGGCATCAACTTCCGGTACTTGCTCAAATGCGAAATGAGAGCAGCGTGCAGTTCGTCGCCGCGAATCTTCGCTTCGAGTTCCGCCAGCCATTCCACGAACAGTTCCTGTGCGTTGGGCGCGAAGCGGAACTGCAACGGGTCCTCGGCATCCAACTCCACCAGCTTGCTGAACACCATCGCCGCCTGTTGTTGGGAAGCCTCGTCCGGCCGGCGGTCTACATACTCCCAACCGGGTTCGGTATCCGGCCAAACCAGCAGCTGAAACCGCTGAACGAGTCCGTCGTTGCTCGGACCATCCTCGAGCGCTTCCGCCAGATAAGAACGGAGGCGGCCAGGTTGGATGCCGCCCAACATGGACATGCAGCAGGCTTCCACATGAATGGTGCCGCGGCCGATCCGGTCAATTGTGTGGCCGGTGTCGCCGTTCCATGCTTGCAGACAGAAGGCGCGCTCACCCTCCCGGCCCGCGCGGTCCAGCTGACTCCACCAGCCCGTGAGTTCATCCCGGATAACCAAGATTCCCGCCGGGTTTTCGCTCATGGTCTGATGCATCGCCTCGAAGGTGGCATCATTGACAATCAGGCGCCGTAACGTCGGTTCCTCCGGCTTATCCTCCGGCCTCTCGGGCGCAGTCGTCCCCTTTTTCGTATTCGCCTTGAACTGCTCTTTCCACGCCGCACACCGAAGGTCGTATTCCTCCTTCTCGCGAGCGTATTCCTCGAGTTCCTCCTCGTGCTCCCGCCGCCATTCAGACTGAATCTGATTCAGCGGACGGGTGGCCGCCTGGATGACAGGGGACTTCATGAATCCCGGCGGCGCGATAATGCCGCCCCAAAAGTTGGGCACCACCACCCAACCGGTGTCGTTCGCCTTTGGCTGGATGGTGGCGCGCCGATTCACCGCGCCGGCCAAGCAGAGAACCGTCACCACCGCCGGATAGTCCATCGGGACCTGCATTCGCGCGGTGACGTCCCGCACCAGGGGACGGAATAGATCGGGAAGAATCTCTTCGGAAAAGGCTTCGACGGGCGGAAGCTCGCTTTGGATCGGTTCTAGTTTGGGCCAACCGTCCGCCGCTTCTGCCCGCGCCCGCCGGGGCCTTTGGTCTTCGTCGGTGATGCCCCAGCGCGTCCGCAACGCCGACAACGATGTGGCGTCCAGAGTGTCCGTTGCCGCAACCAATTTGCGGAGTTGGTCGAGCGTGCCGCCGGCGTCCCGCCAATTAGTGATGTCGCCCTTCACCGGCAAGTCGGGAAGTTCCACGATGCGGATGGAAGCCGCCACGCCCAGCATCGCCGTGGCCACCGTCGCCGCGTGCTTCTGGCCTGGCCCGTCATTGTCGGGAAGAATGACGATATTGCGATTCCGGAAGTAGTCCACCCATCCCTTGTACAAGTGGCTGTTGCCCGACCCACCCGGATTGCAGGACGCCGCCAGATTCCACGATTCCAGGGTGTGGACGTCCTTCTCGCCCTCGGGGAGGTAAACCGTCTCTGCGGTCAGCACCTTCTGGAGACGATAGGGAACACGCGGGCAAACGCGGAAGCGATAGTCCGCGCCGTCATAGTCGACGTAATCCGATGCCCGCTTCCATGTGGGCTTGCCGGTAGCGCGTTCCGCTTTCGAATCCAAAAGGTATTTGCCCGCGTCCAGTCCTACGACGATGCCGCCGGTGGGAACGCCGCCGGCCCGTTCCGGGTCGGTGGTGCCGGCCGCTTCAACTCCGCTCGGACGGACCTGAATGAAAGTCTTCTTCCCGTCCGGTTGCAGGAAACGGACAACCTCGTAAAGTAGATTGCCGTCCTGGTCTACGTATGGGTAGCGCTCAATCTCGCGCCAGCCGCCTGTTGTTGTTGTCGATTTCGAATTCCCGTGTGCCTCAGTGTGTCGGCGCCCAGGTTCGATCCTGCCCAGGAGTCGGAAGACCTCGGCTTTCGCTGTCTTGAAATCCACCCCCGTGAGCGCCATCTCAAGTTCGATGATGTCGCCGCCGCGGCCGCACTCGCTGTGGCAATACCACATCCCAGTCTCCGGATTGACGGTGAAGTTGTTCCCCGTGCCCTTGTGAATGCGACAACGCCAGCGCCATTCTCGGCCACGTTGCGGCATCTCTGAGACGCGGGCACTGTAATATTCAGATACTTCGGATGGGCTGAAGTCGCCGGCAGACTGCGCGGAGAGGCTACTCAAGGCGGTCCCCCTCCGGCTTGCCGCCCGGCGCATAGAAGTTTCGGGCGATGCGCCGCAAGGTTTCGCGCTCTTCTTCTTCCACCACCTGCAACCGCCGGAACTCCTCCCGATCCAGGTGGGCTTCAATGCACTTCCGCACCATCAGCCTCAACGTGGAAGGCGCTATCGCGTCCACTTCGACGCTGTCGCCTTCGAAGTTCCGGCTCCGCGAATCGCTCTCTTTTGTCGGCCTGGTGGTCAGGTTCAGCCGACGGATCTGGTCCGGAGTGACGGCTACCCGAGTAAAGTGGATGTTGGCTTTGGGCGCGAACTCCCGGATGCCTGCTTCCACCGCCCGCGTGATGTCGCATCCGCTGGGGTCGTAATCGCCGAAATAGTACAGAAACGCCGGCTTCCCGTTTTCCGAGATGGCTTCCGCCGCCTCGTGAAGATAGGAGATGGAGGAATAGCCGCGCGTCACCATGAGGGGCACGTCAAACTCGGCGGTCACGTCGTACAACACGCCGGAGAGAGCATCCTTCTCCAGCCAGATCTCCACGTAGGCAGCCTGGCTATCCCACAACGCGCGCCGGTAAAACCGCTGTTGCTGTTCCATCATGTCGCTCAGCCCGGCGTAAGAAGTGGGCTTCCGCATCCATCTGGTGCTGTCCGCGATCCAGCCAAAGGGGATCTCGCCGGCCCGGCGCATGGCGGTCAGCAACCGCACGACGGTGCTCTTATACTCGGCCTCGGTCTTGGCGATCACGCCCCGGCCGACCAACTGATAATAGACTTGGCGCACCGTGGCCGGCTGGATCTCGTGGAGGATTTCGTAGATCGCTTCCCGGATGGCCTGCATTTCAGCGCGGGTGCGACGGTTTGTAGATCTAGACCCACAAACCTGACCGGGGGCCTCCAGAGCGGAATCGGCGGCAGGGCTACTCATGGCTTTCGCCCCGAACGGCGACCGGAGCCAACAAATCCGAAACCGATATCCGATAACACCGGCGTGTGCCCCAAGCCCGCAGCTTGCCACTGCGGATGTCCCGCCAGATGGTCCGCTCCGTCTTCATGGCGATTTTGGCCCCCGCCTTCACGCTGACCAGATCGTTGGGAATGGTGGGAACCACTTCTACGAGATATGCACCCTTCATGCAGCCTCCTTATTAGCTTCGAGCTCGGATGGGCGGGTCTCTGCCGCTGCGGTCCAATTTTGAAGAGTCGTGAAGAAGCCGACGATGTTCTCCACCGCCTGGCGCGCATCTTCACGCGTCAACGGGCGCGAAGTGCGCGACTGCCAAAACTGGATCGTGTCTTCGAGAAGCGCGCCGCGCTGCTCGGCCATGACAGGAACCTCCGGGCCAAGACTTGCGATCTGGGCCTCGACATTCGCGTCGATGGCATCGATCCGGGCTTCAAATGGACAGGCGCCCGTGTTTGCGCGGGTCGCACAACGTGGATTATTGCTGCTTCGGAACCAAGAATTTGAACTTCTTCCCCGCAGTGATGATCACACTGGTGCAGCCGGCCTTTCCGTCCTCCCCAGACACGCTGATCTCGAAATGACCGTGCGCAATGTCGGCGCGCACCAGGGCCACGAGTTTTTCCAAAACCGTTTCCACCGACGAGAGCGGTCCGCCGGAGGCCGGGGGAAACGAAGTGGCTTTTAGTGTTGCAAGAGTCTGCGACATGGACGATAATGGCTCTAGGCAAAGTATATATGATCATCAGTGAGCATGTCAACTGCTCATTGATGACTTGCCGACGAAGGGAGTATTCATGGCGAAGAAGAAAGATCCGAACCCAGTCCGCAGGCGGCCGCGAAGAGCCGCGCGGGCATCTCAAATGGACCCCGGCAAGCGCTTTTTGGTCAAGCTGCGGAAAACCCCGGTGGGCCAGGGGCAAGTGCTGGAAGCGGTACGGAATCTCCGTCTGTCACTTCCGGAAACTCAGCAGAAGTTCGCGGAGCGCCTCGGAGTGGGCATCGCCACCGTGGTGCGATGGGAGGGCAAGCGGCCTCCGGCCGGCCAAGCCTTGGCGAAACTCCACCATTTGGCAGCGGAGCAAGGCTTGGACGGTATAGCCGCCGTGTTCCGCAGGGCGTTGAGCGAGGAACTGGGAGCGCCGCCGCCCCTGCCTACGCCGGGCGCTCTCTCCATCAAGAACGAAGACGAGCGCGATCTGGTTTCGGCGCTTCTCGAGGTGTTACGCCAGGAGCCGTATGCCAAGCAAGGCGAGGCCGTGAAACGGATTCTCGATCCCATCGTGGCCCAGCACCGGCAAGAGTCGGAATACCAGGCAGCCCGTGAGGCTGTCCGGAATGCAATTGTTCGTTTCCTGAAGAAGAACTACCCGGTTGAGGAGGCCAAACGCGCCTTCAGCACCTCGGCCGAGAATGTAGCCGAAGCCATTTTTGAGAATGGGGACAAGAAACTGATCGAAGAAAGGACGGTGGAGGTCATCGGAATGCTGCTACGGGAGCACTGGAGCATCGGCGACATCGCCAAGAAGTTTCACATAGATCCAGAGGAGGTAAAGAGCTACGCTATCGACGCAGGCTGCGGGAAGGCCGTCATGGAATACCAAGAGGAACAGGAGCCCCACGATGCAGATCAAAAGGAGCGCTGAGGCGCTGATCGACCCCACGGTTTCCAACCGCCGGTTGGCGCTGATATACGCCCGAGTTTCCAGCAAGGACCAGGAGAAAGAGGGCTATTCGATTCCGGCCCAACTGGAACTGCTCCGCGGCTATGCCGGCGCCCACGGCTTCCAGGTACTTCAGGAGTTTGTGGACGTGGAGACGGCGAAGCAGGTCGGCCGCATCGGGTTCAGTGAGATGATCTCGCTTCTCACGAAAGCAAAGTCCTGCCGCACCCTGCTGGTGGAGAAAACCGATCGTCTCTATCGCAACCTGAAGGACTGGGTGACCGTTGAGGACTTTGGTCTCGAGGTTCACTTCGTGAAGGAGAATGTCATCCTGGCCCCCGACTCCCGCTCCTCCGAGAAATTCATGCACGGCATCAAGGTGCTGATGGCGAAGAACTACATCGACAATCTGTCCGAAGAGACCCGGAAGGGCATGCTGGAGAAGGCGCGGCAGGGGATCTGGCCGTCGTTCGCGCCGCTGGGCTACATCAACGTGGACGGCGCAAACGGGAAGCGGACCATCGTGCCCGACTCGAATCTGGCGCTGGTCATCACCAGGATGTTCGAGCAGTACGCCACCGGCAAGTTCTCGCTGAAGCAGATGGCCAAGACAGCTCGCGCGGACGGACTAGCCTACCGTAAGAGCGGTGACATGGTGCCCACCTCCACGGTCCACAAGATCTTGCGCAACCGCATTTACTCCGGCGACTTCGACTTCGACGGCGTCATGTACCACGGCGCCTACGAGCCGATCGTCTCCCGCGAGCTCTGGGAGCAAGTCCAGGCGATCCTCGACGGGCGCGGCGCCAAGAAGACCCGGAAGGCCAAGGAGCAGTTCGCGTTCAGCGGCCTGATTACCTGCGGACACTGCGGCTGCGCCATGGTGGGCGAGATCAAGAAGGGGCGCTACATCTACTACCACTGCACGGGCTTCAAGGGGAAATGCCCGGAGCCGTACACGCGGGAGGAGGTGTTGGAGGAGAGGTTCACGGGCTTGCTAAAAGGGATCGCATTCAGTGACGAGACGTTGGTCTGGGTGCGGCAGGCCCTACGCGAAAGTCACCGGGACGAACGCCAGTTCCACGACGACGCCATTGCCAAGCTCCAGCGCGAACACCGCCGCCTTCAGGACCGTATCGACGCCATGTACGAGGACAAGCTCGACGGCCGTATCGGCAACGACTTCTTCGACGCCAAGGCAGCGGAGATGCGCGCCGCGCAGACGGCCATCATGCGCGACCTGGAGGCGCACCAGACCGCCAACCGCAGCTATATCGAGGAAGGCGTCCAACTCCTGGAGTTGGCGCACAACGCGCACGCCCTGTTCGAAAGTCAGCCGCCGGTCGAGAAACGCAAACTCCTCGATTTTGTACTCTCGAACTGCACTTGGAAAGGCGGCGAACTGGCCGCGAAATATCGGCAACCCTTTGACGTGTTGGCGGTTGCGGTCGCGTCGGAACAGCAGCGGGTGGGAGGGGGAATGGCGGAATCGGCCAGAAATGATATCTGGCTCCTCAGGTAGGACTCGAACCTACAACCCTTCGGTTAACAGCTAGAAGTCGAGGACCTTGCAGGATTGCTCGGCAGTGCGCTTAGCTGCTCGTTATCAGACGTTTACGGACGGTGCCCGAATACGCGCTGACAGCAGGATTGCTCGCCGTTTGCCGCCATTTTGATGCACAGTACCCACAAAAGCCCCCACAGTCCAACACCTAACTCCGCCCTACTCCTTCGTCAAAGCAGCAACGGTCCTTCCTTGTCCCGGCAAGCATTACGCGCATCATTCCCTCCTGTGCGTTGCTGGCCGCCACCGCTCTCAAGAACATAGTATCGGCCAAGGTCCAGTCATGACCAACTCCGCAGGGAGGATTCGGCAGAGCTGCCACCACGGGTCCGGCGCTGTTTTCGCGCCTTTCAGCGTCGACCGCGGAGTCCATAGTCCGGAAGACGACCCCATTTGGGGTATCGCACACGGTCCTCTCGCGGCCAGATGGCAAGCGCGTTATCCATTGAAACCTCCGTACCCGCCCAAGAACCCCACCAGCATTTGGGAGGGCAACATTCTCGGAATTCATCACGACCGTGTGCCTGTGGGAGCGATAATTCCTGTTGAATTGGGGGCAACAATTCTCGGAATTCCCGTCCTTGGCCCCGCCAGTGGTGAATGAGAGCCCTCGAGTGCTGTTACTGCGAGTCGCATTCTCCGAGTGGTTCCCCCGCACCTGGAGCGCAGAACTCTTCTGCCATGGAGAAAGGGAAGGGTGCGTGGCAGAGATTCTCGGAATTCCCTTGCGGTGGCCAGCAATCGGGGAGTTCTGGACCACGCCGTCTCATGAGATGGCAAAGATTCTCGGAATTTCTGGCCACGAGAAACGAGACTAACCAGAGCAACTTCTTCGCCGGCGCCGCCATCCAACGATCGCGGAAGTGTGACGTGCCAGATCAGGCCTCATCGTCTCCGCGAGCTTTCAGTCGCTTGTCATCGCCGATGCCATAACGGATCATGATGGGAAAATCGCATCCTCAGAGCATTGCCCCTGCCGGCTGAAGTTCCGGTACTTGCCCACCCGTAAACCGTCTCGCACGGAATATCTGCACGATTCCAGGCCGCACGGCATCCCTGCTGGCGGCCTTCCGTACCTCGCTGGCGGCAAGCAAGGAAGCTACCAGCGCCCAGTTCAATGCGATCATCCCATATGGGCTACATGACCTCAGCAGCCGCATCGCCGTCGTCAAAGGCGACCGTCTGGATGCGCCCGCCCTGAGGAACGGTGGGGAACAGCGGTGACGCTTCGACGGTGCGCGCCCCGCATCGTTGTGATCGAGTCCCCCGATTGGTCGATTCCCCGAAGAACACGCGGCCTATAATCCGCTGGGTCCCAACGTAAAGATGGCCGGTCCATCTGCGTAGTCCCATGCGCGAAAAAGAGCGCGCAGCAGATGTCCGTGACCAGTCGCCATCGCCAGTTCCGTCATGAAACCGAGAAAGTGCCGATGGCCCGCGCCACTCATCGTACGGAACTTGGGGGCGGACATCAACTTCCTATTGCGCGCCGCGCCATAAACATCGAATCCGAATGCCGAGAGAAAACCCGCCGTCGGGCCTCCATATGCCGCGATCCTGGGTGTCTCGCTGGCATTCGTCGAACCGTCGAACCACTGAACCACTTGGGGGAAACAGGAAACTGAGGGGACCCGCCGTCCACGAATGGATAAATCCCGATTTCAGCCCTGTCTTGAGCGCGGCGCGGCAACTGGCGTGTTTTGTAAGGGGCGCGTTGAAGCCAAAGTGTTTAAGTTGAAAAAGGTTTGCTCCATTTCGCGGCGGTCGGACTTGCTTGCTCCTCGGGCTTTCTGCGCCGCGAAACGGAGCAAACCTTTTTCAGTGGACGCGTTTTGGAGTCTGCTGGCCTGACCGCCACCGGCGATCAGAGCGGGCATTCCCGCAGATCACTTGCAACCGTCTGAGCATAGCCGGACTTGAACCCAGGGACATCGGCGGCGACTTCTCGAAGGCGGTTCCCGCCGTTGGCTGAGCCTGCGTTGGCGGCGTATATGCCGCAGGCTCTCGGCATTGGGATAAAATCGGCGCGTCTTGAATTGCGCGCCCATCACAAGCCTTGCCTCTGTGGTAAAATTTACACGTTTCAATTCAACGTTCCAACGAAGGCTGGCGACATGGCGGGCTCAGCAGACGACCGCACGCTCGCTCTGCGCATCAGGCAGGGTGACGCCCCGGCTGTCGAAGCCTTCGTTGAGAAGTTCCGCGGTCGTATTGAATGGCTGGCAGGGCGATACGGAGTCCGATCGATCGAGGACTGCCGGGACATTGCGCAAGATGTTCTGGCTGCGGCCGCAGATCAGATCCAGCGCAATCTGTATCGCGGCGAGTGCACGCTCGGAACTTGGATCGAGCGCATCGTTCACGGTAAGGTCATTGATTTCAATAGGTCTCCGGGCCGAAGGCCCGTCCATGGCGCGCACTTAAACGACCAGAATAGCGGCGGTCTGCCCGGTGCGCTGATTACTCAGCCCAAACAAGAGACCGTCGCGGCTGTTCATGAAGCCTTACTCGCCCTTCCACGGAACCATCGAATAATCTTGATCCTTAATAAGGTTGGTGGCCTTACGATTGCCGAGATCAGCGCAAGACTACGGTGGCCCAAGGGCACCGTCGGAAGAGTCCTTGCCGAAGCCGAGCAAATGTTTCGAAAAAAGATGGGCGGACGTGAAGAATTCCATTCGCGCCTTCGACTGAGTATAGGTAGTGGCGAGCACTGATCCAGATCGTTTGCCGATGGCGGCTGGCTGCCCAGATTCTGACAACAACGCTCGGTTGGCGGCGTATTGCTTCGAGGACCTGAACGAGAATGAGAGGCGTCTTTTCGAAGCTCACTTGCTCGACTGCGATTTTTGTTGGGACGAGGTTCAACGACTTAGCGAAGCGGTTCGGGTGTTCCGCTCGGACAAGCAACTCCTGCGGTCGTTCTCGCCGGCCGAGGTCGGCTCGGTTCTGGGCTTGTCGATTAGGCTAGATTGGCCGTTTGCTGGGCATTCGCTGCACGTGCTCGCTGCTAGCGTTCTGTACGCGCTGCTCTACGCGATCACTCTCTTGCTAGAGATCGCGTACTCGTTCGATTCTTTCGGTCCGACAGCACTACGACTCCTTCCGCTGGTTCTGCTTTGGGTGGCCGCCACTACAACAGGGGCCTTGCTTTTGGGCTCAAGAGCGGTTTCGAAAGGGCGTGGCTACGGCATCGCGTTTTCGGCCACCACAATTGCAGCTTCCGCAGTGTTGCTATTCCTCGGGTTGTGTCTGTTTCTGCCAAATACCCCGGTAACGAAGGCTCGATTCCAGACCTACTCGGCGCAGGCTGCTTATTTCAAGGCGGTTATTTATGGGGTGCCGGGCGCCATTCTGTTTCTGGTGATGCCATTCTTGTCCATCGTCCGCATGCAACGGGAATTGCGGGCGGAGCGTCACGCTTTCGTTCTTGCGTTGCTGATGCGCGAGAAGTGGGCGGTCGCGCCACGCGGCATGTTCTTCGCTCGGCCACGGGTCCTTTGGGTTATCCTCGTGACCGCGCTGATCGTGTCGATTATCGCCAGCAGCCACCTGCTTGACAATTTGCTTCCGGGGAGCTTCACGAGTCTTTTCATTCTCCTGGTCCAGCTTCGGTGGATCTTGTACCTGGCTTTCGGAGCGGAGTGCCTGGCTTGGTATGGCCTTGCACTGAATGAGCTTAAGCGTGAGTGTGTTGCCGTTGAGAGGCTGCAAATCTGAACATCTGCATACCCGAACACGCTTGCAACGGAGTTTGAGATGTGCTGGTATGATAAACAGTCTCAAACGGTTAAAGGAGCCTTCGATGAACTCAAATACGAGAAGAAGAAGGGACCCACGGATACGGATCGCGTTCGTTTTCTGCCTATTCCTGGTTCCGGTGCTCGTTTGGGCACAAGGCAACACCAATAATACGAACAAGGCGAAACCGGCGCCGGTTGCTCCGGCGAGGAGTACTCCGCAGCCTGCCCGACCGCAGACTGTTCGCACGCAGCCACAGAGGCCGCCAGCGCAGCCGCAAGGACGGGGAACGGCGCAGAATCCGCCGTCACAACCGCAAGGGCGAGGTCCGGTCACCCAGCCACGCCCGTTCAATCAACCAGGACCGCCGGCGCGCCCCCCGATCGGTAATCCTGGCCCGAACCGTACACCTGCGCGACCTATGCCGGCGGTCAAGCCTTTCACCGCACCGGTTGGCACAAACCGTTTTCAGAGGCCCGACGGTACGGCTACCGTCGCGCATCCCGATGGCCGAAGGTGGGAAGTGGGTAGCAATGGCCAAGCCACGCGCTTTTCTAAACCTGGAATGGACGCGAGATTTGGCCGAGACGGGCGTCCCAGTTTCGTTCAAGACGCCAAGCGCGGCATCACGATAAACCGCGCTTCCAACGGTGTGCGACAAGTAGTCAGCGTCAAACCGGATGGTGCCCGCGTCGTCAGCTACGGAATGAATCGCGGCTATGTGGAGCGCCAAGTCCGGCCTGGCTACGTCCAGCGGACATACGTGATGGGCGGACGGCAGAACGTCAGGGTTTACCGGACATACTCCTACAATGGCGTCGTCTATCAGCGTTACGTGCCCGCCGTATATTACCAGCCAGCATTCTACGCATGGGCTGGCAACCCGTGGTCATCCCCGATTTCTTTCTCCTGGGGTTGGGACGCCCAACCGTGGTACGGATATTACCTCGGCTATTTCAGGCCCTCTCCGGTCTATTCGGACGCCGCCCTTTGGTTGACGGATTTCCTGTTGGCAGAAAACCTAAGAATGGATTATGACCAACAGCAGGGCGCCCAGGCGCCTCCTCAATCGGTCGGACAATCCGCGCCGATTTCGCCAGCAGTGAAATTGGCCCTTGCCAACGAAGTACGGCGGCAACTCGCCGCCTCATCGCAGGAGGCCGCGACGCAGTCCACGGCGCCACCCGCCTCAGCCAGCGCGAATCCGCCTGTGGCTCCTCCCCCTGCGCTCGATCCCGATCAAAGGGTCTTCGTAATTGGGTCGAATCTCGACGCGCCGACTGCGGGAGGTGCGACTTGCGCGCTGGGTCCAGGTGATATTGTCATTCGGACGGATGATCGGATCGGGGCCGGGAACACTATTGGCGTGACCGTGCTGAGCAGCAAAGCGGGAGATTGCCCTGGCAATTCGACTGCTTCCATCGACGTTACCGTACTCCAAGAAGCGCACAATCAGTTCAGTGCGCAGCTCGATTCCGGACTCTCCGTCCTTGCCAGCAATCAAGGCACGGGTGGTATCCCAAGCGGCCCTCGGGCAGGCGCCTTCAACTCACGCGATGGGCAATCCCGCGCCGACTTAAACGCAGAGGCCTCTCTGATCCAGCAACAACAGCAATCTGCAAATCAGGCGGAACTGGAGGTTCAGATCGCATCGACTGTTGGTGGGCAGTAGTCACAGCCCCACCGTACACACGGAATTGGCCAGGGAACGCTACGTGATTCGCGTGGCTAAACCCTGTGGAGCTTTTGTCTATGATCTTGAAGTTTCGATTGCCCGCTCAGGCCCTCACGTTCGTCGTGATCGGAATCTCTTCCTCGTCAACATTGGCGGCACAGCCGTCTGCCTCGCTCCTCGACCAGCTCACGCAACGGTACACGCTCACAAGGGTAGACCCTGACGGCACCGTGACTCAGGCTGGGACAGTGGTGAGCCTTGGACAGTACCTACTCAGGGCGAATCCCGTCTATGGCGACCGCTATCAGCCAAATTCTTACAAGAAAGGCCGTGTGTCACAACCGACGTTTATGAAGCCGAGTCGCGATAACGTCAGGCTCGCCGACTCCCTTGACTACATAAGCTTCAACGAGCAAGTTTACATAACCAAGATTGATGTGACCGACAGCGACGTCATCTTCAGCTTGCAGACCTGCGCGGCCTCGATTACCCGCAAGCTCTCTGGTGCGATATATAGGGCAGCCTTGTCCTTTCAGTTCCCCAAAGGGTCTGTGAACGCTGGCAATCTTCAACAGATCCAGAATACGATCGCTGAGGTCTTCACCGTCGTTGGGCGGCCCGAGAGTTTGGGTGGGAGTACTCAGCCTCCACCGCCAACGCCGACTGAAACAGCGAGACCGGCCCAGCCGGCGGGCCAACCGGGACTCGACATCGTTCACGTCGGACAGACGGTCGAAGAAGTGAAGACCGTCCTCGGACAACCAGACAAGATTGAAAACGTAGGCGGTAAGCTGATCTACTCCTATACTGGGCTGAAGATTACCTTCGTTGATGGGAAGGTAAGCAGTGTGCAATAGTTGCTGGCCGAAGGAGCTATGGAGAATGCTATGAAAATGCTTCTTAAGCAGGTGGCGGAATCGACCGTGCTACCAATACTGGTAACGTTGTTCTGCGGGTGTGCTGTGGCCCAACCGTCATCAGCGATCCTCGAACAGCTTCGGCGCCAGTACGTCCCAAGTACACTCTACGACGAGACCAGCAGCGTAGTGACCCAGGCGGGGATCACGTTGACTGTCCGGAGGCCTGGAATCAGTGCGAACCCGACTATTGGCGATTCGTACACAGCGAATTTCTACGCACCGCACGCTGGAATGGTGACGCAGCAGAAGCCATCTGGCAAGCGAGCTGGTGGCAAGCGCCTGCCGTTTATAGACAATCTGATTGTTGGTGAGAAGGTGTACGTAACCAACATAGAGGGTACCGACTCAAGCGTGACGCTGAGCGTGCAGACGTGTACTCCATCGAGCCAGCACGCCTCCTATCAACTTGTCTATCGTGCCTCTCTCACGTTTCAGTTTCCACAGGGGTACGTAGACATCGCGAACATCAACCAGATCCAGGACACCATTGGTGAGGTGTTCACCATCGCGTCGCCAGCGCCCACTCAGGTTTCGGGCCTGTTCATCAACTCTGGGAATAGGGCAGAACAACTCCAGTTAAACGGTAACGGATCGTTTTCGTTGACCGAGGGAGGGCGTTCATACACGGGCCGTTTCTCTGTTCACGAGAACCGACTCGTTCTGATGATCGCCGAGACGGGAACATCTGCCATCGCTACGATTCAGGGCGGCAAGATTCTAGACAACGATGGAAAAACCTGGGTTCAGGCTGCCGATGCTGCGGGCACCGCAGTCCGGTCAGCGCAGCCGACGCAGAGTTCTGGGGGATCTGGCGTGTCGGATATCGTACACATCGGCCAGACCATGGACGAAGTTAAGGGTTTTCTTGGCCCGCCGGACAGGGCTGAGAACGTGAATGGCAAAGTAGTGTATGTTTACACAGGACTTAGAATCACATTTGTCGGCAGTAAGGTCGTCTCGGTAGAACAATAACGTAGCGAAACCTACGAAGCATAACACCAACGAAGTCCTGAAAGGTACCGTTGTAAGTGTTGGGGACACGCAAAGTGCACTGAATCGAAGCTGACGCTGAGAAGCAGCGTGTAGAAAGCGATTCGATCAGGGTGGGAGAACAGAGACTGTGGCTAGACTACCGGGAGCAGCATTAGCGACAAGGCCGCTGCATTTTTTCTGGATGTGCGACTGCTCGGGCTCGATGTCCGTAGACGGTAAGATTGACTCCCTAAACGCCGCCATCCGTGAATCGCTGCCTCAAATGCGACAGGTTGCTGCGGACAACCCAAACGCTGAGGTGCTGATTCGTGTTCTACGGTTTTCACACGGCGCAAAGTGGTCTACGCCGGAGCCAGTTCATCTGGAACGATTTCAATGGAAGGATCTGGAAGCCGACGCGCTTCAGTCGGTTGACACGGACGTCGTGTTTCTTTTGGACACGAGCGGCAGTATGGGGGGCGAGATCGATGAGGTCAAGCGGAGTTGTTCGGCATTTGCCGACTTAATAATTAAGAAGGGCGCTCGAGTACGTCTTGGCTTGATCGGTTTCGACATCGGTGGCCATCGCGGCGCCACTGAGGCCGGCTATAAGGTCTACAGTCTGGCAAGATATACGATTGGCATCTGGCCTTTGGTTTCGCCGCTCGAGTTCAAGAAGAATATCGCCTCTCTGGGCTTGGGATTGTTTGGGGGTGGTGGGTGCTATCTGGCTGATCGGGACAGCATCGATATGTTTCCACACGTAGTAGATGCCTTCACAGGACCGCGAGGGAACATCCGAATGTTGGTCGTCATCTCTGATGAGATGGGCTCTGCCGATGGAGTAGGAGAGATCGTGTCGCGATTGAAGAAGGCGGGCGTGATGACTTACGTTCTCGGTGTGAGCGGCGGAAGTGGCGCTCATGAGGCGATAGCGAAGGGTACCAGGGGGAAGTTTTGGGACATCAACCAATCAAAGGGAGCGCAGGATTTCGGGGAGCTCTTCAGTGATGTTGCTGAGACTATCGGGAAGGAGGTCACAATCAAGCTCTCGGACGGACGCGTATCGGGTGGAACTGATTTGGGCGCTGCGCTACGCCTGGCTTCCGAAGAGCTCGCCATTCCGCCGATGCCCGGCCGAGCTTTGCCTCCCGTCATCGTTTTGACGTCCGACGGCAGACCGACTGACGACTTTGACGCCGGCCTTAATGCATTGATGAATCAGCCGTGGGGCCGGAAATCGGTTCGTATCGCGATCGCGATTGGTAGAGACGCTGACGCAGGAATTCTCAAGAAGTTTCTTGGGAATGCCGAGCTTGAGCCTCTCCAATCGAACAACGCAGACGCTCTCCTGCGTCATATTCGGTGGGCCTCGACGGCGGTCCTAAAAGCCGCGTCAGCGCCCGCGAGCCAATTCGAGAAGGGCGGGAACAAGGGTTCTCCAGTTCCCATCCCGACGCCACCAACCGTTGACGGTGGAGATGAGAACGGGGTGTGGTGATGACGCACAATTTGTTTGGGGTCCGATTTGAGGCATCCGGGCGCGATGGGGCCGCCCGCGGCTGGAATTGTAACGCCGCTGATTCGAGCCTGCGCTTTTGTGCCCGCCGTCATCGTTATACTATAATCTGTTCTGCGCAGGTGATACGGAGAACACAGCCCGCTAGTTTGGTCCTGGAATAGAAGAAGGAGGTTTCGAAATGCCAGTTTTGCCGGGTGAAGGATTAGGAAGACGCCCACTACATTTTATCTGGTTAGCCGACTGCTCGGGGTCAATGGCTATCGACGGAAAGATCCAAGCACTCAATGAAGCCATTAAAGAGATTATCCCCCATATGCAAACTGTGGCGGGGGAGAATCCCAACGCTGAGATTCTGGTGCGTGCCATCAAGTTCTCCGACGGTGCGCAGTGGCACATCGCGACACCGGTGCCGGTGGAGACCTTCAAGTGGCCACTCCTGAGCGCGGACGGCGTGACAGACATGGGGAAGGCGTTGTCGATGGTCGCGGATCAGCTTAAATCCCCGCCAATGCCCGACAGAATGTTGCCACCTGTTCTTGTTCTCATTACTGATGGCCAGCCCACCGATGATTTCTCCTCAGGTCTGAAGGATCTCTTGAACCAGAGGTGGGGACAAAAAGCCGTCAGGATCGCCATAGCCATCGGCGACGATGCGGACTTGGAGTGCCTCCAGAAGTTTATCGGCCACACAGAGTTGAGTCCGCTGAAGGCGAAAAACGCTGAGGAACTCGTCCGGTACATCAAGTGGGCCTCCACCGCGGTGCTAAAAGCCGCCAGTTCCCCGGCCAGTCAACCAAAGGGTACGCCGGTCCCGGCTGGGAACATCCCGATACCGACTCCTCCGGCTCCTGGGCCTGGTGGCGCGACCGACGTCTGGTAAACGAGGTGCTGGAGGAAGATGTGGTCGATGCTCAATGGCTAGTGTTCGGTGCGTCTGTTCAAGGCGCGGCCCACCTGCGTTCGGGGAAACCTGGGCAGGACGCCATCTTTTGGACGGGGCCTCCCGACGGTTATGCCTCAGTAGTCTTAGCGGTTGCTGATGGTCACGGTAGCGCAAAAGCGTTTCGAAGTGCGTCGGGCGCCAGCTTCGCGGTTCGATCTGCGGCACAAGAAGTGCGCGGCTTTCTGGAAGCCCAGATAGATTTGTCAAATCTTTCGGCTATCAAGAGGATAGCGACGGAAGGTTTGCCCCAGGAGATTGTCAGGCAATGGACCGAGGTTGTCGAACAGGAACTTGCGGCTAAGCCGTTGACAGCAGACGAATTACAGACACTGGAGGCCAAGGACAGAGAAGCCGTTGAAAGGAATCCGCTTCTTGCTTACGGCTCTACGGTTCTTGCCGTTGCCGTCACGAAGCAGTTTATCCTCTACATGCAACTTGGAGACGGTGACATCGTACACGTCTCGGACGAAGGTGAGCCGACGCGGCCCTTGCCGAAAGACGACCGCCTCTTTGCGAATGAGACCACATCGCTATGCGCTCCAGGGGCGTGGAAGGACTTCAGAGTTCAGTTCCAAGTTATCTCCGAACGACAGCCCGCACTGATCATGTTAGCTACGGATGGGTACATCAATTCGTACCAGAGCGAGGAGGGGTTTCTGAAGGTGGGAACCGACATACTTAAGATGATTCGCGACGAAGGCCCTGAGAAAGTCAAGCATGAGTTACACGATTGGCTGACTGAAACCTCCGAAAAAGGGAGTGGTGACGACATCACGCTAGGCCTTGTCGCAAGAACGGATCTCTTCCAACACCAACCGTCGTTCCTCGACAGGATCGTAAATCGAGTGATACGAAACTAGGCGCCCCGTCCTATCAGATTGGAGGACCATGGCATCTCCATCACCCATGATCAAGTGCCCTCGTTGCGGTCTCATGAACCCCTCGGGTGTTAGCTCGTGCGGCGCATGTGGCCTTGCCCGGTCCTCTGGCCGTACGGCCGGTGTTACGGCCACATCGGGCCCGCCGACCAAGTTCCCCGGAGGCGGAATTTCGCCAAGAACTCGTCCGAGCACCGCCCGTGCAGTCACTGGAATTGTCATTCACGTTGACCCTGTATATATGACCAAGCCTGAATTCTCTTGGGGTAGGTTCTTTCTCAAGGCTTGCATCGCGGTGCTCTTGCTCCCGTTCGCGCTGATAGTTGGAGTTCCTCTTCTCGTTTTGTCCTGGCTGTTCCGTGGATCAAGTCGATCGTCAGGGATGTTTTCGAGTCTTTCAAGCCAAGTTCTTGGCTTCTGGTTGACCGGAAAGCTGTTCAGGAAGGACGACGTGCCAGTGCGAGATATCCGCGTTCGTGACTCTTCGGGCTCTGAACACCTCGTGCGCATAAAGGGGGACTTTGTCGCCGGCAATGTCAATGTGGCCGATAACGTCACCATCGAAGGCGTGAACCGACAGGGCACGTTGATGTTTCGCCGGGGAACGAATCACCGAACACACTGTGAAATACTTGTTAAACTCCGATGAGCCGTGACGCCGATATCCTAGATTCGTTGTTCAAGATCGCCCGAGGGGATCTTGAGACCGCCAGCTTTCCCTATCCGGATTTCACGACTCCTGACCTTCAGTTCTGCTTCTTGAAGTTGGGCCGCCTGTCGTCGTTTTGGAAACAGCATGACTCAAATCGCCAGCCTTCCCTACAAGAGTGCATGGAGGATTTCATTGCGGGACTGTATGGCCAAAAACTCTGTTGGGCGTATTTGGTGGACGCTGAGCCAGATGCGATCAAGATCGGTTATGGCGTGTCAAACAAGGACGCGGTTGAGACGCTCAGGGCGTCTCTATTAGGTGCCTTCCCAGACTCACGGGTCAGCACTGCGTCGTTTTCTCGCAGTGCTGATCTCTCAAGACTGCAGCATGGACTTCGGGTGGTGGGATGCCCGACGAGCAAGACAGACCCATCCCTGGGAGTTGCTTCCGACCAAATAGAGAAAGTATGTCGAGGCTTGTATGGCGGCCGGTGGGCCTACCTTGTCGCATCCATCCCCGTCGAACCGCCGGTTGTAACCCGCAGAATCAATGAAGTGACGCAGGAGATCCGCAGGGTTCGTGAAACTGAACTCTCCAAGGCCAACGGCGTTGATGACCAGAATCGGCCAGCTAGGCAGTATTTGGAGCTTCTCGAACAGAAGCTTAATCGCTTGCAGAGAGGGCGAACCCGCGGGGCTTGGGAGAGTGCAGCGTACCTGCTTGCCGACGATGTTCAAGTGATGGACAGGGCGTCTGCACTGCTTCAGTCGGCTTTCTCTGGCGAGCGGTCAGTTCCCGATTCGCTTCGTGTCAGACCTTGCTGCAATGGTGTGTCCCATGTGATTGCTCCAGACGCGCTTAACAGTGGTGAACTGGCCGTTCTCACCTCGCCGCCCAAAGAAGAGTTCGCCGGCTATCAAGTTTCGGAACACGTGCGTTTTGGAGTGGATGTGGGTATGAAGCTCAGCGGGGCGAAGGTGGTGCTCGGTTCGGTGCTCGACAGAGGGCAACGTACTGGTAACTCTGTGGAGTTAGCGCCGCTGGACCTCTCGAAACACACCCTCATTGTCGGCATGACAGGCAGCGGAAAGACGAACACCTGCTTTAATCTACTTGACCAGGTGTGGGCCAACGGGGCGGGGGTTCCCTTCCTTGTGATCGAGTCGGCCAAGTCCGAGTACCGCGCACTCACTGGCGACCCGCGTTTTCAGGCCTTGCGGGTCTTCACGCTGGGTGACGAAACCGTCTCACCCTTCCGCATCAACCCATTTGAAATCCCTGAAGGTGTCCTTGTCCAAAGACATATCGATTGTCTGAAGGCCCTGTTTGCTGCTGCTTTTGTGTTGTACCCGCCAATGCCGTACGTTCTGGAGCAGAGCATTCAAGAGATCTATGAAGACAGAGGTTGGGATTTGGCGAGTAACGAGAATAGGCGGGACGGTGGCGGTGTCCGCAGATTTCCTACGCTCGGCCATCTCCATACCAAAGTCGGAATCGTGATTGACCGAATGGGGTACGGGGACGAAATCACGATGAACGTTCGCTCAGGTCTTCAAGCTCGCATCAATCAACTCCGTATCGGTGGCGGAAAGGGTCTAATGCTTAACACTCAGCGCTCAGTGCCTGCGGAAGACCTTTTTCATTCTCCTTGCCTCCTCGAGCTGAAGCAGGTAGTGAACGACGACGAGAAGGCCTTTCTCATGGGCCTAATACTGATCCGCCTCTATGAACACCACGAGTCGGGGCGGATGCCAGGTGGTTCAGGCCTACGACATTTGACCTTGATAGAGGAGGCGCACAGATTATTGCGCAATGTTGCCAGCGATAAAGGCAGCGATGTCTTTGCGAATCCGCGGGGCCACTCGATTGAGCTCTTTACAAATATTTTGTCTGAGATTCGAGCTTTCGGGGAAGGAATCGTCATTTCAGAACAAATTCCATCGAAGCTGGTGCCTGATGCCATCAAGAACACGAACCTCAAGATCGTGCACCGCCTCCTGCCGGAAGACGATCGAAAACTGATGGCGGGTGCCATGGGTTTACAGGAGGCACAGTCTCGACATCTCGCTGGTCTTGCAACGGGAGAAGCAGTTGTTACAGCTGAAACAGTTCCCAAAGCGGTGTTGATTGTTGTACCGCTATCGCCTGGCAAGAAGGCAGTTACGCCGGTGACCGACTACGCGCTTCAAAAACGCATGAGTCCGTACTGGAATGCGCACACCGGAGTTCGATTACGATTTTCTGCTTGTGACCGCTGCCTTAATAGCGGGAAGCCGCAGTCTTGCTCCGTGACAGAGTCACGATTAGAGGATTGGCCGCTGCAACGCTCACTTGCACAATGCCTTTCCGCGATGATGCACAATGCCTCATTCGTCGGTGAATCATTCGCAGATCTCGCAGTAGCGCTAGGGAAGTTCGCGGAGCCGACCCGTCCGGTGTCCCCTTACTGCGTAATGGTCACCTATTTTGAGAGAGAACTCGATGCCATGGGATCTCTCTACGGTTGGAGATACGCGGACGTCGAGAAGGCCATTGCGTTTGCGTCCGCCGTCGCATGGAGCCTTGGCGAGATCGAGGACCCGGCCCCTTCTTTGCGCCAGTTTTCGGAGCTACTCGAACGCCTGTGCAAGCGCGACAGCGGCCCCCTGCCGGGCTGTCACGTGTGCGAGATGAAATGCGCATTTCGTTATGAGTCACGCGAATTGGGGCGACAGATTCCGCGCCATGCTGCCGATTTTTGCGCAGCCTACAACGATCCGCACAACCAAGTCGAGGAGCTGGCGCATCTGGCGTGGGTGGCGACCGCCGATCGTACGCGGGAAGGCGATGTAGTCACCAGAAGCAGATCCGCGCTCTGCTTCGCGGTTCAGCGGTTTGACCAACTCGGCCTCCCGTCATTTTCACAGCACGATGCTTCGAGGGTGGTTTATGCGAGACTTCAGCGAATAGGGGGATCAGGTAATGGATAGATCTGAAATGGCACGGAAGGCGATTCGAGAGCAACAACGCCGGACCGGAGAAGCCGCTCGTCTTCAAGAAGCGGCGAGGCGCCGACAGGAAGGCCAACAACTCAAGACCGACCTGAACTCTTCGCGGGACGGAGTTCTCAGCCCGAAAATGGAGGATACTCTAATCCGCGCTAGCCCCGAGGCTTTTGAGCGGCAGCGGATATTGTCGGGTCGGCCTCTGACCGCGGTCGAGAGGTCTAAGGTCGAGGAAGCGAGGAGGCAGTTGGAGCCTCAACGGAGGGCACTCCAGACGGCTGAGCGGAACCTTCAATCGAAATCCGATGTGGTCCCTAAGAACGAACACAACGTTGAGATCGAATTAGAGCGTCGGCAAGCCGAGGCAGCGAGAGATTGGCGGCACAGTCCCGATGCGCGAGCAGAGTTCGCCCAAACTGTTGGCAAGCAGGAGCATTTGGACTGGCAAAATGAAATTCGCCGTTCAGAGACGGCCCATGGTCGGATCGAAGGGAAGGACTACGCAATAGAGCATACTCTGACGCATCCCGACGGCGGCAGTGTTCGCTATGATTATGTGGACTTCAAGAATCATCGAATTGTTGACCGCAAAGCTCAGGCTGGCGACGAAAGTGATCTGGATCTAGTGAAGGCCTACAAGGAACAACAGCGACGTCACATCGAAGCCTATAGGGCGCGCTTTGGTCGTACTCCCACGTATGAGTATTCGCCCTACCCGAGCACGAAAGAGTTGTTCCGTATCGAAGAAGAAGGTCGTCAAGGAAGGGGCTCATTATGAATCAATTGTTAAGAGTTGGGCAGAAGGTGCAAACGGAATCATCAGGCTTACCGTGCGAGGTGGAGCAGTTCCTTGGTGGCGGCGGGCAAGGCGAAGTTTACCGCGCGAAACTGGCGGGCAAGCCTATGGCGCTCAAATGGTACTTTCCGCATGCTGCCACACCTGAGCAACGAGCCGGCTTGGAGACCCTCGTGAAGAAGGGCGCACCCAACGATCGGTTCCTCTGGCCTCAGGAACTTACGTCTGCGTCTGGTTCATCTGGATTCGGGTATCTGATGCCGTTGCGTGAGAAACGCTTCAAGAGTCTTCTGGACCTGATGAAGAGAACGGTAGACCCGAGTTTCCGGGCTCTTTTGACTGCGGCCATCGAACTGCCACACAGCTTTTATCAGCTACATGCAGCGGGGCTTTGTTACTGTGATATATCGTTCGGAAATGTGTTCTTCGATCCACAAACAGGAGATGTACTGATCTGCGACAACGACAACGTGGTCATCGACGGGTCTGATGTGGGCATCCGTGGGACTCCCGACTTCATGGCACCAGAGATCGTGCGCGGTGAGAAGACACCGAGCATTGCAACGGATCGATTCTCGCTTTCGGTATTGCTCTTTTACCTCTTGCACATCGCTCACCCGCTCTTTGGGCGAAAGGTGATGAGCATTCATTCTCTCGATTTGCCAGCCAGGACGAAGCTCTGTGGATACGAGCCGATATTTGTATTTGATCCTAGCGATCGTTCCAACGAGGCTGTGTCCAGGAAAGAAGACCCGTTAGGGGAAGCTGGAGCAAACGCACTCGCCTTCTGGCCCATCTATCCACAGCTTGTTCGTGAGACATTTCTGAAGGCATTCACGGAGGGACTCCGCGACCCAGAGCATGGTCGAGTAGGAGAGACGGTGTGGCGGTTGGTAATGGCACGTGCGCGGGACGCAATTGTCTATTGCCCCAATTGTCGTCCTGCTGATCCAATTGAAAACTTTTACGATTCCGAAAAGGTCAAGGCCTCCGGCGGTAAGCAGCCGCCCTGTTGGTCCTGCGGGAATGAGTTTCGCCTACCTCCTCGGATTCGGATAGAGAAACACGTCATCATGCTCAATCACGACGCGAAGCTTTATCCGCACCATGTGTCTGGGGCGCCGACGTACGACTTCTCTGTGGCTGTTGCGGAGGTATCCCGTCATCCGACGAATCCAAATCTATGGGGCTTGAAGAACAAGTCGAACACCAAGTGGGTTTCTACGCTTCCCGACGGCACGGTTCGTGACGTCGAGCCTGAGCGAAGCGTGCCGTTGGCCCTAGGGACCAAGATTCAGTTTGGGAAGGTGGAGGGCGAAATTCGAGTGTGATCACTTTTGCGTTTTCCGGAGAAGAGGCGATGGGACAATGGCATCATCTCGGGCAGAAGGACGAGTTTCCGGCGGGGCTCCAGGCCCTGAACACCGCACCTCGGTCAAGCGAGCTTGGTCGTTTTGCGGTTGGTGCCCCGATCGGAGAACTCAGGGCGTTCGCTGGTAATGACGGATTGGTGCTGATGTGTGAGCCAAGAGATCTTGAAAAGGTGATGCAGGACGTGCTTCCGCAGATTTCCGGCATTTGGGTCTCAACCAGTTGAGGGAGTGACTTTGGTCGGCTCAACGGCCCAGGCTTATAAGGGTGAGGTGACGTGTGAGGCTATCGAGTTATAAGGGACTATTATTATGAGTACTTACTCTCGTTGTCCGCACTGCGGCCACGCGCCTTCAGGCGGTCTCGGTGGAGGCGTCTATTTCGACATCTACCGTTGCCGAGATTGTTCTACGGTTTACTGTTACCATTGCGGCGGGGTGAGCAATTGCAAATGCCCGCGGTGTGGTTCCAAGAAATTTACGAAGGTCGGAGAATGCTGGAAATCGAAATGACAACGTTCCCCGACCGGCGTGCCGCACGTGGAACCTGTTTGGGACATAATCTTTTGACGGAGAAGAGACGGTGCCAATGAGCCCGGAACCGCGGCAGCGGTTGAGCGAGATTCTGGCGAGATTCGGCACTTCAATTGCCGACGACCCCCGACGCTGTGAGGGTGTACTCCGAGACTTGTGCGGAAACCATCGTCGCGAGATCAATCTTCTCGTGGCCGCACTAAAGGAGCGCGTCCCAAGCGATCTCTTGACCGCGTCTGCTGCGGTACCGCGGGAGGTCCTGGTGGCGCGGCTGACGCGGCGGATGCAGGACAATCAGGGGACCAGCGAGGAATTCGCCTACTGGGCGGTCGAATCCTGGGCCCTCGCGCTGGGAGTCATCGCTGCGGGCGTAGTGGGATCGCCGAAGGGCCCGAAGCCGGGAACCGCTGGTTTTACCTCACCACCAGCGTCTGGACGGGGGCTATCCGGAGGAGCACCACCACCGCCTCCGCCGCCGCCGAAGCGATTCTGGCCATGGTTGATCGCACTATTTGTGCTTGTTTTGGGAGTGTCGCTGCTATACCGGCAAATGTCAAGGCAGATGCCGCAGATCACGGCGGAGGCGCCCGCTCCATTCAAGGGTGCTTCATCTAAAGAGGGGCCTTCTACCCGGCCTGCCTCACAACAACCGGCAGTCATCTCGCACGTGCCACCAGAGAGGCCCTCTCCGACGGGCGCTGAGAGCAAGCAATCGCCCATAGCCGAATCGGTGCCAGAGCCTACGCGATTGCCGCCCAGTTCCGCACCGAAAAGCACCCCGATACCAGCTGATGTGCCCAATGTTCCTGATCTTGATCCTAAACAGAAGGTTTTTGTCGTGAGCACGAGGATCACTGTTCCATCGGAAGGCGGTGGGACGTGTGCACTCACTCGTGGAGATATTATATCTCGGACGCGTAGCGAACCAAATCGTGGAGACTCTATCGATGTTAAGGTCGTTTCGAGCAAACCGGGCGACTGCCTGGAGAATGCCACCGTTTCAGTGGATCTAGCAGCTTTACGGAGGATGCACGACGAGTTCCAACAGCAAATTGACGCCGGCTCGCCAACCTTGTCAAAGAGTCAAGCAGACGGTGGGTTGTCCACTTCGCAAGCGCCTCCCTCGATTCCGGCACCAACAATCGTAGCTTTTGAAGCGGTCCCGACACCGGTTGAGCAGTGTGCTGTTGCAATACTTCGCTGGACAGTGAAGGGTGCATCAAGTGTTTCCATTGACTCGGGAGTCGGCGCCGTGGGTGCAACAGGGTATAGGGCTTTGAGGCCGCTGCAGACAACGCGCTACACGTTGACAGCCAACAGTCCAGGCGGATCGGTCAATCGAGATGTAACGCTTTCGGTGTCCCACGCGATGCGATCCACTTGTGGGCAGTGACATAAGGACCCGCCGACCTCCGCAGTTTTCCCGGACCCTAAGCATGCTGCCCTTTGCCGACAGACCTGTTGAATATAGTTCGCCTGACACGGGCTCAAATCGGTTCACTCCCGCTCGAACCAGAGTGCTCAAACTGCCTGCTTCGATTCCGATTCCCAGCCTTCGCCATGTTGTATTATAGATGGTTGTGCACAAAGGCGCACGGCCCATCAGGGAACGTCCCGAGTCAGAGGAAGGTTCATGCCGATTAACGACGAGGCGCGCCTACGGCTTTGCGAGATCATCGCAAAGTACGGTGCGTCTCTAGCGGGCGATGCTCGGCGTTGCGAGGCGCTCCTTCGTGATTTATGCGGCGAGCAGCGCCGCGAGCTCAACGTCCTTGTTGCTGCTCTGAAGGAGCGAATTCCAACCGATTTGCTGAGCGCGTCCGACGGAATCCCCAAAGAACTCTTGCTCGCTCGGTTCACGGTTCGATTGCATGAAGATCGGGGAGTCATCGAAGAACTCGCGAGGTGGGCGGTTGAGTCGTGGGCACTTGCGTTGGGCCGGATTGGTGCAGCCGACCTAGGGCTGATCGAGAACTCATACGTTCATCAGGCCGCTGCTGTTCATCCTGTAAATCACTCTGCTGGCGATATCGTTGTGGGAACGTCGGCTTTCGACGAGGCGAAGCCCGGAGATCGTCAGCAGCATCGGCGAGATCATCGACGAAATCACAAGACGGATCACAGAAAGTTGTGAAACAATGTACACACAGGAAATAGTTTGTCCGCATTGTGGAGACTTTGCCGTCATTAATGTCCCGGACCCGTGTGAAGAATACTGCATGCAATCGTCTGGTGTGTGCAGGCACTGTCAGAAACCTATTTCTTATGAACTGTACTGCTTGGAGGGCGATAAAGAATTTAGGATCAGGAGCATCGATGTAGGGAAGGTCCGTGTTGCCCCGACTCGACGGGAACCTCGGTGGTAACTTTCGGAAGCGATCAGAGGAAGGCCATGCTTGACTTTGGTCGAACCTCCGGCAGTGTTCAGTGCGTTTGTCGATTGGCAACCCTACGGTTTCTGAGGATTCCGCCTACAGCGACGATTAGGGAGTGCTACGAACATCGTGTCGGCGGCGGTTGGACTCGCGTCGATCCCGAGAGATTCTGAGACTGAAAGTGGCGATCTATCTGGATACTAAGATGAGCGTGAGTGAGAAAGTCGGTCAAAGCCTTTACCACATTATTGATAAGTACGGCGACCGAGTGATTGAGGACGTGCGACGCTGGGAGCGATTGCTCGGGGACCTGTGCGGCGATTACCGGCGAGAGATCTGCGCCCTTCTCGTGGCTCTCAAGGGGCGTGGTCCGAATGATCTTTTGCATGCATTGAGAATGGAGCCGCGGGAGGTGCTACTCGCGAGTCTGTCTAGGCGTTTCGTGGACAATTGCGGCCTCGATAGGGAGTTCGCACTGTGGGCAGTGGATTGTCGGGATACCGCTAAGAGCCGACTGGGCATCTCAGGTCGGGGCGCGGGGCAGGTTTCTTGATCTCGTCGTCCGAAACGGCGAGGAACCATTGGTCGGTCGCGCCAAACAGATTGTTGTTGGGAAGAACGGAGGTGGCCGCTTGCACATGTTCTACGTCGGAATGGACGATTCGATCTCGCACAACTGGCAAGTCGCGCCGAACGGAGTGTGGCACGGGAAGCGACCACTCCGGGGTAGAGCCGAGCAGATCGCCGTCTCTAATAGGAGGAATGGTCGGTTGATCGCATTCTACGTGTGGCGACGTCAGAAGTCTGGGGTGTCGGCGACAACCTGCTTAGTTGCGAATGGCAACTGCAACCCGGTCGGAAAGGAGCCAGCATCGCTGTCAAGAACGGTAAGTCAGGCGGGGTCGGCATAAAAGAACAGCTAGCAAGCCTTAATGTCTGGGGCCACCCTGAAACTCTGGGAGTCGGCGCAAAAACGGGTGGCAATTGGGCAGAATGCCAACGGGTGGCTTGCTGTCTTCTTTGTTGGGTTCGATGATTCAATATGGCATGACTATGAGAATCCTGACGGACCAGACGAATGTGACCCGAGGAGGTGCCTGAGTATTGATGAATCAGCAACCGCGTCGAATTATCGGTGAGCTGGTCGCCAGATATGGGACCTCGATTGCTACCGACTCGCAAAGATGTGAAGGACTCCTCAGAGACCTCTGCGGCAATTGTCGTCGGGAGATCAGTGTACTGCTTGCTGCCCTAAGGGAGCGGGTGCCGGTGGACCTCCTAGGCGCGTCCGAAACAGTTCCCACTGAAGTCCTTGTCGCGCGCCTCACGCAGCGCCTGCAGGACAACTGTGCGATGGACCCCGCATCCGCCAGATGGGCAGTTGAGTCCTGGGCATTGGCCTTTGGTGCGTCGGTCGACGCCCTTCCGTATTCGCGCCGGGCTGCCAAGCCGAAAGCAGATGCGGCCGAGGAAACGGGAATGATTGAACTCCGTAGCGAGTTTGCGGGGGTGGTGTGGCTAGACGGCACTCAACTGGAATCGACAGTGGATTCTGGCAAGGTCACGCGCATCACCAGCAGCATTGGCAAGCGGCGGCTTAAGGTAGTGGGCACAGGGGAGGAGTACCAATCAGAGGTAACGGTCCGCGTAGGCGTATTGGTACAGGAGATGGCATTGCGTCGGCGGGCGATGGTCTGCCAACTCCAACATAGCGGTCCTATCTCGACACTGTCGTATTCACGCGATGGGCGGTGGTTAGCCACAGGCAGTTTTGACGGTTCGGTGAGGATCTGGGAGACTTCTTCTTGGCGGGAAGTTAGGGTCCTGCGCGGGCATGTCGAAGCGATTCAATCGGTGGCATTTGTGAAGGACTGTTTGCGGGTTGCAGGGATTGCCGGGCTTCGACTCAAGGTGTGGGAGTTGGCAACGGGGCTAGAGGTGCCCTGTGACAATGACTACGGTATAGACGTTGTGATTCCATTGCCAGATGGGCGATGGCTGGCCACGTTTGGTGGTGACAGTAACTATGTTGTCTTATGGGAGGTTGCGGAGACGGTACTTCGCAAGGGTAGGATATGTAGATCTGATGGAGCCACCCTCACAGAGATTGGAATCAGGTTCACAGCGATGGCCTACTCTCCTGACTCGCGCTGGCTCGCAACCGGCGATAGTCGGTTCCATGGTTCGGACAACCCACACGGAGGCGAGGTTAGGGTTTGGGAGTTAGCAACGGGGCGACTGGAGCGAACACTAGTTGGGGGTGGAAAGGCCGTCGGCGGTGTTGCGTACTCGCCAGACGGTAATCGTATCGCTGCGGGCTTCGCTGACGGCACGGTAAAGGTGTGGGAGGCAGCGGACGGACGCGAGTTGTGGACGGTTGCAGGCAAGGGCGATGTCATGCGTTCAGCCTTTCCGGTTATTTATCGCGAATTCCATCAGCTAGCATATTCGCCGGATGGGCTTTGGATCGCGACCGTGAATCCTCAGCAGGTTCTCGCGTTAAGGGACGCAGGGACCGGGCGAGAGGTATGGAAGGAGAAGTTCGGGTTCTTCAAATCGATGAGTTCCTACTCCTCGGATCACGAGAGTGGTGGCGTTGCGTTCTCGCCCGACGGGCGGAGGGTGGCAGGAATCAGTCCTGACCGAGCAGTTAGAATCCGGGAAATCGCCACCGGGAGAGTTGAGCACACAATCCGGTGGCAGGAAAGAACATTCGTCACTGCGGCAGCTTTCTCACCGGTCGGGCGATGGCTGGCCACTACCCATGGCAGAGCTGTAACAGTGTGGGACGCGGCGACTGGTCGCGTCCTGCGGACCTTATCTAAGCAGTCCGTGAACATCAGCGCGATAGCATTTTCACCAGACGGGCGATGTATGGCCACGTGCGTTCAGGGCAGCACGGTGACGGTGTGGGAGACCGCGGGACGGCCATTGCGCGACCTGTGCGGGCGCGCAAATGCAGTGGCGTACTCGCCGGATGGGCGGTGGATAGCCGGGTGCGGTGAGGGCGCGCTGAGGATATGGGAGGCCGAGACTGGACGCGAAGTGAAGACGCTATCCGTGGACTATGGGGGCTCTTCCGTAGCATACTCCCCCGATGGGCGACGGCTTGCCTCACGGTGCGATAACTATGCCGCTAGGATCTGGGAGGCCGCGACAGGGAAGGAGGTCCGAACGCTCTCGAAGCACTACTCTTCCATTTCCTGTGTGGCTTTCTCGCCGGACGGGCAGTGGATAGCCGTCGGCGGTGGCGAGACGGTGAGAATTTGGGATGCCGAGACGGGCGTGCCCGTGTTGGATCTGACGGGACGCCAGATGCATGTTCGCGCAATTGCATGGTCACCGGATGGGCGGTTGATCGCTACTGGCGGTCGCGGCATGATAGTGGAGGGGTGGGACGTTCGGACGGGAGAATTGAAGTGGACGTTGCCCGCGAACGACGGCGCAGTTAGCGCAGTCATGTTTTCATCGGACGGGCAACGGCTAGTCTCTGGGGACCAATCTGGAATCCGTATCTGGTCCCACTCAACTGGCGAGATTATTGCCGAACTTGTTGACCTCGAAGGAGGTTACATCACCTATACTCCCGACGGCTACTACACGGCTTCACCGGAGGGGGAGGCTTTGGTGGTCCTGCGGGCTAATGACAATTCACTCACCAACGACGAATCCATTAAGGCCCGCTACCGCCGCCCTGATATTATTGAAGCCCGCCTATCGGTCTTGATGTCTTGATTCCAGCTTGATCCACCGAGGCGCTCAGCCCTAAAGCCGCCTCTGTGATTCTCGGCTTCGCCACTACCGGTGTCGGAGGGAATGGGCATACCAACACGTCGGTTGGAATCGAGCTGGTTGTGCGCACTCTACCGCTCTACCTGACCCTTCAAGGAATCGGCCGATATTGGCGGTGAGGGGATCGAGGTCATGTTCAGCGTGGTTTCGTTGTATGTGTTCTCGGCGATCTTGGTATCGAAGAATCCGCCGCCTTTCATCTGCGGGGTGTCGTAGTGATTGAACCCCAAGAACGCGCCGGAAGAGTACTGCGGGCCAGGGGCCGGGTTGGTGGAAGACGTGTCTGCCTGTCTGCCTGCGCGAATGCGGAAGCCGCCAGGAGCGTAAGCAGGGCGATAGTTACAGCGATTCGAAGGTGCGTCATTTTGTTTTGTCCTTGTGCGCCGGTCAAAACCGGCGAGGTGTAGTGAATGAAGGAGTCATACGTTGAAGGGTTAGCGACCCACGACGGCCCCGAGTCATGCGGAGCCGCTTGCAAGAGCGGCGACGAAGCGTTGACAGGGGAAACGTGCGGGCCGGGTATTCAGCCGTGAAGTCCAAACTCCGGGACGCCGACGCTGTAAGGACAAGCGGAAGGCAACATCCGGGGCGCCGATATCGCGAGGCACCGCGGGGTCCCGCGCGGTCAGAGACCCTGTGCACGTACGGAAGCACCTTGTGCGGGAACCGGGAGGTCCTGTGTTCGCCCGGAATGATCGTAGTTCCGGGTCGCGTCGGGAAGTCTAAGGATACACGCCGATGATGAACGAACGTGGGAAGTCGGACAGACCCGTAGTGTGCGCTGAGCAGCGCGTTGTTCAGGAGGGTTGAAGTCCCTCTGGCGCTCGGATGAGGAGCGCCATATCCGAACGCGGGGGTAATGCCTCGCGGGCCGGGAGAGAGGAAGGTATGGAGAAGCCTAAACGGGCACGAAGGCGAAAGCCGGACACGGCCAAGGTGGACCTGGAGCCACCGCTTGCAGTTCTCGGAGGGCAGAGTGTCCGCCGCGAGGTGGGATCCGAAGGGCATGAGGAGAAGTACCGGGCTGTAATCGATGGGGGCCACTCCGAAGATGAACCGGTCGGCCAAAGGTGGGGCAGGGTCGAGCCTGCACTATGAAGGCGAAGGCGTTCTCATTCACCCACCGCACCAAGGTGTTTGCGGATGGCACGGTACGGAAGAGCGATGCGTGACCTCAGGAGGACTCGCGGGATCTCCGGGTGGCACCGGAGTAAGCAGACCCATAAGCGAGAGCGAAGTGGCGAGCGACGTTCCGCCAGTAGACGGACGGCTGTGTAGGTAGTACCACAAGGGCGGTGTGAAAGCCGCGTGACCGGGAAACCGGCGGCGGAAGTGGGCCGGGAAAGGCAGTCGGCGAAGGCGGTTGGGAAGAGAGAGAAAACCAGATGAGTAAGGGCGGGGAGGTGGATCAGTTCCATGAGTGAAATACCCGTACATTCTCGTCCGAGGAGACTGGTGGACTGGATCAACCCGACGGGACCAAGGAAGGTCCATTCATTAATTGACAAGGTGTATCAGCGGAAGAACTTGGAGATGGCCTGGGAGATGGTAAAGGCCAACCGGGGCAGTGGAGGTGTGGACGGGCAAAGTCTGGATGGATTCGCCGCGCAACTCGATCAGCAGTTGGATCGATTGCACCGGGAACTGAAGGACGATGTCTACCGGCCCCAACCGGTGCGGCAAGTGCAAATCCCGAAGGCGGGAAAGCCGGGCGAGTTTCGCACATTGGGAATCCCGACAATTTACGACCGGGTATGCCAGCAGGCGTTGCTCAACCGGCTGGAACCGATCTTCGAACCGGTGTTCGATGAAGCCAACTTCGGATATCGGCGAGGGCGATCGACGAAAGACGCCATGCGCAAAATTTGGAAGGAGATTCAGGGCGGTCGGGAGTGGATCGTGGACGCCGATTTGAAGGACTTTTTCGACACCATTTCGCATGAATGGTTGGTGAAGTTCCTCGATCATCGGATTGCGGACCGGCGCTTCGTGCGGCTCATCCAGAAATGGTTGAACGCCGGCGTGCTGGAGGATGGGAAACACTTGCGAGTGGAGGAGGGTACGCCCCAGGGTGGCAGTGCGACGGCTTGAACGCAAAAGATAACATGTCTCAGGTTGGGTCTTCGGTGGCGGCTCAGGCGCGTGAGGCGGCCTCGGTGTTCCGCTCGGATCGGGCGCGGAATTCGGCATCCGAATCGAATGTCGAATGGTGATCGTTTCCCGGCCCACGAGAACCTCCTTCACCAGTAGTCGCAGGATCTTCTGCCGCTCGGGCACGTCCAGCGTCTCCTCCCGTGCCTGTAATCGTGCATGGAAATCGGCGAGCGTCTCGACCAAGCGTAGATACTTGGCTTGATCGCCGGCGACCGTCTCCAGCGACTGCAGTTCAGACTTAATGGCTTGGTCCTGCTGCCGGAGTTCCGGCATCCGGCAACGAAGTTGTTCCAGACTCACCAGGCTTTCCTGGTAGGCCGTCAGCAGGCGGTCCATGCCCTTCGCCAGCCGTGCCTGATCCCGGCGCAGCTGATCTTCTCGCTGCTTCAACGGGTCGGCATTTTTGGCCGCTTCGAGCCGGCGGTTCAGCTCATCTTGAATGATGTGGGGATCTTCCAGCAACTGCATGACCTCCTTCCAGACCACTGCATCAAGCTGGTCCTGACGAACCGGTGGATTGTCGCAGACGGCGCCTTTGAGATGACGATACGCGTCGGAACCAATGCAGCGGTAGTAGTAGAGCCGGCGTGCGGAGGTTTGTGTCGAGGTGCGATAGAGCCCGTAGCCACAGCGCTCACAAACCAGCATCCCCTGTAACAACGTCGGCTCAATCGTGCGCCTTGGCGAATGCCGTTTGTTCTGCTCCAACTGCTCTTGGGCCAGCGCGAAGGTCTCTTCGCTGACCAACGCGGGAACGGCAATCTCGATCCAGTCCTGGCGCGGGCGTTCGTGATTGGCGCTATCACGGCTGGCCAACCCGTTGCGTTGCCGCAGCGGTCGCGTGATTCGCTGGCGTGGACGAAGCTCGGTCTTGCCGTAACATGCCCGACCTCGGTACGCCGGGTTGCGCAGCAGACCCCAGACCGTAGATCGCTCCCAGCGCGTCGTCTCCGTCCTGGTCGGAACCTGGCGTTCGTTGAGCATGCGAGCAATCGCGTTGATGCTGAGACCTTGCTGCGTGTACACTTCATACACCTGGCGCACGACGGCGGCTTCGGATTCGACGACTTCGTAGTATGCCGCCGCGGTGTCGCTCTTCTTCACATAGCGGTAACCGTACGGGGCGCCTGACAACACGTTGATCGATCCTTGGTGAGCACGGTGGCGCTTGCCGCGGCGACTCCGCTCGGCGATCTGCGCCCGTTCATATTCGGCGATCATGCCCTGGAACTGCACCAGCAGTTGATCTTCAGGAGTGGAACCGGAAGGCGCCTTCAAGAAGACCAGTTCCACGCCGCAGCGCGACAACTCTTCGGCCAGCAGGACTTGATAGGCATACTTGCGGCTCAGTCGGTCAGGTGAGTAGACCAGGGCCACCTCGATGTGCCCCGCCGCCGCCAAGTCTCGCAAAGCTTCCAGGCCTGGCCGCAGCAGAGTGGCGCCGCTGTAGCCTTCATCCTGGAAGCGCCACTCGGGTGGAACCAGGTATCCATGGCTGCCGGCATACTCTTCCAGTGCCGCCAATTGGCTGCAGATCGTGTGGTTCTCTTTCTGGCGGTCCGAGGACACACGGGCGTAGATAGCGGCCGGTCGCGTCATTCAGAACCTCCTGCTCGCCGCTGGTTTGTCCGGTAGCGGCTCTGGCTGTCGGCCGGACTCTGGCGGGCATGAGCAGCTCATACGCCTGCGCCAGCTTCTCTGGCAACAGCCGATCAAATTGATATTCCAGCCGTAGCGTTCGTTGTCGATCCGGCGGCCGGTCAGCCACGACCTCCCCCGCGATGCAGTACCGCCGAGAAGGCACGGGTGGCGATTTCGCTCAAGGTCAATCCGGTGGAGGCGGCGTAATCGCGGAGTCTGGCTACCAGACTGCGCGAGAGTTTGACGGTGAAGGAAACCTTGACATCGCCGACAGGGACAGGGTGCTTGAGTTGCTGGGCCTGTTCGAGATAGCGATAGGCCTGGCGCCTGGAGATGGAACAGTCCCGGGCGAGGCGCTCGGCGGCCTCGGGCAAGTGTTCGTGTTCGCGCAGCAGGGTGCGAGCCAGGTTGAGCCGCTCGGCTTTCTGGGCATCGCTGGCGCGGGCCATAATGACATATATATACGCCTGTTTATGTCACAAGTCAAGAGCTTTATCATCCCCTTCTGTTCTCCTGTTGCTTTCGATACGGGGTCACCCGCTCAAACTGGAAGTTATCTTTTGCGTTCANNGCGGCTCATCCAGAAATGGTTGAGGGCCGGCGTGCTGGAGGATGGGAAACACTTGCGGGTGGAGGAAGGAACGCCGCAGGGTGGCAGTGCTTCGCCGCTGCTGGCGAACAGCTACCTCCACTATGTCTTCGACCTGTGGGTCCAGGCCTGGCGTCGGAAGTGCGCGCAGGGCGACATGATCGTCGTGCGTTTCGCCGATGACGTCATGGTGGGATTTCAGGTGAAGTCGGGTGTTGAACTGTTCTGGGGAGAACTGACGGAACGATTCCGCAAGTTCCAACTCGAACTGCATCCCGAGAAAACGCGGCTGCTGGAGTTTGGTCCGTATGCGATCAATAACCGGCAGAGGCGCGGACAAGGGAAGCCCGAGACGTTCAACTTCCTCGGCTTCACGCACATCTGCGTGAAGAAGAGGAGTAACGGAATGATATTCCGAGATTGACTGGCCAATC
>PLMF01000041.1 GCA_003142355.1 Bryobacterales bacterium
GGCCCATTGGGCAAACGCGAGCGCCTTCTTGTAAGCTTTGAGCTTCTCGTGGTCAAAATAGATTTTCATGGGGGGGATTAGGATTATGATTAAGATTTTAAGATTGTGTTCATTGATTCATTTGCTGCCGTACGGTTTCCACCGCCCCGTCGAGCGGACGGCCCAGGGCCTGAAAGGCGGCGACGGTTCCCGCCGCCCAGCCGGTGGCCAGCGCGGTGCCGATGACCCGGGCCGAAGTCATTGCCCCCGCCGCTGCGGATAGGCAGCGACCGGCCACCAGCACATTGTCCAGTTCCGCCGGGCGCAGACAGTCCAAAGGGATTTCATAGTAGCCGTGCTCGCTGAAAAAAGTCATTTCCGGCCGCGGGCCGTTTCCCCAGCGTTCCATCGGCCACGCGCCTCGGGCAATTCCGACGGAGGATTTCCGGGCGGCCAGCACATCCTCGTCGGCAAGCCGGGCGCGTCCCTGAATGCGGCGACCGGAACGGATGCCGAGTTGCGGGGCGATGGAGGAAAGGTGCGCGTTCCGGCACGCGGCAATGTTCCTGACCAGGAAACGTTGGAGTTCATCCACCAGCGCGCGGGCCTCGCGTTCCCAGTCGGTAACCTGCTGCCAGAGCGGGCGGTTTGATTCCGCGACGGCCAGGTTGAGTTTGAGGGCCAGGCGGCCGTTGTGGTCCATGCCGGGGACCAGCGCCAGCCGCTCACAGGCGGCCGGCAAACTTCCCGCCTCGACGGCCCGGCGCAACTCGCGGCGAACTTCGAGCAGGCCGCGTTCCACCAGACCGGGATCGATGTTCTCCATCACAAATACCAGGGAGGGCGCCTGGTCGGCGATGCCGCTTTCCACGCCGGCGCCCGTCAGGGCGGCGACCGTCGCCTCGCCGCTACAATCCACGACGGTGCGGGGGCTGATGACCAGCGGCTCGTTCCACGCCAGGGCGCGAACCTAGACCACACGCGGGCCTTCCACCCGCGTCTCCGCCATGGCGGCGTGCAACACCACGTTGACATTTCCGGATTCGGCCACCACCGCGTCGGCCACGCGCGCGAAGGCGGGGATGGAAAACGGCAGAACCCAGAGGCCGGCGTCCAGCCGCAGCGGTCCGCCATCGGTGGCGCGTTGCAGGCGCAAGGCGAATTCCTTTACAAATCCGCCGGCGACCGGCAAAGCTTCCGGGTTCGTCGTGTCCCGCAGATACAATCCGCAGACGGTGCCCACCTGGGCGGCCGTGGCCAGGCCGCCCAGAAAACCGTATCGCTCCAATAACATAACCTGCGCGCCGGCCCGCCCGGCCGCGGTGGCCGCCGCCACGCCCGCCGCGCCGCCGCCGACGACAAGCACGTCGCAGGAAATGGTGGCCGGACCGGTTCGAAGAGCGTTGGTCATTTTGTTTGTCGTCGCATGTACTGGCCGTAGTACCGGAGGTATTTCCACTGCGGCCGCACGTTTAACCGGACCGTCACTTTCTGCCCCCAGCAAACCAATGGCTTGCGCCAGTCCGCCGGCGAGGTCCACTCCGCCCGCCGCCGCGCGATGCGGTCAAGGTTCTCCTCGGTATTCCCGGCCAGCCCGGGCGAGAGGTAATAGGTCGGCTCGAAAAGATCGTGGTCTGGCGCCAGCGTGCCTTCCCGCACGGCGATTTGGGCCAGCGGCGTGCCTTCGTAAATGCGGATGCCAAAGGAGGCAAAAACGGCGTTGGCCGGCGCACACCCATTCAAAAAGGCCTGCGTTTCTTCCACGTCCGCCCACGTTTCGCCAGGGCCGCCGAACAGCAAGTGGATCGCGAAAGGCAAGCCAGCATCGCGCGCCGCTTGCAGGGCAATCCGGGTCTCCTTCTGTCCAAACGGTTTGTCCAAGGCAGCCAGCATCCTGGGCGTGGCGACATCCAGCCCGAACTCCACCCCGGCGCAACCAGCTTGCGCCATTGCTCGTGCCAGTTCCGCATCGAAACCCACCGGGTTGCAAAAGGCCATCCATCGATTGGGTGGCCGCCGGCGGGAGAGGGCGGCACAAATCGCCAACGCGTGCGCCCGCGGGTCGTTGAAGACGCTGTCAACGAAAAAGAACTGACGCATCTTCGTCCGGGTGGCCACAGTTTCAATCTCCTGGACCAACGCTTCCGGCGGACGAAGCCGGTAACGCCGCCCCTCCAATTGGGGATAAATGCAATAGACACACTTGAAAGGACACCCGCGCTTGGTTTGCACACCGACAAATCCGCCCCGTCTCACATACGGCGCATAGCCGCATAGTTCGTGGGCCGGCAGCGGCAACTCGCCCAATCGCTCGACCGCACGGGCGGGGAGAACGCTGGCCGGGCTATCACTCTTGGGCGCGGTGATGACGCCGTCAATCCCCTCCAGGGAGCTTCCAGCTTCCATTCGCGCCAGCACCTCCGGGAAAGCCCGTTCGCCCTCTCCGATCACGCCGCAATCGGCCTCCAGGCGCTGCATCCAGCCACGCGGCGCGACCGAGAAGCCGCTGCCTCCCAGGATCAGCGGCCCTTTGAAACAGCACCGCACCGTTTCCGCCAGTTCGCGCACCTCGTCAAAATACATTTTCGGCGCAAACGACCAACAGTTGTCGAGGTTGCGGATGCCGAACGCCACGGCCTGGTATTCGCCCTTTTCCAGCGCCTGGCGCAGCGCCTTTTGCGGCGATGAGGCCAGCCCCAAATCCAAAAAATCCACGGAATGGCCGGCTGCGCGGGCGGCGGCGGCAACGCACAGTGTTCCCAGCGGCGCCACCGGGTAGGGAGAACGTTCCCGGTTTCTGGCCACCAGGAGCACGTTCATGACACCTTCTCCTCCAGCACAGCGGAGCGCAGGCCCTGTTCCAGCGCATCCACTTCGGACACGCTCAGGCAGTCATCCACCCACGACAGCAGAACCGAAAGCCGCCCGCTGAAACTCCAGAACACCACGGTCAACCCCGGCGGCCACCAGGTCGGCACCAGATGGTCAACCGCCCGGATCCGTCCGCCCAGCATCTCGGTCATCCCGGCGCAGGTCTCGCCCGAATCCGAAAAGCAGAGAGTGGCGAACTTGCTGCGGGTGGGCTGTCCCAAGTGGTGCATGTAGTAGTTCAGCGGCAGCGGCTTGAACATTTCCAGCGCCGCCATGCACGACTCCGGAAACCGGGTGCGGATCTGGTCCATCATCTGGCGGGACAGTTCGCTGATGATGCTGGTCAGGCTGCCGGCCTGTTGGGGTTCGATGCGGAAGAACAGGATGGAGAGATGGTTTGAGAAAATGGGGCCCTTGGCGCTGCGCCGGCGGGTGTCATGCGCCACGGGGATCAAATAGGCCCCGTCCCGGTTGCCGCGCCGGGTGGCGACGGTATGCAGCGCCCGGAGCGTGCCCGCGAGGAGAAAGTGGCTGCGCCGGAAGCCGGCGTTGAGGCGCTCGCAACGGGCTGCGATGCGCGCCGTTTCCTCCGCGCTGAAGGTCACGATGCGATACTGGTTGCGATGCGGGCCGGCCGTGCGTTTTTCCGGCAGCAGCGAGAAAAGCGGTTCGCTCCCGGACTTGCGAAGCCATTCCACCGAGCCGCGCGCCAGCTTCACGCTGCGCCACCATTCGGCCAGGCTCCCGCCCCGTTGTTTGGGATGGATCAGGTCCTCGAGGGAGGGCGCTCCGTTCCCCCCGTTGCCGTCGTTCAGATGCAGCCAGATCAATTCCGCGCCGCGCGCATCCATCAGCGCATGGTTCCAGGATAAGACCAGGTGCCGGGTCCCGTCGGCGTGCCGTACCAGGTCGAATGCCAGCGCCGGCCCCCGGCTGGCGTGCAGGTCGCGTTCCAGGACCTCCGGCGGCAGGACCCCGGGCTCGTGCCCGTTGCCATCCTGATGATTGTGTTCGAAAAAGATCGGGCCGGGCCGCGACGACGCGCGCCAGAAGGCGGGGAAAACCAGCAGCGGACGGGTGAGGCGCAGGCGGGCCAGCCAGTCCAGGACCGGCGAAGTTTCCACGCGCCGGCGCAGCCGGTCCACATCCAGACCGTCCTCCAACCGGAGGGCCACGCGGCAGATGTAACCCGGCAGCCCGGCCCGCCGCCGCTTGTGGTCCTGGGCGTGCATGTAGTAGTCACCAGCGGCCAATCGAATCTGGCGAGGCAGGTCAGGCATAGTCAGTGACTACTTGCGGCGCTCAGGGTGAAGAGTGGTTGTTGCGGGCCAGCTCGGCGATGCAGTTGGCCAGTGTAGCCACGGAAGCCAGGTTTTTGCCCGTCAGGTGGGAATCCGGCACGCTGACGCCAAAGGTGCGCTCACAATAGAGCAGCAACTCGACCAGCGCAAACGAATCAATGCCGGCCTTGGCCAGGGGGCTGTTTTCATCAAAATCCGCTCCGTCGGCTACATAGTTCTTCCGGGCAAACTGACAGAGTTGCTCGGCAATGGTCTTGGAATCCATCTGTGAAGTCATACATCAGTTCGGACGGTGACGGAGTTGCGGTCCTTTGCGACCGCCGGAGAAATAATTGTCGTCTCTGCTCATGCCCGCAATTATGACCTGCACCGGGAGATGACGTCAAGCATGGAAGCTCGGAAAGACCGGTTGCAGAAAGCCAGCCAGCCCGGGACGGGTGCCTGCACGCGGCGTCAGTAGTTATCAAAGTTGTTGTTCGGTTGTTC
>PLMF01000026.1 GCA_003142355.1 Bryobacterales bacterium
TATGCACACTGTTGGATAACGGCACTGTTCGGCAAGAGTCTCTATGATCGATATCTTCTTCTCATACGCGCACGAAGACGAAGGGTTGATGCACGCAGTGCGAAAGCAGCTCGTGATCTTCGACCGGCAAAAAAAAATAGCAAAGCAGTATGACCGTATCCTGATTCCAGGTGAGAGTTGGAAAGAAAAGATTGATCACCACATCAGTCACGCGGGTATTGTTTTGCTGTTCGTAAGTTCGGATTTTTTTGCGTCCGACTACTGCCATGAGATCGAGCTCAAGCAGGCGCTACAGCAACACAAGGAGGGAAGGACCGTCGTGATACCTGTCATTGTGCGGCCTTGTGCTTGGGACACTGCTTCATTTGCGAAGCTTCAAGTCTTGCCCCGCGACGGTCGACCAATCTCAAGGTGGGAAAATCAGGATGACGCGTGCCTCGATGTGGCAAATGGCATCATGAAGGTCGTCGAAGCGCTCGAACAGGATAGAAGATGAAGAACCAGTCGAATCAGTCGCTCGAGCCAACGCCGACATGCGGCGTGGATCAGCTATAACGTGTCTAGGCGTTGATGTATGTTCTCGCTCTTTAAACGATCAGCTTCCGCAGAGGACTTGGCATCCGTGATGTGGGAAGGCACTCGTGATTGGCCCGCGAAGTACGGGGCTGCAATGAGAGAAGCTTGCGGCGGGAGTTTCGAGAGAAGCATTGAGGAAGTGTTTGACGAGATGGTGTATTTCTTGGCCTTCGCAACAGACTATGCCTTCTGGTGTCAGTTGGAGAAAACGCCACAGGTCCAGAATGCAGTCAGGAGCATATTCACAGCGCGTGTCCGGGAGTTCGCGCAGGAGCACCGGTGCGGGCCGATACCATCCGGGGACTGGTTAGGAGACGGATTGATATGGATGCCGAGCGGCACTACAGTCGCAGGAGAGCCTTTGGCCAATCTGGAAAGACGGTTTGCGCTTTATGGACAGTCGTTGTCGAGACGACACGATAGGCCGGCAGGGGAGAGGACAGCTCACATTCTGGCGGCACTCTGCGGCACGATGAGCATCGTCTTTATAACTTATGCTTCTCCGCTATTTGTTGGGCGGTGGGATGGGGTCCGAGCAATTCTTGGCTCTTTCAACGTCAGAGCCTAAGTATGACGCCTAACGATCCTGACGGCGGAGCGGGGTCCGAATAGGGGGTCAGGCTGTACCTTTTACCTTGGCATGCTGGGCCAGGAGCGTGGCCGCGGCCCGCGGTTCGCAATCGGCGAATCGTCCACTCCGCCCGCCTTCTTCGGCTATGCCGCCGACAACCCGCCGCAGACGATTGAGGTCCCGTGGCCGGATGACACCCGGCAATCGTACGGATTCACGGGCGCCGTGCCGCGGATCAGCGTCGCGAAGAGGAACTGAGCCGGAACGATGCAGTCAGGGATGTAGGGCGGGGTCGCTGACCCCGCCGCAGGGTGCGTGGTTTCGCCCGCGGTCGTCGGCCGCGGGGGCGGCGCTCGTCACTCGATGCGATAGGCCGTGCAGCGCTCGATCGCGAGGCCCGAGGGGGCAAAGCGCCAGGAGCGGCCCTGATCAGTTTCGTCGCCGTTGAGCCGGCGTCCCGGAATCCATTTTCCGTCACGAAATACGCCTTCATCAACCGTGCCGACGCCGCGACGCGTCTTGCCGACCGGTCGGAAGATCACGCAGAAACCCGCGCCCGCGCCGTAGAATTCGTCGGGTCCGACGGCGATCACGATTCCGAAGCCCTGCTCGGCGCGACGACCGAACGCCAGGTCGAGACCGATCTCGATCTCCGTGCCGCCGAGCGTGGTGACGAACGACGGGTTGTCCTTGTCCAGGTTGAAGCCAGTGATGCGGTCCGTGCCCTGATGTTGCAGCACGAGCGGCGCGATCTGCCGCATGATCTCGTAGCTTTGTTCAAGGGTCGGGTTGGGCGCGCCGCCCCGTTCGGCCGCCGGCACTGCGGATGCCGGCACTGCGGGCGGCGGTCCGGAGAAGGGCCGGTCGGTGCCGAACGGCGAGAAGCCGATCGCGTTGTATTTGCCGACGGCGAGAAACAGGTTGTAGGGCGCACGCGGGCTTCGATTGGTCTCGGGGATGAACAGCGGATTGCCCGCGCGCACATATTTTTCGCAGAGCTCTCCGAACTCGGGCACGTAGAGATCGGGCGCCAGCAGATCGATGCTCGGTGCGCCCGCCCGCCAGACATCGGCCACCTGAAACACGGGACCGCCACTCGGATAGGTGCCCGGGTAGGCGCAACCGGGCTGTTGCAGCCACGCGTTCGCGTACATCGGGATGTTGTATTCGCGTTTTCCGGCTTCGGTCACCACGTTCACGTAGCGGGCGTAGTGCCACGCCATGAAGATCTCATCCACCGGCCAGTGGAACTTCCGCCATTCGGTCTGGCGCAGCGGTTCGGGCAGGTCCCAAGTCAGCACAAACTCTTTCGGTTTGGTGAGGCCGAAGACTTCCGCCCAACTGCCGGACGTCCTGGCGCCGTTTGACTCCCACGCCTGGCGGAGTTCCGGCGCGAGCGTCTCTTTGTGCTGCACGAAGAGGTTCATCAATTCCGCGGGAACCGGTTGGGCGAAGACGGCTTCGGCCGCGGGGCTGCGATCGCGCGAATCGTTGAGTACGCCCGCCTCGTTTTCCACCTGCACCATCAGGACCGTGTGCTCGCGGCCGTCGATCGTGCGCAGGTGCTTCATCAGCGCGGCGAACGCGCGCGCCTCGACCGCGGCGGAGCCCAGCGACAAGGGCGAGAGCCGTTCCGGCGTGTCGCCGTTGTCGAGCTGCACCCGGGGGAAGCGCCTCGGGTCGCGCTTCACCCACACGGGCGCGTAGCTCGACATGCCGTTCTTCCACGCGCCGAACCACAGCAGCACCAGGCGCA
>PLMF01000057.1 GCA_003142355.1 Bryobacterales bacterium
TGGGAGAAGGTTTACGCGCGCCGCGAGGATTACCCGTTGGGCACCGTGCCGATGCGGGCGCTGATGCTGGTGGCGGCCGTCGATGTGCAGCACAACCGGCTGGAGTTCGAGGCGGTGGCGTATGCGCCCAACCGGGAATCGTGGTCGGTGTGGTACGAGGTGATCCCCGGCGATCCGGCGAACATCACGGCGGCTGGTCCGTGGGCGCAACTGGACGTGCTGCTGGCGCGCGACTGGCCGCACGAGTCCGGCGGCGCCATGCCGATCCTGGCAATGGCGATTGATACCGGGTTCCAGAGGCGCGCGGATGGACAGCCGGCGCCGGTGTACGAGTTCGCGCGCCGCCACCCGCAGCCGGTCTATGGTCCGGCAGGCACGCGCGTGTGCTCGTTCCGTACCGTGATTCCGGTGAAGGGCAACGACGATGCGTTCAAGCTGATCTCGGGTGTGAGCGGGACGGACGCCGCGCAGAAGCGGCAGGGCGTCCGGATCTGGGCCGTTGGAACGCACTGGGCGAAGCAGGAGTTCTACGATCTGCTCCGGTTGACCGCGCTTGAGGGCGGGACGTTCCCGCCCGGCTACTGTCACTTCCCGGCGGCTTACGAGAAGGTCTACTTCCAAGGACTCTGCTCGGAGCGGCGCGTGGTGCGGGCATCGGGCAAGGTCGAGTGGGAACAGGATTCAGTGGTGCGCAACGAGCCGCTGGACCTGCGCGGCGTGTATGCCCGTGCGGCCGCGGAACTGTGCGATCTCACCCGGTTGACGAAAGAGCACTGGGCGTTTCTTGAATCGGTGGTGACCCGCAGGCCCGTTCCGCTGCCGCAAGCGGAGATCGCGGTGGCGGCGCAGCAACCCCGTCCGGTGGGCGATCCGCGATACATCGGGCGCTTCGACGTGACGAACTGGCTGGGTCGATGAGCACAACCATAATCACGCCCGCCATGGTGCGGCAGATCGAGATCTGGCCGACCGGAAAGCTGCGGGCCTACGACCGCAATGCCCGGACGCACTCGCCCGAGCAGGTGGCGCAGATCGCGGCAAGCATCCGGGAGTTCGGGTTCGTGAATCCGATCCTGGTGGACTCCGGCGCGGGGGTGATCGCCGGCCACGGGCGCCTCCTGGCGGCGCGGCTGTTGGCCCTCGAGGAGGTTCCGGTGGTGGTGCTGGACCATCTCAGTGAGACGCAGCGTCGCGCGTACATCATCGCGGACAACAAGCTGGCGATGAATGCCGGGTGGAACCTGGAGCTGCTGGCGCAGGAAGTGCGCGAACTGGAGCGGGAAGCATTCGACCTTGACCTCATCGGCTTTTCGGAATCCGAGATGGCGGAACTGCTGGTCATCGGCGACACGCCGGAGGCCGTGGACGAAGTCGAGGAGGCGATTCCCGAGGCGCCGGCCCAGCCGGTCACCCGCCCTGGCGACGTGTGGCTGATCGGTCCGCACCGCCTGGTGTGCGGCGATTGCAGGGACCGGAATATTCTGGGCATACTATTCCCTGCCAATTCCCGCGCCAACGTGGTGATCACGTCGCCGCCCTACGCCACGCAGCGTGAGTACGACTCCTCGAGCGGGTTCCGGCCGATCCCTCCGGACCAGTATGCCGATTGGTATCGGGACGTGGCGGCGAACATCGCGGCGATCCTTGCGGACGACGGCTCCTACTTCCTGAACATCAAGCCGCATGCCGACGACGGCGAAAGAAGTCTGTACGTGATGGACCTGGTTATCGCTCACAAACGCCAGTGGGGTTGGCGATTTGTGGACGAGCTCTGCTGGCGCAAGACCGACAACGGCGTGCCTGGCGGTTGGGGAAACAGATTCAAGAATGCTTTTGAACCAGTGTTTCATTTCTGCCGCCAGCAGCAAATCAAATTTCGGCCGGAGGCAGTCGGGCACGAGTCGGAGGACTGCTTTGACTACTCGCCCAACAATCCGAAGTCGACCTCCGGAAGCGGACTACTGGGTACCGGGGCTCGTGGATCGGCGGCGGGCCAGCAGGGAGCCGCCGATGAGGATGGCCGGTTTACCGGCATCGCGCGGCCGAGCAATGTCGTTGAGGTGAAGTCCGAGAGCAGCCAGGGATCGCACTCGGCCCCCTTTCCGCGTGCGCTGGTTGAGTTCTTCGTGAAGGCGTTTTCCGACGCCGGGGACATCGTCTTTGATCCGTTTCTCGGCAGCGGCACAACGATGGCCGCCGCCCATGTGCTCGGCCGGACCGGATTCGGTATTGAGATCAGCCCGGCGTACTGCGATGTGATCCTGCGCCGGCTGGCGAACCTCGCCGGCGAGGAACCGGTTCTCGCCGAAACCGGAGAGCAGATGGCCGCTGTCGCCGCCGCGCGCGGTGTGCCCAGCGAGCAGGTGGACAACCCCAGACTTCGTGACGCGCGCCGGATTCAGCACCACGGTCCGGCGCCTTTCTACGGCCCGAAGAAGGCCTCCTGAGCCGATCTCATCAAGAGAATCGTTCTCAACAAGTTTGCAGCAACCCAAATAGCGGCCCGGCGTTCCGGGCTGCATGACCGAAACCGCAACTCCAACCGAAAGGAATTTCCCGTATGGCAGACAGCAATCCCAATCTTTCCCCTTCTGTCACCCACCAGCCGAGCTTGCTGGGCGGTGCCGAAAACATCAAGCTGCTCTTCGATGAAGAGCTGGACAACCGGCGCGAAGGCCTGGCGCGGCAGCGCGCCTGGGAAGCGATCTCGCTGGACCTGGCGCAGACGGCCAGCCGGCGGGCGCAGAACGCCGCCACGATCGATCACGCCATCAACGCCGGCATCGTGTTGTCCGGCCAGGTGGGCACGACCGAGAGCCAGCAGACGGTATCGCCCGCCGGCACGGCCGCCAGCGAGACCACAAAGGGCGCCGTCGCCGCCGCCGGAGCTGGCGAAGCGGTGAGCGCCGAGGCTGTCACCGCCAACGTCGCCAACCTGTTCACGTCGCTGACGCCGGTGATCGCGAGCGCTCTGGCCGCCGCCATCTCGCAGACGATTGCGGCCCTGGTGCCGGTGGTGGTGACCGCCTCGGGCGGTGCCTCGACCCCTTCCCAGACGCAGCCCAAGGCGGCGTAAGGCCTCATCCAGATGAAGATCGCGCAGGGCAAAGCCACGATGTTCGAGAGGGCCGCATCTACAGTGCGCGCTCTGCGCGATCTCATCGTCGAACTATGGCCGATTGACAGGCTCATCCCGTACGCCAGGAACTCCCGGACCCACTCCGACGAGCAGGTGGCGCAGGTCGCCGCCAGCATCGTCGAGTTTGGGTGGACGAATCCGATCCTGGTCGGCGCGGACGGCGTGATCATTGCCGGCCACGCCCGGTTGCTGGCCGCCCGCAAGCTCGGCATGGCAGAGGTCCCCGTAATTGTTCTCGACCATCTGACCGAGTCGCAGCGACGGGCGTTCGTGCTGGCCGACAACAAGCTGGCGCTCAACGCCGGGTGGGACGAGGAGATGCTGCGGGTGGAGCTGGAGTCGCTGAAGGAGGACGACTTTAACCTCGATGTCGTAGGTTTTTCCGCAGAGGAACTGGAAGTGATCCTGGCGGGTCCGGAGGAGACGCGCGAAGGATTGACCGACGAGGATGCGGTTCCGGACGAGCAGGAGAAGGTCATCACGGTGGCCGGCGATGTGTGGTTGCTGGGCCGGCACCGCCTGCTCTGCGGTGATGCCACGGTACTCGCGGATGTGGAGAAGGTGATGGCTGGCGGGCTGGCCGACATGGTTTTCTGCGACCCGCCGTACAACGTGAACTACGGCGCGACGATGAAAGACAAGATTCGGGGCACGCACAGGCCAATCGCCAACGATAACCTGGGCGCCGACTTTGAGCAGTTTCTTAGGGAGGCCTGCGTGAACATGCTGGCCGTCACCAAGGGCGCGCTCTACGTCTGCATGTCGTCTTCGACGCTGCACACGCTGCACCGCGCCTTCACCGAGGCCGGCGGCCACTGGTCCACGTTCGTCATCTGGGCGAAGAACACGTTCACGATGGGCCGTTCCGATTACCAGCGTCAGTACGAACCTATGCTGTATGGGTGGAAGGAAGGTACGGATCATTTCTGGTGCGGCGCCCGCGACCAGGGCGACGTGTGGTTTGTGAAGAAGCCGGTCAAAAACGATCTGCACCCGACGATGAAGCCGGTGGAGCTGGTCGAGCGTGCGATTCGCAACAGCAGCAAGTCGCGCGACACCATCCTGGACCCGTTCGCCGGGAGCGGCACGACGATCATCGCCTGCGAAAAGGCGGGGCGCCAGGCGCGCGTGATTGAGATCGATCCGAGGTACTGCGACGTGATCGTGCGGCGGTGGGAGGCTTTTACGGGTGGCCAGGCACATCGGGAGGGAGTGCCTCCCGGATGCGGGGATGTTCTACGATAACCCCGTTTTTCTGGAGTCACCAGAAAGAATGATTGCAGATTGCAATAAACCTGCCGGGCCTTTCGCGCCATTCCTGTAGTGGTGACAAGCCGGGCAGTTTGGTATGATCTTTGTTTCAAAACGGATGGAATGTGAAGAGAAGTCGAGACTCATTGAGGAGCATAGCCGGGTCGCACTGGCCTACTCCCGCGCCGCAAGGGCGCTGAGAGGCAAAACAGGAACACGGTCTGCGGAAGATCGACACGCGCTTGATGAAGCGCAGATTAAATCCCAGGATGCACGTGCGGCTGTAAAGCGCCACATCGCCGAGCACGGCTGTTAGCCGCGCTCCCTCGTCGCGATCCGCTTCGCCTTCCGCTCCCGGTTGCGCGGTTCCCCAACTGGTTTGGCGAGTGGTACGATTGTTCCGGCATATCAAAATGGCACATGCGATGCCAAGTTGGTTTGGATTCCTGGCACTAGACGCTGATCTCGCGATGGTCTTTATCGATTGCGCAAGACTTCACACTAATCCCGGAGAATCCGCCAAGTCTGTCGAAAATGCGCGCAAGGCCCTTGCGGAAATTCAGCGCAGCCTGGCGAAGCCTACCGCACGTGGGCTCAGCATGAATGAAGTATCTTATTTGGAGCGAAGGTCTGGGGAAATCGAATCGGCATTGGTAGCGTTGACAAGAAAGTCAAACTGACCCACATAAAGACCCGTGGCTTGGCGTTTTGCAGTCCCACCGCACACGATGCGAATCCCCCACAACATTCCACCACCACCTGCTAGAGCAACCCTGACGCGGCGTTAGTTCCCGATAAGCGGTCGGCAAGTAGGCTTACCGGAAAAGTGACCTCAAACTAAAAAGGCCGCTAGCCTCGCGGCTGGCGGCCCCGTGCGCAGCGGCCTACTTCCCGATCTTGTAGCTCCTCTCGCCCACGTCGTTCTTGCTGGACTCGACCGTGAGTCCCATTTTCTTGCCGAGTGTTCCGCTGATGAATCCCCGGATGCTATGGTTTTGCCAGTCGGTCGCTTTGGCGATCTCTGCCAGGGTTGCGCCACCTTTGCGGCGCAGCAGGTCCAGCACGATGGACTTTTTGCTGCCCTCGCGCGCCTCAGGGGCGGCGTCCTTGGCCTCGGCAGCCTTGGTCGCCTTGGCCTTCTTCGGCGCGCCCTTGGGCGCCTTGGGCGCGGGGGTGGCGGCTTCCTGGGCGGCGGTGGCCGTCTCCGGCGCGGCGCCGTCCAGTCCCTGGATGGCCTTCCAGATCCGGGCCACGGCGCTCTTGCGGTCGGTGAACTTCTTGACCGGCTTCAGGGCGCCGCCGAATCCGGCGACGCCGGCAAAG
>PLMF01000278.1 GCA_003142355.1 Bryobacterales bacterium
GCGATATCGACCACCGTGCGGTTGGCAATCTGGCGCTGGATGCTGAGCGACCACTCGTGCGTGCGCGGCGTCTTGATGTTGGGGTCCACCACCGTGTTCGACGCGGCCGCGAAAGCCGCGGGCTGCGTCAGAGCGCTGGGCGCCGTGGACGGAGCGTTGAGCGCCGGCAGGTTCGCCAGCCGGCCCCCGCCCTGGCCGAAGCTCTGGTTGATCACGGCCAGCGCGTTACCAGGCAGGTTGGGCAGAATCTGCGATGCCAGCACGAATGTGTTGATGCGGTCATAGGCGATGCGGTAGTTGGCCCGGACAGAGGTCTTTCCCGTCGAGAACGGGTCCCACGCGAAGCCCAGCGAAGGCCCGAAATTGTGCATCTGGTTCTTAAACAGGTTCCCTGGCACCCACTGAACGGTATTGCTGGACGCCCCGCCGGCCACCATTGGCTGGTTGGGTATCAGGATGTTGTTTTGGGGCGTGTTGGGCGAAAGGCGGAGTTCCCACCGCAGCCCCAGATCCACCGTCAGGTTGGGCCGCACTTTCCACGTGTCCTGCCCGTAGAACTCGTATTCCGGGTAGCGCGTGTCGAACTGGAAAGTGCTTTTGGTCCACTGCCCGCCTTGATTCACGAAGCCGCGGTCGATCTGCCCCACGCGCCCCAGCATGAAATTGATATCCGACTGGAAGTTGGGCCGGTCGTAGGTGGTGTTCAGATCGGAGGGCAGTCCGAAGGTGGCGGGGTCCACCGTATTGATGCCGGTGTCGAAGTTCAGCTCCTCGGACGCGTTCAGACCGGCCACCGAGCCGCGCTGATCCTCCTCGCGTACGCGTCGCAGGTTGAAGCCCACCTTGAACGCGTGGGCGCCCCGGAAATACGCCAGGTTGTCCACGAACTGCCACGTGCTCACCACGCGCTGGTTGCCGAAGTAATACTGCCAGGTGGTGTCCACCGGAGCGGTGACGATGGAAACCTTTTCGAGCGAGGAGGGCTGCCCGAAAATCGGGTCGTAGCGGTTCTCCCCAACCACAAATTCGTTGGTGACGTGCGCGCTGGGTGTGAATCGCCAGTTCACGGCGAAGTTGCGCGGCCCGCGCAGCGTGTTCACCAGGCAGGGGCCGCCGGGGAATACCGGCTGGCCGGTGTTGGTGATGTCGCAATTGCTGTTATCGCGGCCCCAGACCAGACGGCCATAAACCGTGTTCCTGGTGTTGATCACCTGGTCGATCTTGATGGTCTGATCGTGCTGGCGCTCCGACGCCAGGGGCGTAAAGAGAAACGACGCCGTGTTGAGACCATCGCCGCCCTGGAAATTGTTCGGGAGCGGCTCGTTCTTCATCTCCGTCAGTATGCTGGCGTCGAGGCCGATGTGCTGTGGGTCGCTGTTGGCTACGTTGTATGTCCCGATGTTCACGTTGGGGAGCGGATTGCCGTTGGCATCTACCGACGCGGCCGCTGTGCCGGCCGGCTGGTTGCGGCCCCCCTTCACGTAGCGCAGGATGCCCTGCCGCGCCGTGGCCGTAAATACCGTGCGCGTGGTGAGCGTGCTCGAACGCGCCCGCAGCGCCTGAATTTCGAAGTAGAGGAAAGTCTTGTTCTTGATGACCGGCCCGCCGATGTCGCCCCCGAAAATATTCTGTTGGAGCTGCGCCTTGCCCACGCCGGCCAGGTTGTTCTGCCACTCGTTGGCGTTCAGCCGCGGCGTGCGGTAGAACCAGAAGCCGTCGCCGTGGAATGCGTTGCTGCCGGAGCGCGTGACCATGGCCACCTGCCCGCCGCTGTTGCGCCCGTACTCGGCCGTGCCGTTGCCCGTGAGCACGCGGAATTCGTCGAGCATGTCGGGGTTGACGCGAAACGAAGTGGTGTTGGACCCGCCCTGGCTCGAGTCGTTGACGTCGATGCCATCGAGCGTGTAGTTCCAGGCGCGATCGCGCGCGCCGTGCACGAACACCCCGCCTCCGGTCATCCCATTGCCGTTCACCACGCCGGGCTGCATGTAGATGAGATCCAGCGGATTGCGGCCGCGCGTGCCCACGATCGGAAGGTCTTGCACGGCCTGTTCGGACACCAGGTTGCCGTAGTTGCCCGAAGTGCCCGTCTGGACCACCTCGGCGGACGCCTCGACCTCCACTTTGTCGGTGATCGCGCCCACTTCCAGCTTCACATTGATGGTGGCCGGCTGCCCGATCGTGACCAGGTTGCCCGTCGAGCTGAAGGTGCGAAAGCCCGTGGCCTCCACGTCCAGCTCGTACGAACCGGGTTGCACGGCTTCGAAGACGTACGTGCCGATGGCAGACGTCTTAGTGTCGAAGGTCACGTGCATTCCTTCATTGATCAGTTTGACCGTGACGCCCGGCACAACAGCGCCAGTTGCATCCTGTACCGTGCCCAGAACGCGGGAAGTGGTGCCCTGGGCGAAAGCCGCTCCGCAGGCACACAGAAGTAGCACTATCGAAACCCCTATTCTTCGCATATCGGAAAAGAATATCAGAAACGGGGAGGTTGCGCAAAGGCCTTACGACAAGGCCTTACGACAACAATGGGTGCTTTTTGCGCCGAGTGATGCTATCCTCTACATTTCAGGTCCGTTCATCGGAAACTGAAGGAGGCACAAGTGAAAACCGATACTTCTCGGCGCAACTTCCTGGCTGCCGGCCTGGCTNNCTCCGGGTAAAATCACTTACCGCGTTCTGGGCAAGACGGGCTTGAAGGTCTCGACCGTCGGCTATGGCTGCATGATCACCTCCGACCCCACGGTGATCACCAGGGCCGCCGACATGGGCATCAACTACTTCGATACTTCCCGCAACTACTCGAGCGGCCAAAACGAGCGCATGGTGGGAGCCGCGTTGGGAGCCAAACGGAAGGACGTTTTTCTTTCTTCCAAGTGCGATCAGAAGACCGGAGCGGGTATCCTGGCCGAGCTTGAGACCAGTCTCAAGGAGCTCAACACCGACCACCTGGACGTGTGGCTGCTCCACGGCCTGGGCACTGCGGCGCAGATCACCGACGACATGGTCGAGGCGCAGCGCAAGGCCAAACAGCAGGGCAAGGTGCGCTTCATCGGCGTCAGCACCCACACCCTGCCGGCCATCGTCGATCGCGTCATCGAAGCCAAACTGGAAGTGGTTCAGGCGCAGTACAACTTCGCCTCCGCCGCGGAATGGGGCCCCGCCCTCGATAAATTGAACCAGGCCGGCGTGGGCTTGGTGGCCATGAAGGTGATGGCCAAGGTTGGAGGCCGTGGCCGCAGGGGTGCCGACGCCCCGCCACCGCCGCCGGCACGGCCGGCCAATTTCGCGCCCGCCGCGCTCAAGTGGGTCATCAAGAACCCCGCCATCGCCACTACCGTCCCCAGCATGACCGACATCGACCAACTCGAGCAGAACTTCAGCGTCATGGCGCAGCAGCAGTTCACCGACGCCGACCAGAAGATCCTCACCGCCCGGTTGCAGGAGATTACCCCCTACTTCTGCCGCATGTGCGGCACGTGCGCCGGCCAGTGCCCCCAGGGTCTGCCCGTGGGCGACATGGTGCGCTTCGTCATGTATGCCGACGGCTACGGCCAATTCCCCCTCGGCCGCGAGCACTTCCAACGCATGTCCGCCGAGCACCAGGCCGTGCGATGCGGCCAGTGCCCGGCCTGTGTCGTCCAGTGCCCACACGGTGTGACCGTGGCCGAGCGGATGATGCGCGCCCAGGAACTCTTCGCGTAAGCGTGGTAGACTCTTGCCTGAAGGAGGCCGGCTATGCTCCCGCCTCAAGACGTTTCGATTTACCTGAACAACGCGCTCAGACCGACGCACACGCTCGCTGAACTGGACCGTGACGCGTCTCTGCCCCCGTCGGTGGCTGAAATGCCCGATCAGGTCTCTGGCCGGTTTGTGAGTCTCGATTCGCCCGCTGAAGTGGCAGCCGCATGGAAACGGGTCATGATCTTGAACGAGACCCAGGTCCTCTACACCTTCGCTTACGACCCCGCGACGGCGGCTTTCACCGCTCGTAAACGGTAGGGCAGGCACCTTCGCCTGCCAACCAGTTCTGGGTGGGGCATGCTTTAGCTTGCCCAGCCCCCCCGCTATCCGTGCTTCGTCTTGGCGCGATCCATGTATTTCATGTTCCGCACATCCAGACGGATCGCATCGCCCGTCTTCACGAACTGCGGCACCATCACCTCAATGCCGTTTGCCAGTTTGGCCGGCTTGTAATTGTTGTCCTGCTGCTGGTGTATGGGCGGGGCCGTGTCCATGATTTTCACCTCGAGCACATCCGGAAGCAATACGCTCACCGGCCGCCCTTCCAGGAACTCGACGCTCAATTTCATGCCCGCCTCCAGCAGCCCAGCCTGCGGCTCGCCGACAAAGTCCCTCGCCACCTCGGTTTGTTCGTAGGTTTCCGGATTCATGAAGCAGCACTGATCGCCGTCGGCATATAGGAACTCGAGCGCCTGCTTCTCGAGCGCGATTTCTTCCAGCTTCAGATCCGCGCGGAAGCTGTGTTCCCAAAACGTTCCGGTGTCCAGGTTCTGGAGGCGGCTATGGGTGGCGCCGCCCATCTGGCCCTGGCCGGGATGATAAACCGCGGCCACCACCTTGTATCTGTGTCCTTCGTACTTGATTGCCATCCCAATCCGCAATTGCGATGCGGTGATCATGCTGATTGCCTCCAACTTTCCTCTGCCCTCGCTTCTTCACGATTCTCCGCTTCCTCTGCGCCCTCAGGTTTTGACTTTGTTCTCCTGTTCTTTCCTCCGCGAAATCTCCGCGTCTCCGCGTCGGAGTTTACCCGGCGCGGGCGTCGAAAAAAACGCGTCTTCAATGGTACTCACATCCACCAGGCCCGAGCAGCCATAAAGCACTGGCAGCAGTTGCCCAGCCGGGTACCGGCGGCGCAAGTCGGCCACTTTGTTGGTTCCCGCGCGATATGCGGGCAAATACATCCGCCCCAGCAACGGATGGCGTCCCCAGGCGCCCGATAACTTGTCCGCCCGCTCGGGCGAAACCAGAAACTCCTTGCGCAGCACCGCCGCCACCTCGGCTTGCGGCGCCCCGTCGTTCCAGGTGAGATACGATGCCTGGTTCTTGGCGTCGTCCTGAAGCAGCGGCAGCAGCACCCCGATTTGCAGGTCCTCATCGGGCAACTCTTCCACCTCGGTTACCCCGTGCGCCATCAGGATGGCGTTGTTGGCGATGCCTTCGAAAAGAGCGGCCGCACGCGTGTTCATGGTGAGCACCGAGGCTTCGAACCCCACCGCGCCGCGCACGTACAGATCTTGCAAGTACGCGAACGTGGTCACGTGGCCGGGGACCACTTCGTGGCTGACCAAATGCAAGAACTCCGGCACCGAGATCTCCAGAGAGGCGTTGATCTCATAGGTGGCCTCGTACTCCGGCGCGCCATCCGAACGCCGCGCCCGCCCCAAATAGTTCATGGACCCGGAGAACCACGCATCCTTGATCGGAAGAAACCGGATATTGACTCGCGGAACCGAATGGAGCGGCGCCGGGAGATGCGGCACTACGTTGCTGGCCGTCAACTGGTCGAACCAGGCGATGGCGGCGGCGCCCAGCGGCTTGATGGATGCCATGGGGACGGCGCGCGCCCTTCTCCAGGCATCCACCGCCGCCAGCAGCGACTCCCGGTCGTGGGAAGGGTACCCGGCCCGGGCCAGCAGCTCGGCCACACGTTCCCGTTTGCTCGAAGGATCGGACGCTTCCGGCGCCTGGCCCGTGGATGCCTGCACGCAGCGGCTATACGGGACCGGTTCGCCCACTCCCAGAATCTCCATGGCGAGGTCCCACATGGTTTCGAAGCACAGGGCCAGCCCGGCCAGGTAGTCGGACTTCGGCGTTTCGGTTTTCAAAGCGCGGATGGCGCCGAGGATCTCTACCCGCTCCAGATACGCCTGGATCGCCTCCCGGTCCGGCGACTTGGCCGAGACTCCCCCCGATTCGCGAACCCGCGCGGCGGTTGGGTCGGTGTATGCCGGCGGAAGCGGCTCGTCGGAGAACCACGAATCGGCGATGAAACGGCCCACCCCCGAAGCGCACATCACGTCGCCACCCCACAGCGTATCGATTCCCAGAATGGCGTTGCCAACCAGTTCCCGAAAACGCGCACTCATGACTCTGCTTCCTCCTTGTGCCCCAGCGACCTCCGCCAGACGTAGATACAGAGGCCCGCGAACAATACAGCCGATATCAGTTGTGACGTCATCTCATGGCCGTAGAAGGGCGTCCTCACCCAGTCCTCGCTATACCCTGGGATGAGACGGCCCGCCGCGCCGAAAACGCCCCCCAGCGCGCCGCCCGCCATCAAACCCGAGGCGATGATCACGCCGCGCTCGCGCACTGTGGCGCCCTGTCTGCCACCCAGTTTCTGGCTGCGTTTTCCGATGAAGTGCGCCAGAAAGCCGCCCACCAGCGCCGGCGTGTTCAGTTCCAGCGGCAGATACATTCCGAGCGCGAAAGTGAGCGCCGGCACCTCCAGCATTTCCATGATCACGGCGATCGCGGCGCCCGCTCCGAAAAGAAGGTAGGCCACCGGCTGGCGGCTCATGAACCCCTCCACCAGGGCTTTCATGATCGAGGCCTGCGGCGATGGCAGCACGGCGCGCATATCTCCCGGCGCCGCCTCGCCGAATTGGAACGCCCGCGCCAGCAGCACGATGATGAGGCCCACCACCACCGATGCCGCAATCACCCCCAGAAACTTCACCTTCTCCTGCGCCGCCGGCGTGGAACCCAGCCAGTAGCCGGTCTTCAGATCGGTGATGGTTTGCCCGGAGACCGAAAGCGCCGTGCAGACCATGCCTGCCAGCGCCATCACGAAGAACATGCCGGTGGTGCCGGAAAGCCCGAACCGCAGCAGGACCACCGAAGAAATCATGATGGTCAGCATGGTCATGCCCGACACCGGATTTCGCGCTGTGGTGGCGATGGCATTGGCGGCCACCGATGCGAAAAAGAACGAGAAGACCAGCGTCAGCGCCACCCCGGCCAAGATCAGCGCGGGCGAACCCGAGAGATTCGCGAGAAACGCTGCCACCGCGATGGCGCTGGCGATCACTCCCAGCAGGATGGCCATCACGGAAATGTCGCGGTCGGTTCGCTCCCCCTGCGTTTCGCCGCGCCGGAAAGCCCGCATCGCGATGCCAAACGATCCCGCCACGATGCGCATCGATTTCAGAATCCCGAAGATCCCCGCCGTGGCGATGGCCCCCACCCCCACGAAACGCACATACCCGCGGAAAATCTGCGTGGCGGTCATCTGCGCAATGGGTATCTGCGCCGGATATACCGCGCTGTCGGAAATATGGCTGCCGATCATCCAGATCAGTGGCACCAGCACCAGGTTCGAGAGCACGCCGCCCGCGCACAGAATCAGCGAGCTGCGCAACCCCATCACGTAACCGAGTCCCAGAATGAAGCCGATGGCGTCGAAGTTGAACACCATTTTGGCCCGCTCCGCCAGCGTTCGCACGGTGGGAATGAACAGGAAATCCAGGTACTCTTTCCAAACGTGAAAGGTGGTGACCAGAAAGTCATAGACGCCTGCGATGGCCGTGGCTTCCAGCAAAAGTCTCGCCTGCGATCCGCCTTTCTCGCCGGTGACCAGAACCTCCGTGATCGCGGTCGCCTCGGGGTAGGGAAGCAGGCCGTGCATGTCGCGCACGAAGTAGCGGCGCAGCGGGATCAGGAAGAGCACTCCCAGGCACCCGCCCGCCAGGCAGATCAGGATGGTTTCGACGGGGTGCGGATCGAGCTTCAGAATGTAGAGAGCCGGAAGCGTGAAGATGGCCCCCGCCACCACCGATCCCGCCAGGCCGCCGATGCCGGTGATGATCACGTTCTCCAGCAGCGTCGAGCGGCGCGGATAGAGGCGTGCCAGCCCGATCGCCAGAATCGAGATCGGAATCGCCGCCTCCAGCACTTGCCCCACCTTCAGACCCGAATACGCCGACGCCACCGTAAACACGACGCACAGGAACAGCCCCCACCCCACCGACCGTGGAGTGATCTCGGCCATCTTGGTGGACGCCGGAACCAGCGGTTGGTACGCCGTTCCAGGCGGAAGCGGCGTATAAGCGTTTTCGGGAAGCCTAAGAGTCACCAAACAGGGAGAATAGCACTCTTGGTGGGGCATGCTTTGCCTGCCCATCCCCCCGCTTGCGGCCTAAACTCGCTTGGCGACCACCAGCGTGATGTCGTCCGCTTGCGGAGCGCCGGCGGCGAATTCTCCGAGCGCTTTGGTGACGGCTTCCACAATCGCCGCCGCTGGCTGGTGGCGATGCCGCTTCAGTACCTCGATGAAGCGCTCTTCGCCGAACTCATCGAAGTTGGCGTTGTTGGCCTCGGTCACGCCGTCGCTGTAGAGCACCAGCAAGTCGCCCGGGCCCAGACGCTCGCGCATCTCGCCGTAGGGCGCAGCCGGCAGGACACCCAGCACCGGGCCGCCGCCTTCCAGCATCTGCGATTCACCTGAAGCGCGGACCACAATCGGCGGATTGTGCCCGGCGTTGGCGAATGCCAGCTCGCCGGTAGCCGCGTCCAGCACCGAGAAGAAGAACGTGATGAACCGGTCGGAGGGGCACTTGGCGCAGGTGGCCTTGTTCAGCCGCGTCATGAACCACGCCAGATCGCCCGGATCTTCGGCCAGCACCTGCACCCGCGCATGCAGGGCCATCATCATGAGGGAGGCCGGCATACCCTTGCCGGAGACGTCGCCCAGCGCCAGGCCCACCCGGCTGCCGGCGTACGGAAAAAAGTCGTAGTAGTCTCCGCCCACCGTGCGGCACGCGGCGTTGAACCCGGCCAGGTCCGCGCCCGGCACCCGCGGCGCCTCCTCCGGCAGCATGCGGCGCTGGATCTCGGCCGCCTGCGTCAGGTCGCGCTGCATGATGCGCTCCGCCTCCTCCACCTCGGCCAGCCGCACGTTTTCGATGCGGATCGCGGCCACGTTGGCCATCACCGTCAGCAGGCTCAGATCGTCCGTAGTGAATTCGCGGAGGACGAAAGGCGAGTCGAGGTAGATCAGGCCGATGATGCGCTGCTTGGTCTGGAGCGGCACTGCCATCATGGTGTGTACCTTGTGCTCCACGATGCTCATGCGTCCCTTGAAGGCGTCGTCGAGCTGCGCATCGCGCACCAGGATGGACGATTTTTCGTTGAGCACGCGGTCGCGAACCGCGGTGCTGATCCGAAAACCTTCGCCCTTGCGCGCCCGGGGAACGAGCGTGTCGCCTTCCAAAATCAGAAGCACCCCACGCTGCGCGTTGACCGCCTGGATGGCCAGGTCGAGGATGACTGGGAAGAGGTCGGCCAGCGGCCGGTTCTCGGCCAATTCCTGGCCGGCGCGAATGAGCGCCTGCATGGGCGCGGAGCCTCTTGGCCCGCCGCGTTCGCTGGCCATGGTCTGGTTGGAGAGCGCGCCTTCGAGGCTGGTGACCTGGGTCGAGGTGGCGGGGGAATCGCTCTCGCCGCCCTCGAAAACCACCACGCTGGGGTCGGGGCCGCCGGCAGCGGGTGCATAGACCACCACGATATGGCCGGCCGTGACGCGGTCTCCCGGCTTGAGGATGAGCCGGCCTTTGAGCGGAATGTCGTTGACGGAGGTGCCGTTCTTGCTGCCCAGGTCCTGCACCGTCCATTCGTCGCCCTGGACCTCGAAGGCGAAGTGCTGGCGGGATAGCCCGGCGTCTTCCGGAAAGCACAGCTCAGCCGCGCTCGACCTTCCTATGGAAAGCCGCTCCCCGCTGAGCGCAACCGTCTTCATCGAGCCGTCCGGGCACTGGATCAGAAGTTCGCGAGGCATGGCGATGAATCAATTGTAGAACTTCCGGGCGCGTGCTTCATTCTACGGTGGTATCATAACTAGCACCGAAAGGAAGTCCGGACATGTTTTGGATCGTGTTGATGTTGGCTCAGGCCGCCGTTACGCAACAGACTGATCGGGGTGAGGCTCTCTTCTTTGGAACCGCCAACGGGTGCTCCGGTTGCCACTCACTGAAAGGGCGCGGTACGGCGGTTGGGCCGGACCTGAGAGGCATCGGGCGCCTCACGCCGGCGGCGATTGTGATGGCGGTTCGTTCCACCGCCGCGCAGTACGTGCAGGACGTCAGGCTGAAGTCCAAAGAAACGTTTCCGGCGATGCCGGGCGCCAAGGACGATAAGACCATCCAGCTCTATGACCTTTCCAAGACGCCGCCGGAACTGCGCAAATTCGACCTGACTGAGATTGAATCGATGACCAATACGGCCAAGTGGAAGCACCCGCCGGCGGTCGACAAGCACACCCCCCAGCAACTGGCCGATATCGTCGCCTACATCCGCTACGCCGTCACCGGCGCCCGCCAGCCCGTGGATCCTTCCGACGCCCAATAGCTTCCGAGCCGCGTGCCCGCATTTTTCACGGCGTCCCCCTCCGCCGCCCGAATGGTCTGCGAAAACCTGGGGACTGAACGAATGTGTCCCAAGGCGCGCGTCCCCCTCGCCAAACACCGTGTCGTCACACCGCCGCGCGGACACATCCGTCAGTCCCCAGGTTTTCGCCCCTTTGCGGAAGCCCTCGGTCTCGATGTGTGAGATATGCGGATTAGGGAGCGATTGCTCACTCGCCGCGGAATGCGCGGCCGAGCTTCTCCCACGTGACTTCCAGGTCCTCGGGGACCACGCGCGTCTCCCCCACCGTGGTGATGAAGCTGGTGTCACCCCTCCAGCGCGGCAGCACGTGGAGATGCACATGCTCCGCGATGCCGGCGCCGGCGCTGCGGCCGAGGTTCATTCCCAGATTCAGGCCTTCCGGATGGTAGATCGTTCGCAGATGCTTCACGCTATCACGCGCCAGGCGCATCAATTCCACCAGGGTTTCGTCGGGAAGCTCCTCCAGCGCGGCGACGTGCTCGTACGGCACGATCATCAGGTGGCCGCTGGTGTAAGGGAATCGGTTGAGAATCGCGAAACAGCGCGCGGCGCGGTGCACCACCAGGCACTCCTTGTCGTCGGACGCCTGGGCGGCGGCGCAAAAAACGCACTCGCCCCCATCCCCTGCCATGGTGACGTATCGATACCGCCAGGGGGTCCAGAGATAGTCCATGCTATTCCGGGACCAATTCTATTGCGGGTTCGGAACCTGCTCGGGCGCGGGGGAAGGCGGCGTCTCAGACCCGCCCGGCGCCACCGAGCCTGGCGCGGCCGAATTGTTCACTACGTCCTTCAGTTCCTTGCTGGGTTTGAAATACGGAATCCTCTTCGCGGGCACTTCGACCCGCGCGCCCGTTTTCGGGTTGCGGCCGATCCGGGGTTGTCTCTGGCGAGTGCGGAAACTGCCGAATCCGCGGATCTCGATCTTATCGCCGGAGCGCAGGGAACGAACGATACTGTCGAAAATGGCCTCCACAATGACCTCGGATTCCTTCCGGGTCATTTCCACCACCCGGGAGACTTCTTCAATCAGATCGGCCTTCGTCATCGCACTCTCCTTAGGTATCAATCCGTTATGAAACCGCAGTATCGCCTGAATAGAAGAAATTTGCAAGCTATTCGAGGTTGCGGTCTTTCAGGCTCATGACCTCTTCAATGGTTGTGGTGGCGGCCGCGGCCTGGCGTTGGTAGTCTTCCAGACGGTTCTTCTCCTCGTCTTCCGTCACCGCGCGGAGACTCAGCCCGATCTTTTTCTCCGCTTCGCTCATCTTGACAATCTTGAAATCGAACTCCTGGTCCACCGCCAGCGGTGATTGCTCCGGCCCGCGCCGGCCCGTATAGCCCGGCACTTCGGAGAAATGGCACAAGCCTTCCACCCCGTCGGCCAATTCGACGAAACCGCCGAAACTCGCCAGCCGGCAGACGCGGCCATGCACCGTATCGCCCACCTGGTGATTCTGAAAATAGCTTTCCCAGGCGTCCGGTTGGAGCTGCTTGATGCCCAGGGAAAGCCGGTGGGCCGACGAATCGATATTGAGAATCACGGCCTGGACCACCTGGCCCTTCTTGAGGACCTCCGAGGGGTGCTTGACGCGCTTGGTCCAGGACAGATCGGAAACATGCACCAGGCCGTCGATGCCTTCTTCGATTTCGATGAAGGCTCCGAAGTCGGTCATGTTGCGGACCCGGCCCTCCACCACCGAGCCCACGCTATAGCGGGTGTCGATGGTCGTCCAAGGGTTGGGTTCGAGCTGCTTCAGGCCCAGCGAAATGCGCCGGTCCTTGGAGTGCACCTCCAGCACCACCGCCTCCACCTGATCGCCCGGCTTGACCACTTTCGATGGATGCTTCATGCGCCGCGACCACGTCATCTCGCTGATGTGGATGAGACCCTCGATGCCGGGCTCCAGCTCCACGAAAGCGCCGTAATCGGTGACGTTGACCACCCGCCCGATCACCCGGCTGTTGACGCCGTAGCGCGCTGCCACCGCCTCCCACGGGTCGGGCTCGAGTTGTTTGATGCCCAGCGACACCCGCTCTTTGGCGCGATCGAACTTGAGGACCTTGACCGTGATCTCCTCGTCCACGTGCAGCATCTCGGAAGGGTGCGTGACGCGCCCGTAGGACATGTCCGTGACGTGCAGCAGCCCGTCGATGCCGCCGAGGTCGATGAAAGCCCCATACTCGGTGAGGTTCTTGACCACGCCCGTCACGATGGCGCCTTCGCTGATGTGGTCCAGCGTGGCGTTCTTGCGGACGTTGATCTCTTCCTCCACCGCCATCTTGCGCGACACCACGACGTTGCCGCGGCGGCGGTTGAGCTTGATGATCTTGACCGGAATGTCCTGTCCCGTGAGCGAATCCAGATTATGAACCGGGCGTGGATCGGCCTGCGATCCGGGCATGAACGCCTTGATGCCCACATCCACCGCCAGCCCGCCCTTCACCCGGCCCAGCACCCGGCCCGAGATGATGAGCTGCTCCTGGTAGGCCTTCTCCAGGTTGTCCCAGATCCGCAGTCGCGCGGCCCGCGTGTGCGATAGCAGCACATACCCTTCCGGCTGCTCGCCGTGGTCGATCATCACATCCACGGCGTCGCCGGCACGTACCGTAATCTCGCCGCTCGCAGTCTGGAACTGCTCGATGGGCACGAGTCCTTCGCACTTGTACCCGAAATCGACGATCACATCCTTGGCCGTGATACTCAGGACCGTGCCTTGCAGAACTTCGTCGGCTGCGGGCGGCGCGAAGTGGCTGTAATCGTCGAGAAGATTCTCGTAGCTCTCGGGGGCCCCCAGGTCCACCTGCTCGTTGTCCTCGTCTACGGCCATTACGCCTCCGCCGATCACTGTGTCACCAATGATTGCAGGCATTGGACCAGCCGCGGCAGGCAGCGGGCACGGAAAAGCACGCGCGCTTTGTTATCGTCAAGCTCCATCGTGAACGAGACCATGGGCCAATTACCAGCAAACCACTGACAGATCAGTATGTTAGCAAATATACGCCGAGTTCTTAGGCCTTGTCAACGGCCTAAATGGCCCCCTCACAGCTTCTTTCCAATGATCGCGTAGTCCAGCCCGCCGAAGAATGCCTCGCGGAACGCCTCCGGCAGCAACCCGAGCGATGGCATCGATTCCACGGCGGGGGCCAGCTTGCGCACCTCCATGATCCCCACACCGGACTCCTCCAGATAGAAAGCCAGCAGCTTGTGCGGGATGGGGCGCGCGTGCGTCGGGTCGAGGTAGAAGTGCGTGGCGAATATGGCCAGGCACTCCGGGTTGGGTGTTTCGATGACCATGACCCCGTTGCGCCCCAGGCGGCCGGCGCAGAGCTGGATCATCTCCGGCAGCCGCTCGGGCGGAAGATGCTCCACCACCTGGGCGCAGAAGATGCCGTCCAGCGATTCCTCCGGCAGGCCGGCCAGGTACGTGAACAAGTCCGCCGTCTCCGCCTGGAGTCCTTTCAGGCGGCAGATCGCGACCGACTCCCCGCTGAGATCGATGCCCACCGCGGGAATGTTCGCCTCCCGCATGATTTCCAGAAATTCGCCGCGCCCGCAGCCGATGTCCAGGACGTTCTGGCATCCCTCGAAATTCGCAACGTACTGGCGCTGCCCTCCCTTCACATACTCCTCGGACCCTCGGAAGCACAACGCGAAACGCGCCATGTCGATGCCCGGCGCCTGCTCCTGTACGGGCCGGGCATGCCCGGCCCCTGCTGCATCAACCGCAACTACCTGGCTGCGCTGCCGGATAATGCGGAGTTCGGCATGAATGGTGCGCTCGAACTCCAGCCACAGCCGCTTTTGAATCTCCACCGCGCTGCGCTCCAGCGCGCCCGTGAAATCGGCGTGCTGCGCGCGAACCGTCTCGCGGAAGCTCGTGTCCATCAGGGTGGCGCGGTGCTGAAAAGCGCCTTGCAGATCGGCCACGCTGCGCAGGAACTGGATCTCGTTCTGGGCCAGCTTGTGCTCCCATCCCGCCCGCCACTCGGCCCAATGTTTGCGTATGTCCGCCAGCTCCGGGCCCAGGCGTTCTTCGACTATCCGGATCTCTTCGCCCAAGCCCTCCTGGGCCGCCGTGATGTCCCGGCCGAGCCTGTCCTGGGCCGCCTGAATATCCCGGCCGAGGCTTTCCTGGGCCGCCTGAATGTCTTGTCCGAGGCTTTCCTGAGCGGCCCGGAGATTCTCTTGCGCCGCCGCAATCCGGCCACCCAGCTCGACCAAAACGCGGTTGTCTTCATTGAGCGCCTCGATGGCCGCATCGACGCATGCCAGCACCTGGCGGTTGAATTCCACCTGCTCCCGGACGTGCCAGTCCAGCACCCGAGCCACCAGCCGCTTCCATGCCTGGACCACGGAGTTGGAGAGCCCGCCGCTGCGCGGGTTCACCGTGCCGATCGCGGCCACTTTGCCGAGCGCCGAATCGCGCGCGTGCACCAGCCCCATGAGGTCGGCCACGGGGACGCCCTCCGGGCGCTGTTCGCGCACTCGCTCGCGGACCTCCCGCAGAATGGCGATCAGCTCAGCGCTTTCCACGTTTCCTGCTCCAGTTTGCGGTGACTACGCTGCTCAGCCCGCCGCGCGGCGAGAAATCCCCAACCACGGTAGCGCTCACCGGGTTGGCCGCCTTCACCACGTCGCGCAGCACCCGGTTCACCACGTTCTCCTGAAAAATGCCGAGATTCCGGTACGCTAGCAGGTACATTTTGTACGACTTCAGTTCCAGACAGCGTTTGCCGGGGACATACCGCAGCGCGATGCTGCCGAAATCCGGAAGACCCGTCTTGGGGCAGACGGAAGTGAATTCCGGCATGACGATCTCAATCTCGTAATCGGCGTACTGGTTGGGCCAGGTCTCGATCTCGGGTAGCGCGGCGCTGACGCCGGCGCGCGCATGTTCATCGGTGTAGGCGCGTTTCATGGCTGGTTAGCTCTCAGACGGTAGAACACCATTCCATTGTCGCGCAAGGCAAGCCATTGCTGCCTCGCCTACTGAACCGCAATCGTGACTCCCGATGGGCTCTGAACGGTGCCGATGGTGAGCTGTATCGGCACGGCTGGGCCGGTTGGAGCCGACTGCGGAATCGTCAGATTGATTTGCATCAGCCCTACGTATCCCGGGGCCGAAGCAGCGTAGGGAAGGTTTGCCGCGATGCCACCAACCGTTGCTCCAGGGGAGAGAACCGGTCCGTCATACGCCGGGGCCGGCACGCCCGTCACCCCCGCTGGATTTCGTTGCCCTTCCCCGGTGGCGTAAAGGACCACGACACTCCCGCGCGCCGCCGGATTGGACGCCGAGTTTGTGCTGCCGTCCTGGTTCACCGCACTCGCTTGTCCCGTTCCCTGGGCATTGGCGGTGATGATGCCCGGCACGGCCGGCAGCACCGGAACCGTCGTGGCAACCGACCGGATGCCGTTATACTCCACCTGCACTAGGGTGGAGGACTGGCCCGCTATCTCATACGGCACGACGGCAGCCACCGAATTCTTGAGCGCATAGATCATCGGCGCCGCGACGCCGTCAAACAACACACGCGTTCCCCCAATCAGAGTCAGGACCTTCCCGGAAGCGTCGAAACCCGTCCCGGTAAGGGTGGCCGGACCGACATTGGTCGGAAAGAGTGTCACGATTTCGCCCGGAGCCACGCCCTTGTTCGCATAACTGGCAGCGTTGGTAATTGCCGGGCCGGTCAATTTCGGCGCGGTAGGGACGGCCAGCGCCGCCGCACGCAGCGTGTTCATCACGCTGGTATAGGCGGGCTTCGGTTGGAAATGTTCATCGAACAATGTGGCGGCGCCGTAACCGGGATAAGCCGAAGGAATCCACGATGTGCTGTCGTCCGCGCCAAAAACCGCTATCGCAACGCAGTTCGGGCTGTCCAGGCATGCCTGCACGGAAGTGCCGTACATATCCGCCTGACTCGCCAATGTAGCGCTGGTCGCCGGCAGCGGCAGCCGCACGTCCAGTTCCGAAAGGCGCACGGTCAGCCCCATCTTCGCCAACTGCGCCATGTTGGCCACCATGCTGTCGTGATTGGGAACCCAGTTCGGATCCGGACTGGCGGGGATCCAGTGGGATTGCAGACCCACTCCGTCGATGGGTGTGCCGCGTTGCTGCATGCCGGCAATCAGGTTATAAAGGCCATGGGTCTTGGTTGTCTGATTCTCAATATAGTAGTCGTTGTAGTAGAGTTTCGCGCCAGGATCCGCCTGGCGAGCCGTTTGGAACGCAATATCGAGGTAGCTGGGTCCGATGGTCTGTGCCCAGATATTGTCGGTGGTGCTGAGCGTACCGTCTGTATCACTTAGCGCCTCGTTCACCACGTCCCAGGACCCACACTGGCCTTTGTAGTGGCCCATCACGGTCTGGATGTGAGTCTTCATGATCTCCGTGAGCTGAGTCGCGGTGAACTTCCCGTTCACCACCCAATCCGGGAGGTAGATGTTGGGTCCGATCAGATGGTGGCAGTGGGCGGGCAGTCCATTGGCTTTTGCGTCCACGAGGATCGCGTCGCCGTCGCCGAATGTGAAGTAGCCCTGGCCGGTCTCGGTGGAGAAAAAGTACATGGACGTGGCGACAATCGAATCGAATTCCCCCATCACCTTGGGTGCGTATGTGGGATCGGGCGCGCCGCCCGTGACGCCGGGGGTATTCAACCCGTAGCGGCCGAGCGCGAGTTGTTCAGTGCCTACCTGCGTGCCGAAACTTCGTCCCGTCGCCGCGGCCAGCGAGCCCAGCGAATCGCCCGGATGAACGTGTGGAAACCGGCCAACCGGCGTGGTCGCTTTCGCGCTCGTGTCGCCCGATGGAACCTCGAACGCCAGTTGCGTGAGCTTCATCTTCTGATTAGGAAAGAGCTCGAACCCCGGATAAACATACCCGAGAGTGAAGAAACCCGGATCCGCAATCGGCCCATACTGCGCGCCGTTGAAGTAGAACAGAAACTGTCCCTGCTGGTGAAGCAACTCCATCGTCATTGTCCCGGTTGCAGCGGCGGACCCCTTGAGGACCTGATACACCGGACTGGAGTGCGCCCCATCCCAATAGCCGAAGACGTAGCTGTTCGAGTTATCGACGCCGAATATGACTTCTGTCCATCCCTGCCAGTAGAGCGTGCCGGTAGGCAGCGATCCCATCAGTGTAATCAGTCCGTTCGTTCCGGTTGCGATCTGGATGGTGGCCACCACGCCGAAATCGCCCCTGGTTTCGAGACGAGGCGCCAGCACGTTGGGGTATCCGAGGTACGCACTCGAGGTGCTCGCAGTCAGCACGCCGTTGCTCACCTGGACCGAGGCCGGCGCACCTCCCTGTTTGGCTGTATCCCAGTAGCCGTTGGTGATGAGATCCTCCCCGCCCGGAACCAGTTTCCAGCCCGCGTGCGGCTGCGGTGTTTGCCCGCAAAGCGTTATTGCCAGTACCGGCATCAGCACCAATAGCCTGCGGGTTCCGGTTACGGTCAAGATTGCGAGTAGGTTTTTCATAGTTGACGTCCACGGCCCGCCCGGCAGTTCATATAATTGGGAATTCCCATTTTGGACTTCTGGGTCCCATTCAGTATAATCTAAACCGCCATCCTTCCATCCTGTGTGGCTTAGGCGTTGCCCCACGATCCCAAATCTTCCCGGAACCAATCAGCCGGAACCTCGGATCTTGCGAGAGCCGCTCGGCATCGTTCACATCCTCATAGCCCGCCATCCGGCTGTAGACGGACTGGCGCAACAGGTCGGCTAACGGAAATGCAGGTTCATAAGGCTTTGGCCAGCAGATCCAGAAAAAGGCCGACGTCCGCCACCACCCCCACGGCTTGTCCCGTACCGCGGTCGCTCACCTTGGTGGCCACCGCGGGGTTGATATCCACGCACACAATTTTGACCCAGCTTGGCAGCATGTTTCCGGTGGCGATGGAGTGCAGCATGGTGCCCAGGCANNGTCTCGGGCAGCGGGCCGTCGTCGCGCAGGCTGCCCGCCAGCACGAATGGGACCCCGGCCTGGACGCATTCGTAGAGAATGCCCGAGCGCAGGCGGCCCGACTCCACCGCCTTCCGCACCGACCCCGCCCGATAGATGGCGTTGATGGCGCGCATGTGATTGCGGTGGCCGTGCTCCTCCTGGCGGCCGTCGGCCAGCCGCACCCCCAGCGAAGTGCCGAACAGCGCCGCCTCCACGTCGTGTACGCCCAGCGCGTTGCCGCTCAGCACCGCCTGCACCCAGCCGTTGCGGATGAGCGCCGAGAGCCCCGCCACGCCCCCGGTGTGGACCACCACCGGTCCCGCCACCACGATGACTTTTTGCTTCTGCTCGACGGCCTGGCGCACCAGCGCGGCGGTCTGCCGCACCGCCGTCTCCACCTGGCGTTCCGACGAGATGCCATTGGCCATGAAGGCGAACGCCAGCCGGTCGCGCTCCTTGGATTCGGGAATCACGCGGATGCCGCGCAGCCCCACCACGATCCGGTCGCCCTGGCGAATATCGCGCAGGCGCCGGCACACCGCCCGGCCCTCGCCGACCACCACCATGGCATCCATCCGCTGGTTCTCGGCTTCGATCCACTTCTGGCCGTGGCGCACGAAAGTTCTGTGATTGGTGGTGGAGTAGAAATCTTCCGGCGCGCACCGGTCGCGCTCCACTTCCCTCAGCGCCGCGTCGCCGGTGTCGGCCGCCGCGCACCCCAACCCCAGCAGTTCCTGAAGCAGGCGCTCCATGGACTGCTCATCGGGCGTCTCGACTTTCAACCGGAGATGAGAAGGCTCGCTGTTGGTGCGGCCAATGCTGAACTGTTGCACCTCGAACCGGCCGCTGTACTCCACGACCTTGTCGAAGATGTTCTCCATGATGTGGGAGTCGATCAGGTGACCTTCGGCTTCCACCACTTCCTGGAACGGCATAGCTAACCCTTCTCTACCTGCCGGGCGATCCACGCGTAGGTCTTTTCCAGACCTTCCCGCAGCGGCCGACTGGGCGCCCATCCCAGCTTCTCGCGGATCAGCCGGTTATCCGAGTTTCGCCCGCGCACGCCCAGAGGTCCCGGAATGTGGCGGATCGCCAGCTTCTTCCCCGCAATCTCCATCGCCATCTGGGCCAGCCGGTCGATCGTGACCATCTCTTCCGAGCCGATGTTCACCGGGCCCGTGAAATCCGAATCCACCAGCCGCCGCACCGCTTCGATGCATTCGTCGATATAGAGAAAGGACCGGGTTTGTTTCCCATCGCCCCAGATTTCGATTTCTCCTCCGTCCGGAGTCTCCGCCACTTTCCGGCACATCGCCGCCGGAGCTTTCTCGCGTCCGCCCTGCCACGTGCCCTCGGGCCCAAAAATGTTGTGGAACCGCGCGATGCGCACTTGGATGCCGCGGTTCCGCATGTAGGCCAGGTAGAGACGCTCGCTGAATAGTTTCTCCCACCCATATTCGCTGTCCGGCGCCGCCGGATACGCCGAATCTTCCGAACACTTCGGATTGTCCGGGTCAAGCTGGTTGTACTCCGGATACATGCAGGCCGACGACGAGTAGAAGAACTTCTTCACTCCGGCCCGTGTGCCGAATTCGACGGTGTTCAAGTTGATGGTGGCGGAATTGTGCATCACGGCCGCGTCGTGCTCGCCGGTGAAGATATACCCCGCGCCGCCCATGTCGGCGGCGAGTTGATACACCTCATCGATGCCGCTCACCGCGTTCCGCACCACCTCCGGATCGCGCAGATCGCCCACAATGAACTCATCCGCCGGCGGCTCGGCAAATTCGTGCCGCTTGAGATCCACCACACGTACCCAGCACCCCTCGGCCTTCAGCCGTTTCACCAGGTGCCCGCCGATGAACCCACCGGCCCCGTTCACTAGTATTCTTTTCAATTGATCCCGCCTTTCGGTCCCATTATGCCACGCAAGCCCAACTTCACACTGACTGCGTGGCCCATTGTGGCGCAGGCACTCGTGCCTGCCGCGTCCCGACTCATCGGGACGCCGCGGAGTGAGACTCTCCGCCACGCCGGTGGCTGAGAAGCCACTTTTGCCCGTCCCTAAGCCGGCACATACCGCCTGACTCCGATATCCCGTGCGTGCTGCCGCGTCTTCGCCACGTCGTAGGCGAGCTGCATGCGGAGCAGGTGGTTCATGTCGGGACCGAACGCCTTTTCGATGCGCAGAGCCATTTCCGGCGTCAATGCGGCCTTGGCGTGGAGAAGGTCGGAGAGCGTGGCGCGGCGCACCTTCAGAACTTCCGCCGCCTCCGACACGGTAAGACCGAGGGCTTCGATAATCTCGGTTCTGATCAGGTCGCCCGGATGGGGCGGCCGCTTCATGGGCATTCGAGTCCTCCTAATGGTAGTCGATCAAATCAATCTCGCTGGCCGTATTCGTCTCTTCGCCGTAGCGGAATATCAGACGCCAGTTTCCGGTGACGGTCAGGCTCCAGAATCCTGTCATGTCGCCTTTTAGCGGGTGCAGCTTCCAGCCTGGGAACCGGCCGAGTTGGCCCAAGGTCTCGGCGGTTTCGAGGGCGAACAGAAGCTTCCGCAACTTGTCGGCCATCGAGGCCGGCACCCCCTTGGCGTTGCCGTCTCCATGGAGCTGCCTCAGCCCTTTATGACGAAAGCGAACGAGTTGCACGTCGTCCCTCGATTCCAGTATGTACGGTTTTACCGTACACGTCAAGGTCCGTGTGGAGGAAAGCCCGGTGAACGCATCGAAACGATGAATGGAACATTCAACATTCCGTGACACAACATTCGGGGACAGGCTCCGAAACTCTGAAACCGGATGCCCGCCCAATCAGGGAGTTTCGCAGCCTGTCGCTGAAATAGACCCTGATCTTGACGTGGCCAAACGTGGAGAGTAACCTCAAAGAGACATGGCAGGGAAACTTACGGTCAAGACCTCGACGCAGCCTGCATTTACCGTTGCCCGCACGGCCCTCAAGAGCAGCAAGCTCGTGTACATAAGCAGCCGCAAACAAGCCTCTGAAGTACCCCGACGGCCGCTCCGCGATCGTGTACATCGGCACAACGAAGGTCGGCGCGGGCCGCATCGCAACGAGTGCGGCCTTCCGTGCACAAACGCTGCTCACGATCCACGGAGTCAAGGAACTTCGGTTCTACGTTGTCACGTGCAGAGGGCGGCAGAAACTGCAAACATGGAAACAACTGGAAAACGACCTTCTCCTCGTTTTTAAAGGCACGTACGGTCGCCTCCCACTCGCAAACAAGAGGGGCGGTCGAAGAGGTGGGAATGCACTCGAATGGTTCAACAGGAGCAGGCTCGAAAAGGTTCTGGACCGCTACAGAGAGCCACGATGACCCGCCGGGCGGCGTGGCGCGCTTGCCCCCCTACTTCACCGCCAGCCATGCCACGAACAGCCCGTCCGGTTCCACGTCTTCCCAATACGAAATGTACCGGCTCGACACCTCGCGGCAATCGCGCCGCAGCAGCCGCTCCAGGCCCTTGCGCGTGAACCATTGCTCCCATTCCGGCGTCTTCAACTTGCCCCATTGCTCCGCGTTCTTGTCGATGATGGCGATGCGCCCGCCCGCCTTCACCACGCGGCAAAGCTCGCTCACCGCCTTTTCGATTTCCACCGCGTGCTCCAGCGACTCGGTGGCGTACGCCGCATCGAAAAATCCGTCCTCAAACGGCAGTTCCGTCATCGAGCCGGCGCGCGTGTGAATTCGCTCGGGCACGAATCGCAGCATCTCCTCGGAAATGTCCAGACCCCAGATCTCGCAGCCCGGCTCCTGCTCCTTCAACACGCGCGCGAATCGGCCCTTGCCGCAGCCGGCGTCGAGCACGCGCTTGCCACCCAGATCGCCGAGATGATTCCGGATGAGCTTCACGTGATAAATGCGCGGATCGATGGTGGAAGGGAAGTGCTCCTCGTCGCCCGCGGCTTCGTCGAATGAAGACTGAATCCGCGCCCGCAACTCGGGGGTCAGCCGCGCGTCGCGTCGCGGCCCTCCCGGCCCGTCTCGAAGTCCGGAAAACAGCCGCTTCCAGTTCAAGCTTATGCCCGGATCAGGAAGATCGGGAGACCGAGCTTGCCGTCGTATGTCGGCCGGTAACGCTCGGTGTTGTACATGGTGGCCACGTCCACCCGGCGCGGGCCGAGCTTCGGATCGGGAATCGGCGCCATGACGTAGCATCCGTTGCTGATGGCCGTCATGAGCCCGTGCTTGCCCTCCTCGATGGCGTCCACGGCCATGCTCGCGAAGGTGGAGGCCACCAGCCGGTCGACGAAGTCCGGGCTGCCCGACCGCAGCTCGTAGGTCAGGTCGCTGACCACCGTCTCTTCGCCCGTGGCTGCCTTGATTTCGCTGCTGAGGTCTTCCGCCACGCTCATCTTCTTGCGATGCCCAAACGCGTCCGGTTCCCCGTACTCCTTCACCTCGTAGCCCTCCCACTCCGCACCCTCGGAGAGGATGGCCAGCGAATAGTTGCTGGGGTTGTTCTTCTTGTCGGCGACCAGCAACTCGATCAGGTGCTTCAGGTTGACCTTATACTCCGGGATGCAGCAACGCACGGAGGTGACGTACGCGGTGTAGAGCGCCGTGTAGCCGGCGTCGCGTCCGAATACGCGGAAAACGCCGATGCGCTCGTGCGAGCCCACCGTCACCCGCTGCCGCTCGATGGCGTCCATGGCGCGCGTAATCGCGGTCGAGAAGCCGATGCAGTACTCCGTATTGCGCACGTCGTTGTCCATGGTCTTCGGCACCGCGATCACGTTCACGCCCTGGCGGTCCAACTCCGCCGCGTAGCTCAGCGTATCGTCGCCGCCGATGGCGACTATGTAATCCAGCTTCAGCGTCTCGATGTTCTTCTTGACCGCCCTGGTCACGTCGAACGTCTTGCTGGTGACGCCCTTCTTGGTGGATTCCGCCGTCGGAAACTCCTGGCCCTCCAGAACCGGCGGCAGCTTCTTCATCTTGGAGGGGCTGGTGCGCGAGCTGTGCAGCCAGGTGCCGCCCGTCCGGTCGATGGTGCGCGTGTTCTCGCGGTCGAGCGGCAGGATGTACCGCGTGCGGCTGGCCGGATCCTCTAAGTTGACATGCGTGAGTCCTTCCCAGCCGCGGCGGATGCCGATCACCTCGCAGCCCATCTCGCTTCCACGGTAGACCACCGTCTTGATCACGGAATTCAGCCCCGGCACGTCGCCGCCGCCCGTGAGGATACCGATACGTTTCACGCCCATGAGTGCTCCTTGAGAATGTGGATCTCTTACGGATTAGAAAACTCTAGTATAGCCGCCGTCAGCTCAGGCCGCGCGCCGGTTTAGCTGATAGCCGATAGCTGAAAGCGGACAGCTCCCTACACCCACCATGCCGCGGCAGGCTTCTCTTTCATGACGATTCCGTTCAGGAACTCCGCCGCCTTGGTGAGGCCTTCTTCCGGCGAGAGAATGCTGTCCTCATGCTCGATCGAGAGCACGTAATCGTAGCCGAACATGCGCAGCGTCGAGGCGAATTCCTTCCACCACCCGGCCCCGTGGCCGTATCCGCACGTGCGGAAGATCCACGCGCGGTTGCGCTCGTCGGTGTAGCTCTTCGTGTCGAGCACTCCCGTCAGCGGCAGGTTGCGCTCGTAGATCTGCGTATCCTTGGCGTGCACGTGGAAGATCGAATCGCCCAGCACGCGGATGGCGGCGATCGGGTCGATCCCCTGCCAGAACATGTGGCTCGGGTCGTAGTTGCAGCCGATCGTCGGGCCGGCGATGGAACGCAGCTTCAGCATGGTTTCGGGGCTGTAGACCACGAACCCGGGATGCATCTCGATGGCGATTTTCACGCCGTGATTGGCGGCGAACTGCGCCTGCTTGGTCCAATACGGCGCCACCACCTTGTCCCATTGCCACTTGAGGATCTCCAGGTAATCCGGCGGCCACGGGCAGGTCACCCAATTGGGCCATTTCGACCCGGCGGAATCGCCCGGGCAGCCGCTGAAGTCCACTACCACCGGCACCCCCAGCTTCTCCGCCAGCCGGATCGTCTGGCGGCTTACTTCCTGGTCGTGTTTCGCGCGCGCTTTGTCGGGATGCAGCGGATTCCCGTGGCAGCTCAGCGCGCTGATGGTGAAGCCCTCGTCGCTCAGCTTCTGTTTGAATTCGTTCAGTTCCCCACGGTTGTCCAGCATCGAGAGCTTGCAGTGCGGATCGCCGGGGTAGTTTCCGGTACCGAGTTCCACGGTATCGATATGAAGGCTTGTCAGCTTCTTGAGAACGTTGTCCAGGGACAACTGCGCCAGCAGTGCAGTAAATACGCCGACTTTCACAGGTCGCTCCTTAACTCATAGGGTACACCCGGAACCACCGCCGCCCAAGCCCCGAGTGCCACCGCCTCGGCTCCGTCCGAAGTCAGGCTGCTCTCCTGCTGCTCGTCTCCCTCGTCGCTTTCCAGGTACAGGTGGCAGTAGTAGCTGGCCAGGCCGCAGCCCACCAGCAATGCCACCATGATCCCCAACCACTTCAATGTCCGGCCGTTCCACGCGTGATCGTGCGAAACGGCGGCCGCGGTGGCCATTACCGCGGCGAATGCAGCCCCCGCCCCGAGTGCCAGCTTGAGGTACCAGGGCATCAGGTCCAGGTGGCTCTGGCCGCCCACCTGGCTCCACAACACAAAAACGGCAATCAGCGCGATCAGGAATTGCGTGGTGTAGGCCAGGCGCAGGATGGGCATCGGTGGTGCCGAACCTTCATCATACGTTATCCTTGATACAGATGGCCGAATCCGGCCCGGGGTTTTCCCGCTCCTGGCATCAATTTCAAAACGCATTTTGGCTGGCGATGGATTCCATCCGCGCGCACAAGCTGCGCAGCTTCCTCACCCTGTTGGGCGTGATTATCGGGGTGGCCAGCGTCATCATGGTGGGCGCCGCCATCGAAGGGCTGGGCGTGTACGCCGACCAGAGCACCGCCAAGGCTTTCGGCTCGGAATCGTTTCTGGTGGCGCAGATCGTAGCCACCGGCCGCCTCAGCCGCCGCGAGTACTTCGACAAGGTGAAGCGCAACAAGCCCATTCGCACCGAGGACTACCGCTTCCTCGAAGCGGTCAACGGGGATAGCGTGCTGTACAGCCCCTACCGCAACCACGTCTCCGACGTCAAGCGGGAAAACCTGATCTGCGAAGATACCACCATCTTCGGGGCCGCCGCCGACATGGCCAGCATCCGCGATATCGGCGTGGTCGACGGCCGCTTCTTCACCGATCAGGAGGAGCATTCCCGCGCCTTCGTCGCCGTCATCGGAGATACCGTCCGCACCACGCTGTTTCCCGGTGATGCCTCGCCGCTCAACCAGATCGTCCGCATCGAGGGCGTCGAATTCACGGTCATCGGCGTCCAGGAGCGGCTCGGCTCCGCTTTCGGCCGCGACCAGGACAAGTCCCTGTATATTCCCATCACCGCCTTCAATCGCCTCTACGGTCCCGGCAACGGTTTCGCGCTCTTCGGCCGCCCCAAGCCCGCGAGCGGCCTCACTCTGAACGGCGCCCTGGATGAAACGCGCGTCGCGCTGCGCACCCGCTTCCATGCGCGTCCCGGCCAGGATGACAATTTCGACACCCTCACTCCCGATGCCATCCGCGGCTTCATCGACCAGTTGCTGAGCATGGTGGCCGCGGTGGTGGTGCCGGTCACCTGCATCTCGCTGGTCGTGGGCGGCATCGTCATCATGAACATCATGCTGGTGAGCGTCACCGAGCGCACCCGCGAAATCGGCATCCGCAAGGCCGTGGGCGGGCGCCGCAGCGACATCATGATGCAGATCCTCATCGAGGCCGTCGTGCTGGCCACTTTGGGCGGCGCCTGCGGCGTGGGCCTGGGCGCAGTGGCCACCATGCTGCTCGGCCGCATCTTCGATCTTTCGCTCAGTATCACCCTGGGTTACGTGGCGCTGTCACTGGCGGTCTCCAGCATTGTGGGCATCGCTTCCGGCTGGTACCCGGCCGCGCGCGCGGCCAAACTCGATCCCGTGGTGGCCCTTCGTGCGGAGTGAACCGTGAACATCAGCGTAGCCGAGAACATGCACGTGGCCGTGGGCGCGGTGTGGACCCATCGCTTCCGGTCGCTGCTCACCATCCTGGGCATCGTCATCGGCATCACCACCGTGGTGACCGTGGCTTCGCTGCTCACCGGTTTGCGCCAGGGAGTGGTCACCTTCTTCCAGCAACTCGGCCCCGACAACATCTTCCTCTTCAAGAGTTCCGGCGACCCGAACATGAATCCTTCTCCCAAGGAGCGCAAGCGCCGCGCCATGAAGCCCGAGTACGCCGAGTACCTCAAGCGCTGGTGCAGTTCCGTGGAAGACACCGGCCTGGTGCTCTACATCCCGCCCGTGGTGGATGGGAAACCCATCACCGCGCGCGTGCCGGGCTACGAGTCCGACACCATCAACGTCTCCGGCCTGTCTCCCAACATGATCGAGATCTCGCCGCGCGATCTGGACGCGGGCCGCTTCTTCTCCCCCGAGGAAGACCAGCGCGATGCCCACGTGGCCGTCATCGGAGCCAGCGTCGCCGAGGCCCTTTTCCCCAACGGCCATGCCGTGGATCGCGCGTTCATGATGGATGGCGCCGAGTACATTATCGCCGGTGTCTACGCCAAGGCCAAGGGCGGATTCTTCGGCGAGAACGGCATGGACAACGCCGTCGATATCCCGCTGCGCACCGCCCAAAGCCGTTACCCGCAGGTGGACCGTTTTATGGTCATCGCCAAGGCCCGGTCCGGTATGCGCGAGGGCGCCTACCAGGAAGTGGAAGGCGTCATGCGCCGCATCCGCCGTCTGCCCACTGGCGCCGAAGACGATTTCGCCATCTCCACGCCCGATCAGATCATCCAGCAGTTCGACAACATCACCAGCCTCATCGGCCTGGTGGCCATCGCGATTTCGGCTCTCGGCCTGCTGGTGGGCGGCATCGGCGTCATGAACATCATGCTGGTCAGCGTCACCGAGCGCACGCGGGAAATCGGCGTGCGCAAAGCCGTGGGCGCCCGCCGCCGCGACATCATCGGCCAGTTCCTGGTGGAAGCCATGACGCTCACCGGCGCTGGCGGCCTGCTGGGCATCGCGATCGCCATTCTTATAACGATGTTGGTAGGCGCGCTGGTGCCGTCCCTGCCTTCCGTGGTGCCCGCATGGGCTTTGGTGACCGGGTTCACGGTCTCGGTGGCGATAGGCGTCTTCTTCGGCGTTTGGCCCGCGGTGAAGGCCGCGCGACTCGATCCCGTCGAGGCCCTGAGATACGAATAGATGGCCCTCCTCGAAAGCTGCACCTCCATCTCCAAGACCTTCGGCTCGCGCGCGTTGTTCGAGAACATCTCGTTGGGCATTTCCGAAGGGGAGCGCCTCGGCCTGATCGGTCCCAACGGCGCCGGCAAATCCACCCTGCTGCGGATTCTCTCCGGCCAGCTCGAGCCCGATTCCGGTTCCATCTCCATGCGCCGCAACACCCGCATCGGCTACGTGCCGCAGCAGACCGCCTTTCCAGCCCAC